>CAJFPF010000136.1 GCA_904398655.1 uncultured Anaerotruncus sp. | reverse complement strand
GTTCTGGAGCAGGGCGCGGGAGATGCCGTGGCGGATGGCGCCGGCCTGGCCGGAGACGCCGCCGCCGGTGACGGTGCAGACCACGTCAAACTTGCCCAGGGTATCGGTGAGGGTCAGCGGCTGGCGGACCACCAGTTTCAGGGTCTCCAGGCCGAAATAGTCGTCGATGTCACGGCCGTTGATGGTGATCGAGCCGGAGCCGGGATACAGGCGCACCCGGGAGACGGAATGTTTTCTTCTGCCGGTGCCGTAAAAATAAGGTTTCGATTCGTACATAGTCCAACAATTCCCCTTCCTTACAGTGTCCAAGCCTGCGGCTTCTGGGCGGCATGGTTGTGCTCGGCGCCTCTAAAGACGCGGCAGCGGGTGAGCGCTTTGCGGCCGATCACCGTGTCGGGGATCATGCCCTTGACGGCCAGCATCATGGCCTTCTCCGGATTCTGCTGCATCAGACGGCCATAGGAGGTCTCCTTCAGGCCGCCGATCCAACCGGAGTGATGGCGGTAGAACTTCTGCTCCAGCTTCTTGCCGGTGAGCACCGCTTTTTCAGCGTTGAGGATGATCACATGGTCGCCGCAGTCCACATGGGGGGCGAAATCGGGTTTGTGTTTCCCGCGCAGGATCGAGGCGGCCAGGGCCGCGGTCCGTCCCAGCGGCTTATTGGCAGCGTCGAGAATGTACCACTTGCGGGTCACTTCGGCTGCTTTTGGCATAGTAGTAGACATACCATTTCCTCCAAACTTCACATTCAAAGCAGTGGCCGGGCGCCTTCCGCAGCCCGGTCCACCAAACGACTTTGATATTATACCCTTCCTCCCCCCGGGTTGTCAACACCTTTTTGCAACTTTTTTAATTTAGAAATCCAGTCCTTCTATTTTCTCCTGTTTTCTCCTCCATACGCCCTCAATCTCCCATGTCAAATCACATTTTTTCTCCCCTCCAGGCGGCAAAAAAACCCCGGAGCCCATCCCGCTGGGGATGGGCTCCGGGGGCACACCCGATCTACGGCAGGTTCCCCTCATAGGGGATGATTACCGCCGCGATCACATAGAGGATCAAAAACGTCCCGAAGGAGAAGAGGGCCAGCGCCGCCCAGATGAGCCGCAACAGGGTGGGGTCCACCCCAAAATAGTCCCCCAGTCCCCCGCAGACGCCGGCAAACACCTTGTCCCGGGAGGAGCGGTAAAGCTTTCGCATACAGATGCCTCCTTTCTGCAGGGCGGTCCATTAGACCACCTGGAACAGGAAAAATTTCAGATAATCGGTCTCCGGCACATTCCACAGGATGGGGTGGTCGGGGGCCTGCTGCCGGGCCTCGATCTGCCGCAGCTGTACCCCCGCCTGGGCCGCCGCCTCCCGGAGCATCCCCTCGAACCGGGCGGTCTCCATGAAATGGGAGCAGGAACAGGTGGCCAGATAGCCGCCCCGGGGCAGCAGCTTCATCGCCCGCAGGTTGATCTGCCGGTAGCCCCGGTAGGCGCTCTCCACCGTCCGGCGGCTCTTGGTGAAGGCGGGCGGATCCAGGATTACGAAGTCATATTTTTCGGAGGCGTGTTCCAACTGGGGCAGCAGGTCGAACACATCCGCGGCCACAAACTCCATCTTCCCCTCCAGGCCGTTGCGCCGGGCGTTCTCCTTCGCCAGTTCCAGCGCCGACTCGGAGATGTCCACCGCTGTGACCTGCCGCGCCCCACCCAGGGCCGCGTTCAGGGCAAACGAGCCGGTGTGGGTGAAGCAGTCCAACACCCGCCGACCCCGGGCCAGCCGGGCCACCGCCTGGCGGTTATATTTCTGATCCAGGAAGAAGCCGGTCTTCTGTCCCTGGGCGAAGTCCACCAGGTAGCGCACCCCGTTTTCGGTGATTTCAGCAACTGTTTTCTCCGGCTGGGGCCTGCCCTCCAGGGGGAACCAGCCGGTCCCCTGGGAAAGCCCCTCCAGCTCCCGGATGGCCACGTCGTTGCGCTCATAGATTCCCTTCACCGGGTGCCCGGAGGCCTCCAACACCTGGGCCAGCAGGGGGAACAGCTCCCCCTTCAGCCGTTCCATCCCCACCGAGAGGGTCTGGGCCACCAAAAACTCCCCGAACCGGTCCACCGTGAGCCCGGGGAACTGGTCCGCCTCCCCAAAGATCACCCGGCAGCAGTCCAGCTCCTCCGGGGCCATCACCGTCCGCCGGTAGTCCCAGGCATAGCCCAGCCGCCGCAGCCAAAACCCCTGGTCAAACCGGTCGTTGGCGTTCCGGGAGAACACCCGGATCCGGATTTTCGACTGGGGGCTGAAAAAACCGGTGCCCAAAAACGCCCCTTTCGGGCCGCATACATCCACCAGGCCACCCGGCTCGGGCTGGCCTTCCAGCTGGGCCACCTCCGCCTCATACACCCAGGGGTGGCCCCCCAGCAGTGCCCGTTCCCCCTTGGGGGTCAAGTGGGCCAGGGGATAGGGACGGGTCCGCTTCATGGGCAATCTCTCCTTTCCGGCCCCAAGGGCCAAAAGAGGGGGGCCAGGCCCCCCTCCCAACCATTATTCCCGGTCGATCACCGCAATGCCCAGCTCTGCCAGGGACTTGTCGTCCACTCCGGCGGGGCACTGGGTCATGAGCTCGCTGGCATTCTGCACCTTGGGGAAGGCGATCACGTCCCGGATGGAACCCTTCTCCAGCATGAGCATCACCAGCCGGTCCAGGCCGTAGGCCATGCCCCCATGGGGCGGGGCGCCGTATTTGAAGGCGTCCAGCAAAAAGCCAAACCGGGCGTTGGCGGTCTCATCGTCAAAGCCCAGCGCGCGGAACATCCGCTGCTGAAGCTGTTGGTCGTGGATCCGCAGGGAGCCGCCGCCCACCTCACAGCCGTTCAGGACCATGTCGTAGGCCTGGGCGTGGCAGGCGCCGGGGTCGGTCTCCAGCTTGTCCAGGTCCTCCGGGGCCGGATGGGTGAAGGGGTGGTGTTTGGCCACGAACCGGCCCTCCTCCTCGCTGTACTCGAACAGGGGGAACTGGGTGACCCACAAAAACCGGAACACCCCCGGCTGGATCAGGCCCAGCCGCTCCCCCAGATGACACCGCAGCGCCCCCAGGCTGTCATAGACCACCTGGTTGGAGCCGTCGGCCACCACCAGGATCACATCCCCCTTCTCCGCCCCCAACCGGGTACGGATGGCCTGTTTCTCCTCCTCGGTGAGGAACTTCTCATAGGAGGAGCTCTCCCCGTCATGGGTCAGACGGGTATAGGCCAGGCCCTTGGCCTTGTAGGTCTTGACAAACTCCACCAGCTTGTCGATCTCTTTGCGGGAGAGGGTGTCCGCGGCGCCCTTGGCCACAATCGCCCGCACGCTGCCGCCGGCATCCAGCGCCCCCCGGAACACCTTGAAGCTGCAATCCCCCAGCAGGTCGGACAGATCCTGCAGCTCCATATCAAACCGCAGATCGGGTTTGTCCGAGCCGAAGCGGTCCATGGCCTCCTGGTAGGGCATCCGCTGGAAGGGGGTGGGGATGTCCACATCCAGCACCTCTTTGAACACCCGCTTCATGAACCCCTCGTTGACGGTCATCACGTCCTCCTGGTCCACAAACGACATCTCCAGGTCGATCTGGGTGAACTCCGGCTGGCGGTCGGCCCGCAGATCCTCGTCCCGGAAGCACCGGGCGATCTGCATATACCGGTCGTATCCGGCCAGCATGAGCAGCTGTTTATACAGCTGGGGGGACTGGGGCAGGGCGTAGAAGCTGCCATGGTGGACCCGGCTGGGCACCAGGTAGTCCCGGGCGCCCTCGGGGGTGGATTTGATCAGGTCGGGGGTCTCCACCTCGATGAACCCCTGGGAGTCATAGTAGTCGTGGGCCACCTTGACGATCTTGTGGCGCATCATCAGGTTGCGCTGCATCTCCCCCCGGCGCAGATCCAGGTAGCGGTAG
>CAJFPF010000135.1 GCA_904398655.1 uncultured Anaerotruncus sp. | reverse complement strand
GACCGCTTTTTAGGTTTGCCGCCGCCCCCTCTCAGCCGCTGCGGCGGCAGCTCCCCCCACGGGGGAGCTGGGGCCGGGCGGGAAGGCGGCTTGTTCTACGGAGAGGTTCCGGCGAACGCGACCCCTCAGCCGCCTGGCGGCGGCAGCTCCCCTTGAAAGGGGAGCCTAAGAGGGGTTTGCTTGCCTTGCCCCGCCGCGCTGCGCCCATCCGGGCGCTCCGCGGCCAGGGCAGCCGGACAGGGAAATCCCTCCTTTTTGAGGCCATCCGTTCCCTACCGCTTTAAAATCTCTTGAAAAACAGGGCGCATTTGGGAGGATCCCGAAGGGATTGACATCCCCAAGCCCCCAAATGCGCCGATCCTATCCAAAATCTTACCGTGCTTAACGGTCGGTAGTCAATTCTTTCAGGGATGCCACCAGCCCAGCCAACGACTGGATCTCGCTGGGGATGATGATCTTGGTGGCCCGGCCATCCGCCGCCTTGGCGAATGCCTCCAGACTCTTCAGCTGGAGCACCTTGTCGGTGGCGTCTGCCTCGGACAGCATCCGCAGCGCCTCCGCCTGGGCCTTTTGCACCAGGGCAATGGCCTCCGCCTCACCTTGGGCCTCCCGGATCTTCTGTTCCTTCACGCCCTCTGCCCGCAGGATCGCGGATTCCTTCTCCGCCTCCGCCCGCAGGATGGCCGACTCCTTTTCGCCCTGGGCCACCAGGATCTGGCTGTGCTTTTCGCCCTCCGCCCGGAGGATGGATTCCCGGCGTTCCCGCTCGGCCTTCATCTGTTTCTCCATGGCGTCCTGGATCTCCCGGGGCGGAAGGATGTTTTTCAGCTCCACCCGGTTTACCTTGATCCCCCACTTGTCGGTGGCCTCATCCAGGGTGGCGGTGATCTTGGTGTTGATCACATCCCGGGAGGTGAGGGTGCTGTCCAGCTCCATCTCACCGATGATGTTGCGCAGGGTGGTGGCGGTGAGGTTTTCGATGGCGGACATGGGCCGCTCCACCCCATAGGTGAACAGTTTGGCATCGGTGACCTGATAGAACACCACCGTATCAATCTGCATGGTCACATTGTCCCGGGTAATGACCGGCTGGGGAGCGAAATCCACTACCTGCTCCTTCATGGACACCTTCCGGGCAATCCGATAGAGGAACGGCACCTTAAAATGCAGGCCGTTGCCCCAGGTGGCATAGTAGCTGCCCAACCGCTCCACCACATAGACCGACGCCTGGGGTACAATCTTGATATTGACGATGAGGACCAACAGTACAATCAACAGCAGAATCCCTAACAAAATGAGTTCCATACTTGTTTCTCCCCTCTTTTAAGGTTGTTCCGGGGCCTGGCAGGGTTCCACAATCACCTTGGCCCCCTCGATTCGCAGCACCCGCACCCGGGTGCCCTCCGGCAATGGCCTTCCATCCGCTGTGCGGGCGGACCAGCTCAGACCATCCACCTTTACCCGGCCCTGTTCCAGGTCGTTATCAATCCCCTCCTGGACTATGCCCACCTGGCCAATCACCCGGTCAGCGTTGGTGGGGACCGTTTTCCCCCGTTTCACCAACGGACGGGTGGCGACCAAGAGCACCGCCGAGACCGCTAAAAATAGCCAAAACTGCCCAGTGGGGCTCAGACCGGTGAAGGCTGCGGCCACCGCGGTCACCGCCGCGCCAATGGCAAACCAGATGGACACCAGCTGTACCGTGAGCCCCTCCGCCACCGCGAAGATGACCCCCAAAACCAGCCAGATGACCGGCTCCAATGCTGTCCAATCCATCGGACCCCTCCCTCCAGTTTTTTGTAGTCCCATTGTATCACAGCTTTCCCCAGTTCACAAGTAAAATTCCTGTCTGATTCAAAAGGACAGGTGGACAGGGAAAATGCCGGTGCCCTCCCCTTTGGAAAAGGGCACCTTCGGCAGAGCGGCTGGGGGGACCGGTCCCCTCAAAAAGGCCAAAGGAACCGGGATACCCCGCCGCGCTGCGCCCATCCGGGCGCTCCGCGGCGGGGCGCCTTTGGGCCCCATTCCAAAGACAGTTGGCCTTTTATCAGGGACAGAGCGGGCAAGGCGTCTCTCACCGGGGGAAAGAGAGTCATACTTTTTCAGGAAAGATTGACGGGGGGAAAAAAGGGGCTTATAATGGAGCATAAGAGTTGTTTCCCGATTTAATGGGGAAAATTGGCCGCGGAAGTTTCGCGGCGGATAGGAGGGTTATTGGTCATGGCAAGGGTTTATAACTTTTCGGCGGGGCCGTCCATGCTCCCCGAGTGGGTGCTGAAGAGGGCGGCCGACGAGCTGCTGGACTATCAGGGCACCGGCCAGTCGGTGATGGAGATGAGCCACCGCTCCAAGGAGTACGAGCAGATCATGGACGCGTGTGAAGCCCAGCTGCGCCAGGTGATGGGCATCCCGGACAACTACAAGGTCCTATTTTTGCAGGGGGGCGCTTGGACCCAGTTTTCCATGGTACCCCTGAACCTGTTGAACGGCTCCGGCAAGGCGGACTATGTGGTCACCGGCCAGTGGGCCACCAAGGCGTTCCAGGAGGCCAGCCGCTATGGCGCCTGCAAGGAGGTCGCCTCCTCCAAGGACAAAACCTTCAGCTACATCCCCAAACTGGATCCGTCCACCTTTACGCCGGATGCGGATTATTTCCACATCTGCCTGAACAACACCATCTACGGCACCACCTGGAACACCCTGCCGGACACCGGCAGCGTACCGCTGGTGGCGGACGCCTCCTCCTGCATCCTCTCCAAGCCCTATGATGTGAGCAAATTCGCCCTGATCTATGCCGGGGCCCAGAAGAACATGGGCATCGCCGGCCTGACGGTGGTGATCCTCCGGGAGGAGCTGGTGGGCCACGCCCGGGAGGGCACCCCCACCATGTTGGACTATGCCATCCATGTGAAAAACGACTCCAAATTCAACACCCCTCCCACCTATGCCATCTACATCCTGAAACTGATGCTGGATTGGATTCAGCAGGAGATCGGTGGGCTAACGGCCATGGAACAGCGCAACCGGGAGAAGGCCGCGGTGCTCTATGACTTTTTGGACCAGTCCAAGCTGTTCCGGGGCACGGTGGAGAAGGCCGACCGGTCTCTGATGAACGTGCCGTTCGTCACCCCCAGTGCCGAGCTGGACGCCAAATTCCTGGCCCAGGCCAAGGCCGCCGGGCTGGTCAACCTGAAGGGCCACCGGACGGTGGGCGGCTGCCGCGCCTCCATCTACAACGCCATGCCCAAAGAGGGCGTGGAGCAACTGGTGGCGCTGATGGACCGGTTTGAAAAGGAGAATGGCTGATGTACTATATCCAAACCCTCAACAAGATCAGCCCCCGGGGGCTGGAAGTGTTTGATATGAACAAATACCGGGTGGGGGACGGGGTGGAAAACCCCGACGCCATCCTGGTGCGCTCCGCCTCCATGCTGGAGACGCAGTTCCCCCAGTCCCTGCGGGCGATTGCCCGGGCGGGCGCGGGGGTGAACAACATCCCCCTGGACCGGTGCAGCGAGGCGGGGATTGTGGTGTTCAACACCCCCGGCGCCAACGCCAACGCGGTGAAGGAGATGGTCATCTGCGCCATGCTCATGAGCGCCCGCCGGGTGTTCCCCGCCATGGAGTGGGTCCAGACCCTGAAGGGCCAGGGGGCCGCGGTATCCGAGCTGGTGGAAAAGAACAAGTCCAAATTTTCCGGCCCTGAGCTTGCCGGCAAGACCTTGGGGGTCATCGGCCTGGGGGCCATCGGCGCCCGGATCGCCAACTTTGCCCGCCATCTGGATATGCAGGTCTGGGGATATGACCCCTATATGTCGGTGGAGACCGCCTGGAATGTCTCCCGGGACATCCACCGGGCCACCAGCCTGCGGGAGATCTACCAGAACTGCGATTTTATCACCCTCCACGTGCCCTCCACCGAGGAGACCCGGGGGATGATCAACTCCCAGTCGATTGCCATGATGCGCCACGGGGTGCGGCTTTTGAACTTCGCCCGGGGGGATCTGGTGGTGAACCAGGACCTGTTGGAAGGGCTGGAGGAGCGGCAGATCCGCTGCTATTTCACCGATTTCCCCAGCGATGAGCTGTTGGGCCATCCCGGGATTATGGCGTTCCCCCATCTGGCCGCCTCCACGCCGGAGAGCGAGGAGAACTGTGCCCAGATGGCTGCCGCCCAACTGGTGGATTATCTGGAGAACGGCAACATCCGCAATTCGGTGAACCTGCCCGCCGTCTCCATGCCCCGGAGCGGGGAGGCCCGGGTGGCGGTGATCCATCGGAACATTCCCGCTATGATTACCCAGGTGACCAACGCCTTCGCCAGTGCGGGGCTGAATATTGAGAACCTCACCAACAAATCCCGGGGGGACTATGCCTATACCTTGGTGGATGTGAACGGAAGCCTGGGGGAGGAGACGTTGAGCGCCATCCGGGGGATCAACGGGATCATCCGGGTCACCGTCTATCGTTAAATCATCCCTTTCAAAGCCCCCGTCCGGGGGCTTTTTTTCTAAGAGCGGCGTGTTGCAGTGGTCTCAGATCCTCTGTCAGAGGGACCGGCGCGCGGCTTTTGGAGCGGGGCGCAGCCAGGGGCTGCGGCCCCCAAGGCGAGAGGCCCAAAGCACCCCCCGAAAAGGGGTGCTTTGGGCCTCTTTGCAAAACAGCCCGCCCCATGGCGGGGGCAGGCAAAAATCCCCCCAGCTGTCGCTGGGGGGAGCCGGCTACTTGGGGATGTATTGGTCGATGATCTGGCGGGCGGCGTCGGTATCCTCCACCATCAGCATGATCAGATAGCCCCCCTGCTCAAAGACAGGGGCCTCCTGGACGATCTGATAGGCGTTATAGATATCATAGTTTTCCACCTCTCGGGAGATGTTCAGCCGCACCTGTTCCAACTGCTCCCGCAGGATGGCCAAATCCTGCGCGTCGGAATCGGAAGGGGGCTGCAGGATGAACACATCCGCAATGCCATAGAGGCCGCTGGTATACCACACCACATAGCTCTCCAACTGGGCGGGATCGATGAAAAATTTCTCCAACAGGGTCTGGTCATCCGCCGCCTGGACATCCCGGATCTCCACCGATTGATAGATCTCCTCCACCGCCCGCTGGGGATCGGCCTCCTCCACCAGGGGCAGGTTGGCCCCTTCGGGGAGCTCCTCCGGCTGGGCGGCGCCATTTTGGCCGCAACCGGCCAGGGAGACCACTGCCGCCGCCGCGCAGACCAAAGCCAGCAGTCGTTTCATTGGGACTTCAACTCCTTTTTTGCGAAAACCACACGGGACAGCCCCAAAGGGCCGCCGTACTTTTTTAGTATACTGTTTTTTTCCCCCGCGTCAAGGAAATTGGCAGGGACTTCAAAGAATGTTTACTTTTCCCTCTCCCTTGCCCGGATTGTCAAATGCCCCCAGATTTGGTATACTGTTTGCCAGTAACTTTTTTGTTGCCGCAGGGAAAAGGGTTGCCCCGCAGCAGCAAACGGGAGGAAATGCGTGTGAACTATTCAGAAAACCTGGGAACCCTCGTCCTGTTGTTGGCCGGTGTGGTCGCCATTGTCGCAGTGGCGGCGGTGGCTGTCTGGCGCCTGTTCCCCCACAAAGGCAAAAAGTCCGGCTCCAAACACAGCCGGATTGCCCGGGCGCTAAAAAATTGGGCCATCCCCCGAGGGTTTAAAGTGCTGGACGATGTGAAGCTGGTGGTGGAGGGGCGTTCCGGATGGGCGGACCATCTGGTGGTGGGCCATTTTGGGGTGCTGCTGGCCTATGAACTCACGGTGGCGGGGGAGTATTACGGCGCCCCGGATGACCCTAAATGGCGGGTAAAGTCCCGGGAGACCTGGTACACCATCGAAAACCCCCTGCTCCATGCGAGCCGTTGTGTGGGCCGGGTGCGCACCCTGCTCCACGACGCGGGGATCCGGGGGGAGGTCTACCGGGTGGCAGTGGCTGACACCTCCAAAGTTTCCACCTATCTGGAGGGGTTGAAATGCCCGGAGGCCATCACCTATGACCAGCTGCGGGATTTTCTCTCCAAGAGCCGGTTTGAGGAGGATCTGGGGGTGGATGTGGCAAAGGTGACCGCACTGATCCAATCGGTCCAACAGGACGTTTAAAAAGGGGGCCGGCGGGTTGGAACGGACGCCTCTTTTGGAACTGCGCCGGGTGGGCCGGCGGGTGAACAGTGAATTTTCCCTGCGGGAGATCTCCCTGGCAGTCTATCCTGGGGAGATCCATGCGATTTTGGGGCGCAATGCCGCCGGCAAAAGCGCCCTCTTCTCCGCCATTATGGGGGCGGTCCCCCTGCAGGCCGGCCAGATCCTATGGGAGGGAAAGCCGGTGTCCTTCTCCAGCCCCACCCAGGCAGTCCAGGCTGGACTGATGCTGGTGGGCCAGAATATGGGGATGTTCCCCGCCCTGTCGGTGAGCTCCAACCTCTATTTTGGCATGGAGCCCAAGGTGTGGAAGCTGCCCATCATGGATACCGGCAGGATGCGCCGGCAGACCCGGGAGCTTTTGGGAAGCATGGGGCTGCAGCTGAATCCGAACACCCCCCTAGGGGAGCTCTCCCCCGCCCGGCAGCAGTTGGTAGGGATCGCCCGGGCAGTGGTCTCCAACGCCCGGATGGTGCTGTTGGACGAGCCCACCTCCCGGTTGGACGCCGGGGAAAAACAGGAGTTCTATCGGGCGCTGGAGGGATTGCGCCGCCAGGGCCGCGGGTTTTTGATTATCACCCATGATCTGGAGGAGGCACGCCGCCTGGCCGACCGGATCACCGTGTTGGAGCGGGGTCGGGTCCGCTACAGCGGTCCTGCCCAGGGGCTGGACCTGGCCGGCCTGCGCCAACTGGCCTATGGGCAGGAGGCGGATGCCCCCTATCGCCGCCCCCGGTTCTCCCCCGGGCCAGAGCTGCTGAAGCTGGAGGGATTTGGCGGTTCCGGCTTTGCCGGCGTGGATTTGACCCTCTGTGCAGGGGAATTGGTGGGACTGGTGGGGGGGAGCGACGGCAGCACCTTGGGGCTGATCCGGGCGCTGGGAGGCCTCTCCTCCTCCCAGGGTCTTGTCCGGATCGACGGACAACCGCTGAAATTGGATTCCCCTCTGGCGGCCTTGGAGGCGGGCATTCAAATCGCCACCAGCCAGGAGGATGAACAGGTGCTCCAACAGGCCGCCCAACTGCTCCAATCGGGCAGCGGCGCCGGGATGGCCGCCCGGGCCCGGCTGGGCGCCAAGACCTTTTCCCAAGATTTGGGGCGTTCGCTGCGGGCGTTTGTGCTCAATCCGCCCCAAGAGGAGTACACCACCGGAGGGAACCGCCGCCGGGAGCTGATGGAGCGGGCGTTGGAGCGGTTTGGGCGGATATATCTGCTCTGTGATCCCTCTGCCGGCCTGGATCTGCCCGGACGGCGAGGACTCTATCAGCTGGTTGGCCAGCGGTTGGAGGAGGGAGGCGCCGTCCTGTGGGCCACCTCCGACCTGGAGGAGGCCGCCGGCCTCTGTGACCGGGTGGTTGTCCTGCGCCAGGGACAGCTGACACAGGTCCTCTCTGGAGAACAGCTCACCCCTCAAAACCTCCGCCAGGCCCTGGCGGATTGAGGAGTAGCCCCGCCGCGGAGCGTCCGGATGGACGCAGCGCGGCGGGGTTTTCCATTTTCTGAAGCTTTTCCGTAGAAAAACAACTTCCCCGCCCCGGCCTCTCCGCCACGCACTGCCTAAGGGCGGCCATGGGGGCGCAAACCGCACCGTTCCCCCGCCAACCTCTCCGTAGAACAAACCGCCTTCCCGCCCCAGCCCCAGCTCCCCCGTGGGGGGAGCTGCCGCCGCAGCGGCTGAGAGGGGGCGGCGGGCCGCGAAAACTTTTCCGTAGAAAAACAACCTCCCCGTCCCGGCCTTTCCGCCCCGCAGAACCTGAGGGCGGCCACGACCGGGGAGCACAAAAACGGCGCCATCAGTCCTGAGCTACGCTCCTCATGAGGGGCGCGAGGGGGTGCAAGTCTGGAACGAGGGGTTCCCTGGGGTTC
>CAJFPF010000134.1 GCA_904398655.1 uncultured Anaerotruncus sp. | reverse complement strand
TCGCCTAGCTGGTCGAGGGCGCACGACTGGAAATCGTGTAGGGGTCAAAAGCTCCTCGAGAGTTCGAATCTCTCCATCTCCGCCAAATAAAAAAAGACACCCAATCGGGTGTCTTTTTTTATTTGGCGGAGGGTCGCTGCGGCGGGGTTATCCCCTTCTTTTAATCGTTCAATGTATGATAGGGAACCCTCGGTTTCCCCCACCCCCCTCTATTTTCTATTAACCTTCAAGTAAAGACTTCATAACGAATCGAGACTTCTGCGGAAGCCTCGATTTTTTTATAATGAAGGACAAGAGGGTGGAGGTAAAGAAAAGCATGGGAATCCGGCGCATCACAGCAGAAGAGTTTGATGTCGCCCTTGTCCGGTATGTGAGTAGGTACTCTAAAATATTTCTGTTTCCAAGCAATCTTAGTAGGGAAGGATCATCCACTGTTGTCCATGTAAAGAAATCGGATAGCGCCATAGATGGGGCGCTATAAGCTGCTAGCATTTCCTTACGGAGTTCCGCCGGGATCCAGGTCTATTGTACAGTTTCGGGTTGAGAGCTAGTACGGCGGAAGGAGTGCCCAATGTAGGGGAATTCTTGATGGGCATACAGGAGCTTTTATCGCTGGAACTAATTTTCCGGTCGCTGCCGGCACGATGGTACCCTATTTCCACGCCCGACTTCGTCCGCAAAGAGGAATGAGTATTTGTTTAGGAGGAATCTTTATGAACAATTTTATCTTTCAAAACGCAACAAAGGTCTATTTTGGAAGGGGCTGTGTAAAGGAGTATCTGGCCTGTCTGACCAAGAAGGCGAAAACGATTCTACTGGCCTATGGGGGCGGATCGATCAGACGAAACGGAATTTATGATGAGGTTGTTGGTATCCTGCAGGAGAAAGGGAAGACAATTGTGGAGTTCTCCGGTATCATGTCCAACCCCACCTATCAAAAAGTGCAGGAGGGAGCAAAACTAGCTCGAGAGCACCATGTGGACATGATCTTGGCCGTGGGAGGCGGCAGCACTATGGACTGCTGCAAGGCGGTGTCTTTGGCCGCCCGGTATAGTGGAGACATTTGGGAGGATTTTTGGGCACGTCCTGGTGTGATCGATTTTGAGCCCCTCCCTCTGGGTGTCATTGTCACCGTCGCGGGTACTGGCAGCGAATGCAACGGTGGCGCGGTGATCACCAACGAGGAAAAGAGGGTCAAAACCGGACGGGATTATCCACAACTCAATCCCCGCTTTGCCCTGATGGACCCGACCTATACCTTCAGCGTGCCGAAGGGACAGATGATCTCTGGGAGCTTTGATATCCTCTCCCATATTATGGAGACCTATTTCAGCGAGCCCAACGAGGACAACGTCTCCGATGATATCATGGAGGCTCTGATGCGAAGTGTCATCCGTAACCTGCGGATAGCGATCCAAGCGCCTGAGGATTATACC
Source organism: uncultured Anaerotruncus sp. (assembly GCA_904398655.1). GTDB lineage: Bacteria > Bacillota > Clostridia > Oscillospirales > Ruminococcaceae > Anaerotruncus. The sequence goes on along the minus strand of CAJFPF010000134.1, from coordinate 81,814 downwards.
GCCCGGTCCAATCTGATGTGGGATTCTACCATGGCAGAAAACCGGGTCATCAAAATGGGTAAAAAGTGTGACTTTGAATGCCACAATATGGAACATCAATTGGGGGCGTACACCAACTGCAACCATGGTTGCGGCCTGGCGGTCCTCCATCCGGTGTACTATCGGCACATTTACAGAGAGGGGCTTCCCAAGTTTGTCCGTTTTGCTGAACATGTTTGGGGGATTGCCCGGGATGGCAAAACGGATGAGGAACTGGCTCTAGCCGGTATCAACGCTCTGGCGAACTTTATCAAAGAGATCGGCCTGCCCACTACTTTGAAGGAGTTGGGTGCCAAGAGGGAACAGCTCAAAGAAATTGCCGATAGCTGCGGAATTTCCCAGGGAAGCTATAAGGCTATGACGCATGAGGAAATTTTGGAAATCTTCCAAGAGTGCTACGAATAAGGGCCTCAAAATCGGAAAGGAGCAGCCAATATGAAAAAATTGACCGCGTTGTTTTTAGGGATTGCGATGCTTTTAAGCCTTGTAGCATGTGGCAATGGAACCTCTTCTTCCCCTGCAGAAAGTTCCTCTCTGCAAGAGGAGACCGGCTTGTCTACCCAGGAGACTTCCTCGCAAGAGACCTCCTCGCAGGAGACAGCCTTGCAGGAAACCTCCTCGCAGTTCAGCTCGGACCCGTCGGATGAGCAACCTCCAGAGGAGACGGAAAAGGGAGGAACCCTGGTGGTATACTTCTCCGCAACTGGGAACACAGAGGAGGCAGCCAGCTACATCGCTCAGATAACGGGGGGTGACCTGTTTGAGCTGGAGCCTGCGGATCCCTATACCGATGAGGATTTGGACTATGGCAATCCAGACAGCCGCGTCTCCCGGGAACATGAGGATGAATCCCTCCGGGAGGTGGAATTGGTAACCAATACGGTAGATGGCTGGGATCGCTATGACACGGTATTCATCGGGTACCCCATCTGGTGGGGCGTTGCGGCCTGGCCGGTGGATACCTTCGTGGAATCCAATGACTTCACAGGTAAAACGGTGATCCCCTTCTGCACCTCTGCCAGCTCCGGCCTGGGTGAAAGCGGTGAATTGCTGGCGGAATTGGCTGGTACCGGCAACTGGCAGGAGGGCCAGAGGTTTTCCTCCCGTGTCAGCCAAGAGGACGTACAGAATTGGTTGGATGGATTGGACCTGTTCACCTCAGAGGCGGTTCCCGCTGCCACTGTGGAAGAGGAGGGCTCCCATACGCTCATCGCCTACTTCACCATGCCGGAGGATGTGAGCACCAATGGTGTAGATGCCGTAGCCGGGGCGAGCATTGTGGTACGAGACGGTCAAGTGATGGGCAATGTGGAGTATATGGCCCATATCATCCAGGAAACGGTGGGGGGAGATCTATTCCGTATAGAGACCGTCCAACAATATCCCCTGGATCACGATCCCTTGGTAGATCAAGCGGCACAGGAGCAGGAGGAAGAAGCCCGTCCAGAACTCTCCACTCATATTGAAAATTTGGACCAGTACGACACCATCCTTTTGGGTTATCCCAATTGGTGGGGGGATCTGCCGATGCCGCTGTACACCTTTTTAGAGACGTATGACCTTTCCGGAAAAACCATCATCCCCTTCTGCCCGCACGGCGGCAGCGGTTTCTCCCGGACAGAACGCACGATTGCAGAGCTGCAGCCTGGCGCTACGGTAAGGGAGGACGGTCTGACCATCTCCCGGAATGAGGTGGCGGACAGTGCCGATCAGATCGCGTCCTGGGCCGCTGGGTTGGGGCTCTGAGACGCCCCGCCCTCTATTATTTCCACTATGCCCCTCCCTCCGAACGGTGGGAGGGGCGTGTACGTTTATAAGCAATATGTGGCATTGGAAGGATGGGATATCGATGGAAGAAGAATCAGAAAAATATCTGTTTGAGGCCATGCCCGTTCCAAAAGCGGTGGCGACCTTGGCTGTTCCCACCATCATCAGCCAAGTAGTGACCATGATCTATAACCTGGCAGATACCTTCTTTGTCGGTCAAATTGGTAACCCATATATGGTAGCGGCCGTGTCTTTGGTGTCCCCTTGGTTCAATCTGCTCACCGCCCTGGGAAATCTCTTCGGCCTTGGCGGCAGTAGCCTCATCTCCCGGATGCTGGGAGCACATAACCATCGTGATATTAAATATGTCGCCGTCTTTAGCATCTGGGGTGGGGCGGTGGTAACCTTGCTGTTCTCGTTGGGGACCTATTTGGCTCGTGTGCCGCTGTTACGGTTTTTAGGGGCCAGCCCAGACACTTATAGGTATGCGGAGGAATATCTCCTGTGGGTAGTGGTGTTGGGGGGCGTGCCAACGATGGTGAGCTTGGCAATGGGCCATCTGCTTCGCAGCGAAGGCCATGCCAGACAAGCCAGTACAGGTATGATGTTTGGCGGAATCCTCAATGTGGCGCTCGACCCAGTTTTTATCTTTCTATTCCATCTGGATGTGGCAGGGGCCGCCATTGCCACTGCGCTCTCCAATACCGCGTCCGTCCTATTTTTTGCGCTCCAGTATGTCCGCCTAAGGGGGAAAACGGCGGTTTCCCTCCGTCCCAGATATTTTACTTTCCGTTTTCTGCGGCCCATCTTTTCGGTGGGACTGGCTTCCGCCCTCGCAACCGCTTTGGGGAATGCCTCCAACATGACCATGGTGCATTTGGCCGCCGGATATGGGGATATCCCAGTGGCGGCCTATGGCATTGTCAAACGGATTGACCAGTTCCCTTTGAACGTCTCCATGGGGCTCTGCCAGGGCTTCATGCCTCTGGTGGGGTACAATTTTGCCGCGGGAAATTACCAGCGGATGCGCAGGGTGTCCGTGTTCTCTTGGAAGGTCGCCTTGGCGCTATCCGCTGGCTTTGTGGCATTCTTTGCGCTTTTTTCTCCCCATATCACCTATTTGTTTCTTCCGGAGTTGACCACAAGCACCCTGGCAGCTTCCTTTTTACGGATTGCCTGCCTGGCGGTGCCTTTGACATCGGTCAATTTCCTTATCAGCTACACCCTCCAGGCGATGGGGAAGGGGGTGGAATCGGCTACATTGACCTTCAGCCGCCAGGGATTGCTCAATATTCCTCTGCTCATAGGGATGAATTTTGTGTTCGGCCTCTTCGGAATGATCTGGACCCAACTGGTTGTGGAGGTGGTGATGCTGCCGGTATCCTTGGGATTGTATTTCCATACCTTCCGTCGCCTTTTACAAATGGAGCGGCATCAGTCTTAACCTCTCGGTTTCCGCCGCATAACCAATGGAGACTTCCGCCCCCCTGTTTCCAGAGGTACAATGGCAACAGAAGGAGATGAATGAAGGATGCAGACAAGAATCTTGGGGAAGGATTTAAAGGTTTCCGCCGTGGGGCTGGGTTGCATGGGATTTTCCCATGCCTATGGGGCACCGACGGAGGAAAAGGAGGCGGTCCGTCTGTTGCGGAAGGCCTTTGATTTGGGCTACACATTTTTTGACACTGCCGAGGTCTATGGTACCGCCGATGATCCGCATATCAATGAGGTGCTTGTGGAAAAAGCGCTGGAACCGGTAAAGAATCAGGCGGTAATCGCTACAAAATTTGGTCTGCGGTTTGACTTTGAAAGCGGGCGCGTCCCCCTGCCGCTGATTCCCGATTCTCGGCCGGAGACAATCCGCAGTTCGGTGGAGGGGTCCCTGCGGCGATTGGGGACCGATCACATCGACCTGTATTTCCAACACAGGATCGATCCCCATGTGGAGCCGGAAGCGGTTGCCCAGGTGATGGCCGATTTGATCCGGGAGGGGAAGATTACCCACTGGGGGATCTCGGAGGCCGATGAATCCTATCTACGCCGGGCACACGCAGTCTGTCCAGTGACAGCGGTGCAAAATCGCTACTCCATGATGGCCAGGCACCATGAACCTCTATTCCCGACGTTGGAAGAGCTGGGGATTGGTCTGGTGGCATTTTCTCCTATGGCCAACGGTTTCCTCACCGGAAAATACGGGAAGGGCACATATTTTGACCCCAAAACAGACTATCGGGCGGGGATGCCTCAATTCTCCGACGGGGCGGCGCATCAGAATGCCGACCTGCTGGCCCTTCTCCATCGGATGGCGAAGGAAAAGTGCGCGACCCCGGCTCAAATTTCTCTGGCTTGGATGCTGTGCAAAAAACCTTGGATCGTGCCCATACCCGGCACACGGCAGGAGGATCGCATGGAGGAAAATGCCGGGGCGGCCAAGATCGTCTTGACTTTGGCGGAAGTGGAGGATTTGGACAGGGCGCTGGATCGGATGCCCATGTCGGCGGTGTTTGGAGGGACGCAAAACGTTCCGGCATCTTCCAAATAAAGGGAGACCAAGCCCGGCTCCATCCCCGTTGAACGCCGTACGATCTAGGCGTAAGACGGACTGTAAAACGAGTTGAAAATAAGCGAGGGGTCCCTTATTGCGACCTCGGTTCGAAGGACACTGTGGAAGGGAGTGCTGTGTGATGAGAAAGATGAAAGGTGTGGTCATTACTGGAAAAAATACCCTGGCCATCAGCGACCAATGCCCCATCCCGGAGGAACCCTGCCCCACCGGAGCTTTTATCCGGCCGTTGATTTGGTCCCCCTGTACCAGTGACGCACATCTGTGCGCCACCGGTTGCGCCTCTTTGCCCTATCTGATTGGCAAGGCTGTGGGCCACGAGATGTGTGGGGAGATTACAAAGGTCGGCGCTGAGGTCCATGATTTCAAAGTGGGGGACAGAGTGATCGTCTGTTCAGTAATGCCCATGTGGCGCAGCCTGGAGGCCCAGGACGGGATGGCGAAACAGCGGCAGGACAATCTGTATGGCGGAGTGGATTTTCCCGACAGAGGAGGTTCCTTTGTGGAGGAATCCTACATTCGGGACGCGGATATGAACCTGGCGCCCATCCCGCAGGGGATCACTTTGGAGCAGGCAGTGATGGTGCCGGACATGATGTGTACTGCCTTTGAAGGTGTGCGGCAGTTGGGTATAGAGTTTGGCGCTTCGGTGGCAGTCCTGGGGATCGGCCCAGTGGGCCTAATGGCCGTAAGGGCGGCGGTGCTCCATGGGGCTGGGAATGTATTTGCCATTGGTTCCCGCAAACCGTGTTTTACTGTAGCGAAGGAATACGGCGCTACCCATACTGTGGATTACCACGCCCCGGACTATCTGGAAGACATTGTGGAAGCAAACGGCGGTTTGGTGGATGGAGTGATTCTCTGTGGCGGAAGTGGAAAAGAACTGGGGAAGGGGCTCTCTATATTAAAAAAGGGGGGCACATTGGTGAACCTCAGTGCCTATTTTAGCGGGGCACCCATTGAAATTGATCCATCTGTCTGGGGCTTTGGCTATGGGGACAAAACCATTAAAGGGGTGGGCTGCCGGGGTGGACGGCTGTGGATGAGCAGGATGGCTCAACTAATTGTCACCGGCCGTGTACAGCCGGAGAAGCTCATTACCCACCGCTACCATGGTATGGACAAGATCCCCGAAGCTATGGGGTTATTTTTGAACCATGACCGCAACTTGATCAAGCCGGTCATTTATAACGATTCCATTTAAGAAAGGATGTTGTCAGATGGAATTTGTGACGCTCAACAACGGATTAAAAATGCCGATGGAAGGAATTGGAACCTTTCTGCTCACCCCGGATGAGGCAGAGGCGTCGGTGCTCAGTGCGCTGGCATGTGGATACCGTCTGATTGACACCGCCAACGCCTACGTAAATGAAAAGGCCGTTGGACGGGCGATGAAACGTTCTGGGATTCACCGGACGGAAATCTTTCTGGAGACCAAGCTGTGGCCCAGCTTTTATGAACAGGATGACGCTGTGGAGAGGACGCTTCAGAGGCTGGATACCGATTATATTGACCTATTGCTGATCCACCAACCGGCGGGGAACTATCTAGCCGGGTATCGTCAGATGGAAAAAGCGTATAAAGAGGGGAAGGTAAAAGCGATCGGCCTTTCCAATTTCAATGAGAAGCAGATCCAAGAGATTCTAAACCTTTGCGATGTGAAACCTGCGATTCTCCAGACAGAGGTGCATCCCTATGACCAGGAGAAGGGCCTAAAACGTTTTCTGAAGCAGGCAGGCATGATCATCCAGGCGTGGTATCCCCTGGGTCATGGAGACGAAGCCCTCCTGAAAGAGCCCCTCTTTACAGAATTAGGGAAAAAATATGGGAAGTCCAACGCCCAGATCATCCTGCGTTGGCACATCCAGGATGGAAACATCATAATTCCTGGCTCAAAAAACCCTGCCCATATCAAAGACAATCTCAACCTGTTCGATTTTGCCCTGACAGATGAGGAGATGAATCAAATCGCTGCCTTAGATAAGGGTGCCCGTTATTACACGAGCACGCCAGAGCTGCTGGAAAGATATGTTGAAATGGTCCCGGATGTGGATGGACAGAAATGAGATAAAGTTCCCAACATCCTTACCATCCTGGCAGTCCGCCGAAGGGTGTCAAACATCCCTGAAGCTTTGGAAGAGGGCCGTTCTTTTATAGGCGAAGAACTAGGATCAGAGTGCCTTGAAACAAGTGAATTGCCCCCATATGGGAAGAACAGCTCGAAGAGATCACAAAACGGGGAAGGATTGGCCTTTTATTACCTCAAAGGCCAATCCTCCCCCGTTTTGTGGCAATAAATTTCGCTTTCAGGAGATTTACAGCAAGCTTAGATGGCGACAAAACTCCCCATACTCTTAGGGATCAAGTCCCGTTTAAAGATATTTAACCCGTTGGGGATCAAAATAGCCCCGCGCCTCCGGATGCTCATTGGGAACCCCTATCGCTACAATTCCCACGGGAATGCTCTCTATGGAAAGAACATTCTGAATCTTCTCAACACGCTCCATCACTGGATAGCAGCCGCACCAGCAGCTCCCATATCCCAATTCCAGCGCCTGGAGCAACAGGTTTTCAATCGCCGCTCCGCAGTCTTGAGGCCAGAACTGCCCGCCCCAAGAGGCCTGCAGATCCGGCCGCCCGCAGACTACAATGGCCAGAGAGGCGGTTTTTAACATTTTACAGTAGGGGTGGACTTCCATCAACTGTTCCTTGACCTGTTCACTCTCCACCACTACAAACTCCCAGGGGCGGCTGTTCATGGCACTGGGGGCCATCATAGCTGCCTCCAGCATCTGCTGGATCTGTTCTTGCGGAATTTTTACCCCTGATTGATAATTGCGGATACTGCGTCTGGCCCGGATTAACTGAGAACCTTCCATAGCCCAATACCTCCTGTACTGTTTAGGATAGCTCTATGATACCACCACTTGGCTACAGGTGCAAGAGAGCCCCCCTCCTTGTAACCAGTGGGAGTTTGTGCTAAAATAAGGTCTGCAAATGGATATCAGAGAAAATCAGGTGGAGTGGTATGAAGAAGATAGAGATTTTTGACTCCACCCTGCGGGACGGTGCCCAGAGCGAGAGCGTCTCCTTCTCTGTGGAGGATAAATGCAACATCGCTCGGGCATTGGATCAGCTGGGGGTGGATTTTATTGAAGCGGGGAACCCGTTCAGCAATCCCAAAGATGCGGAGTTTTTCCGAAGGGCCCCCGGCTTGGGCCTGACCCATGCAAGGTTAACTGCTTTTGGATCCACCCGCCGTCGAGGAATTCCCATAGAGGAGGATGGGAATTGCGCGGCTCTGCTGGCCTCAGGTACTCAATGGGTTACCATCTTTGGGAAAAGCTCTCGTTGGCAGGTGGAAAAGGTGCTGGAGACATCTCCAGAGGAAAACCTGGAAATGATTTCGGATACCATTCGTTATCTGACCGCCGCGGGAAAGTTGGTCATTTTTGACGCAGAACATTTTTTTGATGGCTACAAGCAGGACCCCTATTATGCCCAACAGGTGCTCCAGGTGGCCAGACAGGCGGGCGCAGAGCGCTTGGTGCTCTGCGACACCAATGGCGGCTGTTTTCCCGATGAAATTGGACGGATCACAGGACAGATTGACGCGCAGTTCCCTGGAAGGGTGGGGATCCATTGCCACGACGACATGGGCTGCGCCGTGGCGGGCGCAATGGCGGCGGTCCAGGCAGGAGCGGTGCAGGTGCAGGGAACCTGTACCGGCTTTGGGGAGCGATGCGGCAACACCAACCTCTCCACCGTGATCGCCAACCTGCAACTGAAACGGGATTTTAGCTGTATCCCGGAAGATCGGATGCGTCAATTGACCCGTACCGCCCGCTATATTTCTGAAGTCTCCAACATGCAGCTCTCCCACGCCATGCCCTATGTGGGGAAGAGCGCCTTTGCCCACAAAGGGGGCATGCATGTGGATGGGGTCAAAAAAAATACCGCCGCTTTTGAACATATCAGCCCGGAACAGGTGGGGAACCAACGCCAAATCCTGCTGTCCGAGGTATCTGGCCGAACGGCGCTGTTGGCAAAAATCCATGAGGTGGTTCCGGATCTATCCAAGCACTCTCCGGAATTGAGAGTCCTGATGGACCGTTTAAAAGAGCTGGAATTTCAAGGCTATCAGTTTGAGGCTGCCACGGCCAGCTTTGAAATGGTGGTGCTCAAAGAGCTGGGGCGGTTTACTCCATTCTTTACCTTGGAGCTGTTCCGCATCATTGGGGAACAGGACAGTGCGAACCGGCATATGGCCTCCGCAATGGTAAAATTGTGGGTGGGGGACCGCTACGAGATCACTGCGGACGAGGGGGACGGCCCGGTCCACGCTTTGGACCGGGCTCTGCGGAAAGCATTGGAGGTATTTTACCCCAGTTTAGCGGGGGTACGGTTGACCGACTATAAGGTGCGCGTGATGGATTCCAAAGCCACAGCGGCCCTGGTCCGCGTGCTCATTGAGTCCTCGGACGGAGAGAATGTGTGGACAACGGTGGGCGTTTCTACAGATATCATCAATGCCTCCATGCGGGCCCTTTCTGATTCGATGGAGTATAAGCTCTACCGGGATCTGGTGCTCTACAAGGGGGTGGATGGGGTTACCCATCCTGGTCGGACTGTCCACACTCCACAGGATGGCCCAGGAAGGGAAGCGGAGAATTCAGATCTCTGAGCAGGTTTTCAGAGAGTGCAGAAATTTTGAAGGCTGAAAAAACGTTTTCTCAAAGAAAATGGATTTTAATTATCGGTATTTATCATAATTTTTTTCTAAGTATATAGGATATTTTAACAAATTATTCAAAAAACATTGACACTATCCTCCAGGAATACTATAATTTAGAAGTCATCAATAGATCATTTGAGATAACGATTTCTAAAAACTGAGAGGATGTTCATGTTTGCAAGCCGGAGTCAACCAAATAGAAGGTAAGAATTCGTTTTCACTCGATTTTGGAAAACTGGGAAAAGCTGTTCTTTGTGCCCTCTGCCCGCTTCTATTGGGCCTTTGGCGCCCGTTTTCCATGACATGGCGGCAGGGCGTCGTGTTTGGCGGGCTGGTGATGGTCATTATCTGGTGGTCCACTGGCTGGGTAAAAAAGATCCCCTCTTCCCTCATGCTCCTGGCCATTTTCCTGGTGGTAGGGCGGGCGCCTGTCGAAACCGTTTTTTCCTTCCCGTTGTCGGATAACTTCTTATTGATTATCTTTTGCTATCTGTTTTCCCAGGGCATTGAGAATTCCCACATTGCGGAAAAAACCATCGGCCCTTTGCTTTTTCGGTTTGCCGGAACACCTCTGCGGATGGTCATTGCGGTGATCCTTTCGTTCTGTGTCACCATCTATGTGATTCCGCAGCCGCTGGCCCGATTGATCATCATTGCCAACATTGTGCGGGCTCACTTGAAAAAAACAGATGCCCCTGCATCTGCGCAGTCGGTGCTGTTGTTCTCTGTTTTTCTCTTCTATGTCATCGTCAACATGGCCGCGCTGGATGCGGATATTATCTTGAACAGCTCCTCCGTTGGATTTGCCTCCCTCTCCATGACCAATGGGGAGTGGATGGAATACATGTTGATACCTACAATTTTTTATACAATAGCGGTTTTGGCCCTGTTCCTGTTTGTATTTCACAAACAGCTAAGGGGTGTGACCTTAAAGCCCCGGGAGCAGGAACAAAAGGAGGAGCGCCAGTTTACTACCCATGAAAAATGGGTGCTGGTGGTGGTTCTGGGGACCATGGTGCTCTGGATGACCAGTGGCCTGCATGGCATCAACCCCACCTATATCACTTTGGCTGGCACGGTTCTCTTATTTGCAATGAAAGTACTGCGGATGAAGGATTTTTCGGCCATTGATGTCAATACGATGGTATTTTTGACAGCGGCGTTCTGCATCGGCGGGGTACTCACCTCCACCGGGATTGCGGATATCATCTTTTCCCGGATCGGAAGGATGTTCCCCGGTCAATTCGGGCCGCTGTACATTCTGGTGATGATCCTCATCACCATGTGTATGCACCTGATTTTGGGCAGCAATACCACCACCCTTTCAGTGGTATTGCCCGCTTTGATTAGCATCTGCGGCGGCGTGATGTCCGGGCCAGAGATTTTGATGATCGCCTATATCAGCGTAACCGCTCACTTTTTGCTTCCCTTCCATGCGGTGAGCTTAATGATTGGCGCGGGAAATGGCTATTTCCCATCCAGTTATGCAAGCAAATTTGGGCTCCCCATGATGGCGCTCATTATTGCGGGCATCTTCGGAATTTATATCCCTTATTGGACAATGATGGGTTTGGTGTAAACCCCAGATAGGAGAAAGCAATGGACTACCATTTTGATGAATGGATTCCCCGGAAGGGGACCGGCTGTACCAAATGGGACAACCTCTCCATGCGGATCAGCAACCCCAATGCGCTGCCCATGTGGGTGGCGGACTGCGACTTTATCTGTCCGGAACCGGTGGTTCGTGCTGTACAGGCTCGGGCAGAGCATCCAATCTATGGCTATGCCTTTGTGCCTGGTGAATTTGGGCAGGTGACCGCTCAGTGGATGCAACGCAGGCATGGATTTTCCATGGATCCCCAGTGGGCGTTGTTCTCTCCGGGAGTAGTCCCCGCCTTGGCCATGGCGGTGTTGACCTTTACACAGCCGGGGGATGAGGTGATCCTACAGACGCCGGTCTATCATCCCTTTGCCAACATCGTCCGGGGTTCCGGCCGGGTGGTGAGTGGCAACCCTCTGGTGGAGAAGGACCTGCACTATACCATTGACTTTGAGGATTTGGAGCGGCGAGCAGCTTCCCCGAAGGCAAAATTGATGCTTCTTTGCAATCCCCACAACCCGGTGGGCCGGGTTTGGACCGAGGAGGAATTGAAGCGCATTGCGGAGATTTGCGCAAAACACCAGGTGCTCCTGGTGAGCGATGAGATCCACGCGGACATTGTGTTTGATGGCCATCGGCATGTGGTAGCCGGTCAGGCCTCTCCGGAGACGATTCAGAATATGATTATCTGTCATGCCCCCAGCAAAACGTTTAACTTGGCGGGCCTGGAAGCATCAGCGGTGATTGTCCCTAATTCGGAATTGCGTGCAAAGCTGAAGGCGACCTTTGATTATACCCACATCAACGTTCCCAATGATTTTGCCATGGCGGCCTATCTGGCGGCCTATAGCCAATGTGACGACTATCTTCAGCAGCTGCTCCCCTATCTGTGGGGAAATATTTTAACAGTGGAACAAGGGCTTCGCCAACGGATGCCCCGCATCCGGATGGCACGCCCGGAGGGAACCTATCTGCTCTGGCTGGATGCCAGAGGCTTGGGGATGACGGATGAGGAGGTCATCCACTTCTTTATGGAGGACTGCGCCATTGGCGTCAATCCTGGAAGCCTGTTCGGGCGGGAGGGGGAAGGGTTTGTCCGCCTCAACATCGCCTCGCCCAGAGTCATGATCCTGCGTGCGCTGGATCAGATGGAGCAGGCATATCGAAAATGCGGCTTTTGATTCAGCTGCAATGGAAAAAGGCACTTACATCCGCGGCGTATGGGCAGATGTTTGCAGATGTTCGACGTGCAACGATAAAAAAGGAGGAAATTGAATGAAGAAGAGATGGATATCCCTTTTACTGGCATCCCTGATGACCCTCTCTCTGGCTGCCTGCGGGGGCTCTGAGAGCGGCGGATCTGGGTCGGAAGCTGCGGCTGGCAACACCCAGAGCTTTGCGGAAAACTCTGGCGCAGCGGCCAGCACCGGAACAGGGACCAAGGACACTTTGATTGTGGCACTGCCTGTGGAGCCCGCCACCCTGGACCCGTTTATGCACACCAATCAAAATGGATTTATGTGCACCAGCCTTGTCCTGGAGTCCCTGTTGAAGAAGAACGACGATGGCGAGCTGATCCCTTGGCTAGCCACTGAGTGGGCCTATGAGGATGACACCACTTTGAATTTCACCCTGCGGGATGACGTCACCTTCCATGATGGGAGCAAGATGACCGCTCAGGATGTCAAATTCACTCTGACCCAGCTGGCCCAGAGCTCCTTCCACTCCACCTTCTTTGGCTGCATCGACACCGAAAACACTACGGTGATTGACGACACCCACATCCAGGTGAAGTTGCTCTACCCCTATGCCCCCCTGCTGGAGGCTTTGGCCACCCTGCGTGCCGGCATTGTCAGTGAATCGATCTACAACGAGATGGGCCCCGATGAGTTTGCACGCCATCCCGTTGGCACCGGCCCGATGCAGTTCTCCCAATGGGTCACCGGTGACCGTATTGAGATGACTCGTTACGATGGCTATTGGGGCGAGCCCACCGCCTTTGAAAATTTCGTGGCCCGTGTGATCGTAGAGGCTTCCTCCCGCACCATTGAGCTGGAGACTGGCGGCGTAGATATTGCCTTCGAGCTGCCCAGCGCCGACTGGAGCCGGATCAACGAGAATCCCGAAACCCAGCTGATCAGCGGCAACACCCAGGGTATCTCCTACCTGTGCCTGAACAACTCGATGGAGCCCATCGCTGGAAACGAAACCCTGCGTAAAGCGCTGGCCTATGGTCTGGATATGGAAAATCTGGTGCTGGCCACCTGGCAGGGTACAGCCGATGTGGCGGACACCTTCTATGCTCCCATGATCCTGGGCCATAAGACCGAAGGCCCTCTGGAGTACAACCCCGAGCTGGCGAAAGAGATGCTGGCTGAGGCCGGCTACCCTGATGGCCTGGATGTGACCTATATGACCTACGAGAGCGCGATCAATCAGGCGTTTGCCGAGGTGCTCAAAAATATGTGGGGCCAGATCGGTGTCAACGTGTCCATCCAGTTCCTGGACCTGGCCACCTTTACCGAGATGAACAACAGCGGCGAGATCACCATGGCCCTGATGACCAACACTGCCTCTATCAACGACCCCTCTGCGGCTCTGGTGGCCTGGCCGACCTCCCGTACCATTTCCCTGCGCCACGGAGATGCCCATATTGATGAGCTGCTCCAGGCGGGTCAACAGACAATGGATGAGCAGGAGCGTATCGCCATCTATGGGGAGCTCCAGGATTACTTGTGGGAAAAGATGTACGCGATTCCCATTGCCTTCCCCAGAAACGCCTACGGCGCCCGCAGCAACGTGGCCAATCTGCCCTTCTATCCGGACCTGATGGTGGATCTCACCCGCGTCCAGTTTACCGAGGCCTAAGCGGGGATCCATTTCCCGCGCGGCTGTACGGGTCGCGTTGATTCCATGAAGCGTCCCGTAAGGCGGCAACCGGTGGATGTTGCCTTACGGGACGCCGTTTTTAAAGGAGTGAGAGAGATGCTGCGATACATCATCAGACGAATTTTAGTCACGATTCCTGTGCTGATCGGCGTTACGCTGATCATTTTCACTTTGATGTACTTTACCAAAGGCGATCCAGCCCGGATGATCCTCGGGGATATGGCCACCGAGGAGGAGGTGGAGGAACTCCGGGAGGAAATGGGGCTAAACGACCCATTCCTGGTGCGATATGGGAACTATATGTTGGATCTGTTCCATGGAGATCTGGGGGATAGTTATGTCACCGGCCTGCCTGTGACCGAGGAGATCATGGCCCGTCTGCCGGTCACCATGCGTTTGGCGGTTTACAGCTGCGCCCTGAGTGTCATCATCGGAATTCCAGTTGGCATTCTTTCAGCGGTAAAACAGTATTCCATCTTGGATAATGTGGCCACCCTGCTGGCCTTGTTAGGTATCACCATTCCCAGTTTCTGGCTGGCAATGATGCTGATCCTGGTCTTTTCAGTCAATTTGGGCTGGCTGCCGGCTTCGGGGCTCTATGGGTGGCAATATTATATCTTACCTGTCATCAGTATCAGTGCGGTTTCCATTGCCACCATCACCCGCATGACCCGTTCCAGCATGTTGGAGGTTATCCGACAGGATTACATCCGCACCGCGCGGGCCAAAGGACAGACTGAGGCGAAAATTATCACCAAACACGCTTTGAAAAATGCGCTGATCCCTGTCATCACGGTCATCGGCATCCAGTTTGCCAGCGGGATGTCGGGCGCGGTGGTCAACGAGCAGATTTTTGCGATCCCTGGCATTGGTAAAATGATGGTGGATGCGATCAAAGCCCGGAATTATCCTGTTGTTCAGGGGGGCGTTTTGATCATCGCATTGCTCTTCAGTATCTTAAACCTGATTATTGACCTGCTGTATGCCTTTGTAGATCCTCGGATCAAGACCCAGTACGCACGGAAAAAGGAAAAACATAAGCCCCAGGAACTTGCGGCGGGTGGAGAGGAGGTCTCCGCATGAAAATTGGTCTGCGCAAAAACAGCCAGTGGAGAGACGTGTGGCACCGCCTGAAAAAGAATCGGATGGCGATGTTTGGGCTGGCAGTGTTGATTCTATTGGTTCTCTTGGCAATCTTTGCTGATTTTATCGCTCCCTACGGCGTAGATGAGCAAAACTACTCGGAGATGCTGCAATCCCCGTCCCTGAGGCACCCCATGGGCACCGACAACTTCGGACGGGATATCATGAGCCGTATTATCTACGGAACCCGTATTTCACTGTTGATCGGCTTCATCTCCCTGTTGATCAGCGCGGTGGTGGGCAGCATTCTAGGGGCCTGCGCCGGCTATTTCAGCGGAATTTCTGATACCATTATCATGCGTGGCGCTGATATCCTGATGGCCATCCCCCGTACGGTACTGGCCATTGCGATTGCGACCACGTTGGGACCTGGCCTGGTAAATGCCATGATTGCGGTGGCCATTGGCACCATTCCCAGCTTTGCCCGGGTGGTGCGTGCTTCCACCCTCACTGTAAAGGATCAGGAATATGTAGAAGCGGCCCGGGCCATTGGCGCTTCCAACACCCATATCATCGCAAAATACATCTTCCCCAATGTACTGGCCCCCATCATTGTACAGGCCACCTTGGGCGTGGCGACGGCGATTCTGCTGGCGGCCTCCCTGAGCTTTTTGGGGATTGGGATTGAGCCGCCCACGCCAGAGTGGGGCTCCATGCTCTCTGCGGCCCGCAGCTATATCCGGGATTACTGGTATATGGTGACCTTCCCGGGCCTGGCGATTATGGTGACCGTTTTGGCTTTGAACCTGTTTGGAGATGGACTGCGGGATGCGCTGGATCCAAAGCTGAAGAAATAAGAGGGTGGAAATATGGCACAAAACGAATCTGGCGCGCTTTTGAGTGTGCGAAATCTGACGATTCACTATTTTACCGATAGCGGCGTGGTCCAAGCGGTGAATGGCATCAGCTTTGATGTCCAACAGGGGGAAACGCTGGGCCTGGTGGGGGAAACTGGCGCGGGGAAGACCACCACTGCGTTGGGCCTCATGCAGCTGGTACCTGACCCTCCAGGAAAGATTGTGGAGGGCACCATTACCTTCAATGGAAGAGACCTGACAAAGCTGGATAAAAAGGAGCTGCGCAGCTACCGCGGCCGCGAGGCGTCCATGATCTTCCAGGACCCTATGACCGCCTTAAATCCTGTGACAACGGTGGGGGAGCAGATCGCGGAGGTAGTCAAGATCCACAAGAAGGTCAGCCACGCGGAGGCTCTAAAGGAAGCGGCCCACATGTTGGAGACGGTGGGCATCCCCGCCGAGCGCCTGGGGGATTATCCCCATCAATTCTCCGGTGGTATGAAACAGCGCGTGGTGATCGCCATCGCTCTGGCCTGCAATCCCCATCTGATCATTGCTGATGAGCCCACCACCGCCTTAGATGTGACCATCCAGGCGCAGGTGTTGGAGCTCATGAAAAAGCTGCAGCAGGAGTACAAAACCGCGATGATCATGATTACCCATGATTTAGGTGTGGTGGCGGAAGTGTGTGACAAGGTTGCCATCATGTATGCGGGACGGATTGTGGAAAGCGGCCCCATTGAGGAAATTTATGAGAACACCAAACACCCCTACACAAAAGGACTGTTTGACTCCCTTCCCAGCCTAAATACGAAAGTAAAGCGCCTGCGTCCTATCCACGGCTTAATGCCGGACCCCACCGACCTGCCGCCGGGCTGCCCGTTTGCCCCACGCTGTCCCCATTGCACAGATGCCTGTTCCACCCACATGCCCGAACCGGTGGAAGTGGCTCCGGGACACCAGGTCTGCTGCGTATTGTATGAAAAATCGGCGGACGCCGTGCAGTAAGGGCACGCATGGGACCGCCCAAATTCGGAGGAAATTATGGGCAATTTGATCGAAGTCAAACACTTAAAGAAATATTTCAAAACGCCCCATGGCCTGCTCCATGCGGTGGACGATGTCAACTTCAATATTGCGGAAGGAAGCACACTGGGGGTTGTGGGCGAATCTGGGTGCGGAAAATCCACTTTGGGGCGGGTCATTATTCGCCTGTTGGATTCCACCAGCGGCACAATCCTATTCAATGGGCGGGATATCACCCATACCAAGGATGTCAAATCCCTCTGTCGAGAGATGCAGATTGTCTTTCAGGATCCCTTTGCCTCTTTGAATCCCCGCATGTCAGTGAGTGAGATCATCGGGGAACCTCTGCGGGTTCACGGGATCTGCCGCCACCGGGAAGAGGTGGACAAACGGGTGAAGGAATTGATGGACACAGTGGGCCTGGCCCAAAGGTTTGCCCAGTCCTATCCCCATGAGTTGGATGGCGGCCGCCGCCAGCGGATCGGAATCGCTCGGGCGCTGTCATTGGAGCCGCGCTTTATCGTCTGTGACGAGCCGGTTTCCGCATTGGATGTGTCCATCCAGGCACAAATTTTAAATCTGATGCAGGACCTGCAGGATGAAAAGGGCCTGACCTATATGTTTATCACCCACGATTTGAGCGTGGTGAAACATATCTCCAACCATATCATGGTCATGTATTTGGGTATGGTGGTGGAGATGAGCGAATCGGACGAGTTATTTGACCACACACTCCACCCCTATACGAAAGCACTATTGGCTGCCATTCCGGAACCCACCTTAAAGCGCACGCGGAAGCGGGAGCTGCTGCGGGGAGAGATCACTTCCCCCATCAACCCCAAACCGGGATGCCGGTTTGCCGCCCGTTGTCCCTATTGCAAGGAGGAGTGCACCAAGAAGACGCCCGAGCTGCGGGAGATTTTGCCGGGGCACCAGGTCGCGTGCCACTTGGTGGAGGAGATCAACGGACTATAATCAAGAAAAAGGAGGAGCTCCCTATGCGGAGGTTGGAGTGCGACATAGCAGTCGTAGGCGGCGGCGTTGCCGGGATTGCCGCAGCGGTTTCCGCCCAGAGGGCTGGCGCTCGGGCTGTTTTGATTGAACGGTCCCCCAGCCTTGGAGGGACGGGTGTTCGCTGTGGCGTACCCTCCTTCTGTGGATTCTATACCAGTGAGGACCAGGAAAATCAGGTGGTGCAGGGGATTGGGGAGGAGGTCCTCCAGCGCCTGAAGGACAAGGGAGAGGACATCGCCCCTGTCCGCACCATGTTTGGAGGCCGGACCATCTTTTATGATCCGGAGGTCCTGAAGCTGGTATTGGAGGAACTTTTGCTGGAAAACCGCGTCCAATACCTTCTGGACGCCTATGTGATTGGTGTCGACTGTACAGAGGGGCTGCTCCGAAAGCTGGAAGTGGCGGACGATGAGGGGCGGTTTTGGATTCAAGCTTCCTCGTTTGTGGATGCCAGCGGGGACGCCAACCTTGCCCACATGGCGGGCTGCCCAACACGCTTTGGAGACGAAGAGGGGCGGGCACAGATGGCTACCTTGGAGATGCAGCTGGCCCATGTGCCCCGCTCATTGCACTTTACGCCGGATCAGGTTGGAGAAGCTTTGCAAAAAGCGTATCATGCGGGCTACCGGCCGATGACGAAGATGCGGGCCCCTGTCTGGCCGGCCCGAAAGGGGGACGTGGTCAACATCTCCCTGCCCAACTACGAGCTACAGGGGTTGGATTCCGCCAGCATGACGCGCGCGCTACATGCCACCCGTGTGATGGCCCATGTATATGCGCAGGCTTTGCGGGAGTTTTTGCCTGGGATGGAGCGCAGCTATTTGCTGGCAACCGGCCCTCATTTGGGAATCCGGGAGTCCCGGAGAATTGTTTGTGAAAAGAATCTGACGGTGGATCATGTGCTGCGGGGGGATAAGGCGCCGGAGGAACGAGTGGTCCGATGCGGCTGGTCTCTGGAAAATCATCGCCTTCTCCAAGATATGTCCGACAACCAGGATATCTGCGACCGTTCCTGGTATGGGCTTCCTTTGGGATGTTTGAAAGCAGTTTCGCCGGGCAACCTTTGGTGTGCCGGACGGGATATCGGGGTGGATCATGAGACCCTGTCCTCTGTGCGTGTGATGGGGACCTGTTTCGCCACAGGGCAGGCGGCTGGAGTAGCGGCTGCATTGACCCCACCAGGAGGAGCATACGACCTGGCGCAGGTGCGCGCGGAACTGCTGCGGCAGGGTGCATTGATCTGACGAAAATTTGAGGAAAAAAGGCGCTTTTTTGCCAATTGCAAAAGGGCGTAGGTTCTTGCACGCCAAAACGGCTCGAAAGGGGAATGACCGATGGAACGAGAAACCTATTTACAAGAAATTGTCGCATACTTTTCCCATTGCAAGATAGAAGCGTTTGATGATGAAACGGTTCACCAGTTGCGCCGGTGCCTGTTGGACCATCTGGGTTGTGCAGGTTTCGCGGCGGGCTATCAGTGCTGTACGGCCCTGGCGGATCAGATTCGTAAGATGGGCTCCCTTCGGGAGGGCCCCTACGCCAGTATTTGGGGGATGGAGGGACAGGTAGCTCCTTGGGCTGCCGCCTTTGCGAACGCAGTGCGTACCTCCAATATTGAGCTGGATGATTGCTCCGGAATCGGTGCGTCAGTTCATCCAGGGGTATATGTCCTCTCAGCGGCATTGGCGGTGGCCGAATCTGATCCCTCCCTCCCCTCCGAGCGGTTCATCCGAGCGGTCGTATTTGGTTACGACATCTGTATGCGGATGGGCCTATTGGCTACAGAGGATCTTCGCCCCTTGGGGATGCACGGCCCTGGCTTTGTCTGTGGGTTGGGCGTGGCCGGGACGGTTGCTATGCTCTACGGGCTGGGGGAAGAGGAGATCTATAACGCCATCTGCATTGCGGCATCTCTGCTGCCCGTCTGTCCTTTCACCTCCTTTATGGAGGGGGCGGACGCCAAAGACCTCTATGGCGGCTGGGGCGTGCTGTTGGGGATGTTTGCTGCAAAAGCGGCCTCCTCCCACCTGACTGGGCCCCATCACATTTTGGAGGGGGAGAAGTCCTTGAAGGCCTTCTTTGGCGGGGACAAGGGAATGGATGTGGCCCCCGGTTCCCACTTTTATATTAAAGACACCTCCTTTAAACAGTTCTCTGCCTGCCATTCGGTACATCCTGCGGTCACCGCAGTGAAACGGCTATATGCCAAGGAGCAGTTCCGCCCGGAGGAGATCCGGCATGTGACAGTAACCACTTACCCCTATTCCTATACCTTAAATGAGGGAGTTACCTATCCCTTGACTCCCTCGTCCGCCCGCCTCTGCCTGCCCTATACTGTGGCAGTCGCTTTGATCGAGGGGGATCTGAGCCCTAAGGCGTTCTGGCCCGAAAAACTGCAAGATCCCAAGACCAACCAGCTGCTTGAAAAGGTGACTGTCCAAAAAAATGATGGTTATGGCGATGGGCCCTTTGGGGTGCGCGGCTGCAAAGTGGAGCTGGAGTTGGAGGACGGCAGGCGCCTCTCGCAAGAGGTCACCTCCTGTGCATGGGATCAAGCTCCTGACGATCAAGAACTGGCTCGGAAATTCCATACATTGATCGATGGGCTTCTGCCGCTTCAGACCTGCCAGGAGTTGGAACAACTTGCGCTGCATTTTGATATAAATTCCAGCCTTTTGGAGATCATTGAACGGATGCGGCAGATTGGAAGATAGAAATTTGACGGAGAAATGTTGGGAGGATTCAGATGATTGCAACCATAAAACCGCATAAATTATCCGGGCACGCGATGGTGCCGGGCTCCAAGAGCCACACCATCCGTGCGGTACTGTTGGCCACCATGTCCAAAGGCAGATCGGTGATCCACAACCCCCTGCTCAGTTTGGACTGCCGCAACGCTTTGGCCACCGCCCGCCTGTTCGGAGCGCAGGTGGAGGATCAGGGGAACACCTGGGTGGTGGACGGCCTTGGACGAGACCTGAAGGTCCCGGACAACTACTTGGACTGTGGAAATTCCGGCTCCGTGGCCTATTTTGCCACTCCCATGGCGGCCCTGGTGGATGGTTACACCTTTGTGACCGGTGATGAGCAGATCCGCCGCCGCCCAATCGACGAGACCATCTCCGCCATCAACGAACTGGGAGGCTTTGCGGCGGCCAGCCGTCCAGGCAGCACCTCCTGTCCTGTAGTGGTGCGCGGCGTCCTCAAAGGGGGTACCGCCCACTTTGGCGGCCAACTCAGCCAGATCGTCTCCGGGGTGATGATGGTGGCCCCTCTGCTGGAGCAGGACACCGAGATCCTGGTCAAAGACCCCAAAGAGAAACCCTATCTGGATATCACCTTTGACTGGATGAACCGCTATGGCATTCAGGTGGAGAATCCGGCGGACTATACCCGCTTTGTGATCCCCGGCCGTCGGGCCTATACCCCTGCGGAGACCACCATCTCCGGTGACTGGTCCGGCGTGGCCTTCCCATTGGTGGCAGCCCTGGTCACCGGCTCCGACATTGTGATCGATGCGGTGAACTTCCAGGACAGCCAGGGTGATAAGGCGGTGGTGGACCGCTTGATCGAGATGGGTGCTGATATCGAAAAGGACTTTGCGAACAGCCGCCTGGTGGTCCACGGCGGGACCGCTTTGAAGGGCGGCACCACCATCGACATGCGGGATATCCCCGATAGCCTGCCCGCATTGAGTGTGGCCGCCGCTTTTGCGGATCAGGACACCCACTTTATCGGCCTAGCCCATGTCCGCCTGAAGGAGACCGACCGGGTAGCGGTGATGGCGGAAGAGTTGGCCAAGATGGGGGTTGCCGTGGAGATCGGACCGGATGACATGGTGGTCCATGGGGGACGCAAGGTGTGTGGGGCCCGGGTGGCCAGCCATGGGGACCACCGGGTGGCGATGGCGTTGATTGCCTGTGGCCTGGCAGCGGAAGGCTGCACCCAGGTGGAGAATGCCGAGTGCGCTGCAGTCTCCTTCCCCAACTTCTTCGAGGTGATGAACAACATGGGCGCTGGGATTGAGAGGGAATCTGAATAAGCCTGATGAGGTGATGGCATGCAGAAGGTCACAATCAGCGATGTGGCAAAGGCGGCGAATGTATCAGTATCCACTGTCTCCCGGGTGATCAATAGCAATGAAACGGTCAATAGCGAGCTACGGGACCGGGTGCTGGCCACCATTGAGAGGATGGGCTATATCCCCAATGCCAGCGCCCGGAGTGTCCGAGTGGGCAGCAGCAATCTCATTGGAATTGTGATTCCAACCGTGCGGATTGCCACCTTTGCGGAAGTACTGCAAGGGGCGATGGATGCTGCGATGCAGCTGGGTTACCGGGTAAATGTCTATTCCAGTGGCGGCAAAGAGCAGCAGGACTCCTGGTGCTTGGATTCCGTGGCCTCCAGTGGCGCTTGTGGCTTGATCTACTGCCCGATCGCTAGCGTTGGGGCTCAAAGCCACCTGGAGCAGGTCCGTTCGCGCGGGATCCCCATTGTGATTGCCTTCCGAAAAAACGTAGTTCCAGGGCTCCCCCATGTCTATATGGATGATGAGATGGGCGCCTACACAGCCACCAAATATCTGTTGCAGCGGGGACGCAGGCGGATTGCCTTTTTTGCCGGCTTCTGGTCTCCGCCAGGAAGTTTGGAGACCGTATTGAAACTGCTGCATACCGATGGACAGGGGGCCTATACAACCCTGGAGAGGATGGCAGGTTATCAGAGGGCGCTCCAGGAATACGGTTTGGATTTGGAGAAGGAACTTTTGACCATCAGCGGTTTTGACTATCCAAGCGGTTATCAGTCTATGAAAAAATTTCTCTCCACCCTCACCGATTTTGACGCAATCCTGTGCGGCAATGACCTGGTAGCAGCCGGTGCAATGGCAGCCATGCAGGAACAGAACATCTCTGTTCCCGAACGGGTATCCGTGGTAGGCTATGATGACAGCGAGCTGGCACAGATTGCCCACCCGCAGCTCACCAGTGTGCGTCAAAATCCCTATAACATTGGTAAACGGGCGGTAGAGATTCTGGTCCAGTCCTTGCGCGGCGGCGTTGTAGGCGATGTGCGCCTGCCGTCGGAGCTGATTATTCGCGCATCCACAGCGGTCAAAGACTTTTGAGAAGGGAAGGGGGCCTTTTCTTGCGGGAACTGGAACAACAACGGGCGGAGCAGATTTTTCAGAGCTGCCGTGAGGAGATGATCCAGACGATCTGCCGTCTGGTATCCATCGACAGCACCCGAGGGGAAGCAAATCCAGATGCCCCCTATGGTTTTGGTCCTGCCCAGGCCCTGGAAACGCTGTTGGAACAGGCGCGAAAGCTGGGCTTTCGTGTAAAAAATTACCAGGGGTATGTGGGGGCAGTGGATTTTGGACCGGAGGAACCTGGTTTAGATATCCTGAACCACCTAGATGTGGTCCCCGGGGGAGAGGGATGGACGATAACACAGCCCTTCCAACCCCTGGTACTGGATGGAAGGATCTATGGACGTGGGGCGGCGGACAATAAAGGGCCGGCAGTGACGGTGCTCTATGCCCTCTATGCGTTGGCCAGCGCGGGCGTGCGGCCGAGAAAGCGCGTCCGTCTGCTGTGGGGCTGTGCGGAGGAGACGGGAGCGGAGGATATTCTCCACTACTATGCCCAAGAACCTTATGCGCCTATGACCCTCTCTCCGGATGCGGCCTTTCCAGTCATTTCTTCGGAAAAGGGCCGAATAGAGTGCCATTTTTCCTGCCCGCTGTCGGAAGGTTTTCTGAAGGTGCTACAGGGCGGAGCGACAGCAAATGCCGTTCCCTCCTCCGCCTGGGCCCGACTGAGAGATTGGAATTTGGAGAACCTGAGACAGGCCCAGGGAGCAATTGAAGAGATGACCGGCACCACCTTCACCTTCCAGCAGGAGGGGGAGGATGTGGTGATCTGCGCCCATGGGAAGGGGGCCCATGCGGCCTCCCCGGCCAAAGGTTGCAATGCGTTGACCGCGCTGTTACGGCTATTGGTTGCGGTTGGCCAATCGCTGCCCCAACCCATAAAAGCGCTGGCCCATATCTTTCCCCCCAACGGCCCGTTGCCGGGGATTTCCTGGCGGGAGGGCATGACCGCCACCCTGAGCATGCTCTCCCTGGAGGCGGGAAGATTGCAGGGGGTCTGTGATTTGCGGTTTTCTCCTGGAAGCAGTTTGGAGGAGATAAAGACGGAGCTCTTTGGAATTTTAGAGGCCAACGGATTTCAGGTGGATCCTCAGACCCGGGCTTCAGACGCCCACAGTGTTCCGGAGGATTCAGACTTTGTAAAAAAGCTGTTGCGCTGCTATGAGGCGGAGAATGGGCCCTCGCCCGGTTGCAGGGCGATTGCTGGCAACACCTATGCCCATGGGATTCCCGGCGCAGTGGCCTTCGGTTTTGCCCATCCGGATATCCGGACCAACACCCATGGCCCGGATGAGTATGTCAGCCTGGAGCAGCTGGAGTTTGGCGGCCGGGTCTATCTCCGCACCATCCAAGCTCTCTGCGGATGAGGAATGATTGTAAAAACGAGGTTCCCGCCTGCTGGCGGGAACCTCGTTTTGTGTCATTCTGCCGCCCGGTGGGTGGCAAAATACCGTTTTACATAAAAACCCTCCACAATCACCATCAAAACCCAGCCCGTACCAGTGGCCAAACAGACAGCCGGCAATCCGAAACGGAATCCAAACAGATAGGAGAAGATGATCCGCCATACAATCTGTAAGCCCGTACAGGCAGCTGTGAGCCGCAGCATTCCAATCCCTCGGAACATTCCTTGCATGGCGTTGGTGACGCCAGAGATCATATAGAAGGGGATCATAAACCGCAGGTAAAAGACACCGGTAGGGATCATCTCCGCCTGCCCGCTGTTGGTAAATAGGCCGATGAGAGCAGGCGCAAAAACGGCCAACCCAATCCCTAACAGAATGCTGTAAGCAAAGTTGAATTTGTTGGTACCCCAAAATCCTGCTCGGACCCGGTCCAGTTTTCCCGCCCCCAAATTTTGCGCGCAGAAGGTGGCCTCAGAATCCCCCATCGCCTGTTGGGTGGAGAGCAGGAATCCCTCAATCCGGACAGCGGAATTGTACCCGGCAATGGCGCTGGTACCAAAGGTATTTACCACCGTTTGAACCAGTAACCGTCCGATATAGATGAACGTCTGCTGTAGGGCGGAGGCCCAGCTGTAACTGACCGTTTTTTTCATTAGTCCCGTATCGAACCGGAATTGGTTCCGTCCCAGGGCGAGGATCGACCGGGTGCGGTAGATATAGACAATGGAGAGCAGGCAGCTGGCCGCCTGAGAGAGGACGGTGGCAATGGCAGCGCCCTTGACCCCCATTCCCAATCCTCCCACAAAGGCCACATCTAACACAATATTCATCAAAGAAGAGCAGAGCAAAAAGAAAAAAGGAGCCCTGGAGTCCCCTGTGGACCGCAACCCCGCGGCACAGAAGTTGTAGAGAAATGAAAATACCAACCCCAAGGAAATGATTTGCAAATACTCCCGAGCGGGCACCAAAATGTCAGGGGGAGTCTGGGTAAGTTGTAATAGCGGCTCTGCCAGTAGAAAACAGAATAGAGAAAAGACGATGGAAAATATCAATCCGCCGATCAAGGACGTGGATACCTCCAATTGGAAGGTCTCCCAGTCTTGTGCGCCATAGAGCTGTGCCAATAGCACCGAGATCCCGACGCAGGCGCCAAACAAAAAGAAGATGGCGATGGACATGATGGGATTGGCGACCCCGATGGCGGCAATGGCGGACTCCCCTTCGTACTGTCCCACCACAATGGCATCCACCGTGTTATAGAATTGTTGAAACAGATTTCCCAACAGGATGGGAATAGCAAAAGAGAGCATCACCGGTGTAGGACGGCCTTGGGTCATATCCCGGCTTTGACTTTTCATGGAAGGTTGCCTCCTATCGTACAAAACAGATGCCCAACCCAAAAGGGTTGGGCATCTGTCACATCTCATCATTTACTTGGAGTGGAATTCTGTTCGCGGCGTCATCAGATCCGCCACATAGAGCCCATTGGCACAAGCTTGGGAGAGGGAACGGGTAAATCCAGCTCCATCCCCCACCGCATAGATCCCGGGACAGCCGTCGATCTCAAAGTTGGTGGACTTGGGACGGGCAGAGTAGTACTTACACTCGATCCCATAGAGCAGGGTATCATAGTTGGCAGTACCAGGGGAGATCTGGTCCAGGGCATGCAGGGTTTCGATGATGTTGTCCAGCTGCCGTTTCGGCATACAAAGGCTTAAATCCCCAGGAACAGCCGAGAGGGTAGGGCGGACGGTGCTCTGGCGCAGGCGTTTTTCATCGGTGCGGCGCCCAGCTTCCAAATCCCCCAACCGTTGCACCAGAACGCTCCCACCGCTGATCAGGTTGGCCAGGTTTGCCACATAGCGGGCATATTGGATAGGCTCCTTGAACGGCTGGGTAAAGTGGGTGGTGGAGAGCAGGGCAAAGTTGGAATTTTGGGTCTTCCGGGCTTCATCACGATAGCTGTGCCCGTTGACGGTGAGGATACCGTTGGTGTTTTCGGTGACCACCTGCCCCCGGTCGTTGAAACAGAACATCCGGGTCACATCGCCATACCGCTTGGAGCGGTACCAGATCTTGGGTTCATAGATTTTTTTAGCAAAATCCTCCCACACCATGGAGGGAAGTTCCACCCGAACGCCGATATCCACCTGGTTGTTGTGCAGGGGGATCTGGTTCTCCTCGCACCAGGAGGAGAAGAAGGAGCTGCCCGCCCGTCCCACAGCGATGATGATCCGGTCAGCAGAACAAGTGTGATCCTGCTGGCCGCTGCGGATGGTGAGGGTATGGCTCTGGCGGTCCAAACCCACCACATTGGCGTTGGCATGAAGTTCCACTTTTTCTTCCAAAGCGTGGATGAGACGCCCCATGGTATCGAAGTTGGCATCGGTCCCCAAATGCTTGAGCTGCGCCTGGCTCATGTGGAGGTCAAACTCCAAACAGCGCTTTTTCAACTCGTTGCTGGGCTGGAATCGCTCGGTAGTGGCGCCAAAATGGACCAAAATCCGGTCGGCCTGTTCAATGTAGTCCAACACCACCTCGTCCGGCAAAAATTCAGTGAGCCATCCACCGTATTCGGTGCTGATTACATATTTTCCGTCGGAAAAGGCGCCCGCCCCGGCCATCCCCTCCATGATAGCACAGGACTTGCATTTGACGCAGGCTTTGGCGGTCTTTTGGATGATGGGGCAGACCCGCTTCTCCAGGGGGTTGCCCTTTTCAAAGAGCGCAATGGAAAGAGCGGGATCTCGTTCGGCCAGGCGCCAGGCAGCCATCAGGCCTCCTGGACCTCCTCCGATGATGGCGACATCGTAGTGCTTTTTGATCTCCATGGACATTTCACTCCTTCCTTCTCCAATGGATCCGGATTTGAACCCCGCGAAAACGGATTATCAAACGGCGGTGGCGGCGTTTGACCAGCTGGGCTTTCCGATAGACCCGCAACAGGTTCTGCGCCAATGTTTCGCATCCCTTGCCCTCCACCGACCGGCGGGTGGAGTCCCGCAGGCAGGCCCATTGCTCTGAGGTCATACCCTGCAACATCCGGATCTGGCGGGCCATCTCTTGGGCATCGGAAAAGATGTACCCATTGACCCCGTCCTGCACTTGGCCGGCGTTGAGCGGGTCGGTGATCTGGAGCACAGGCAGGCCGCTGGCCATCCCCTCCAACATGGAGATGGAATTGGTGTCGGAGGTGGAGGCGGTGATGTAGAAATCGGCCATCGCCAAATAGGGGGGCATCTGTTCATGGGGAACCTTTCCAACGAAGGAGACCATTTCTGCGATTCCCAGGCGTTGGGCCTGCTCCTCCAGCTCCTCTTTGCAGGGCCCTTCCCCAATGACTATCAAACGGATATTCTCTTCCGGACGGATGGTCTGTTGCCAATTGTCCAGCAGAAGGTCCACACTTTTTTCCCGCCCCAATCGTCCGGTGAAAATCCCTACCAACGTATCGGAGCGATAGCCGAACTGTGCCCGCAGGGCGGCAGTCTGGGCAGGATCAGCCTTTTCACGACAAAACAGATCCAACTCCACCGGATTGGGGATGATGCTTACCGGTTTATAGACCCCAACCTTCCGCAGATAGGCGGCGCATTTTTCCGAAGGTCCGGTGAGGGCCTGGGCCGATTTTGCCAGTAGTTTGATGTACTCATGGGAAAACTTTTTCGCTGCCGGAACGAGAGGCTCTGGGGCAATGTAGTAGATATAGTCGTCATACATGGTATGCAGCGTATAGACCAGAGGCAGATTTAGCGTTTTAGCGATCATCATGCCGGAGATTCCTACCCCAAACTCCTGATGGACATGGATGATGTCCGGAGCGAAGCCGTGGACGTACCGCAAACGGGTGGAGGAAAGCGGGGTGGCAATACTGTAGCCATAAAATTTTTTAGAGACACGGGCTGGGCAATGGAGGACTCCATCCACAATATAATGCCGCCGCGCATCGGCGTCGGCGGTTACGACAAGCACCTCATGTCCCAAACGGGTCAATCCGTCTCGAAGGGCTTTTACATGGGTAACAACCCCATTCACATGGGGCAAATAGGTCTCTGCAAACAGTGCAATTCGCATCAACGTGCTCCTCTCGGACAGGGGTGAATCACATCACATTCATCAGTATACCATATTTGTCTAAGAAATCAATCCGCAACCAACAATGACAATGGATTTTCTGAATGGGAAAAGGAAAAAATTTGATTTATTTGGATGCAAACGATTGCCAATTTTGCAAAAAAGGTGTACACTAATCGGTAAATCCATGTAAAACAAGGGAGGGACTAAAAGCCCGATGGAGACCCAGCGAAATTTGACAATGCTCACAGATTTTTATGAGATTACGATGTCAAATGGCTACTTCAAATATGGCCTCACCGAAAAGACGGCCGTTTTTGACATGTTTTTTCGCAAAATCCCGGACGATGGGGGGTTTGCCCTGTTTGCCGGACTGGAGCAGTTGGTCGAGTATTTAAAAAATTTGAAGTTTACTCCGGAGGATATCCAATACCTTCGGGACAAAGGACAGTTTAGCGAGGATTTCCTACACTATCTAGAACAATTCCAGTTTTCCTGTGATGTTTGGTCGGTGCGGGAGGGCACACCAGTCTTTCCCTATGAGCCTGTGGTGGTGGTCAAGGGCCCGATTATCCAGGCTCAGCTGATTGAAACCATGCTGCTTTTGACTTTGAATCACCAGTCTCTGGTGGCCACCAAGGCGAGCCGGGTCTGCCGTGCTGCTCAAGGCCGGGCGGTTTCGGAGTTTGGTTCCCGCCGCGCCCAAAGCTATGACGCAGCGATTTTGGGCGCCCGTGCGGCCTATATCGGTGGCTGTAGCTCCACCGCTTGTGCCCTGGCAGATCGGGATTATGGCATCCCCGCCACTGGTACGATGGCCCACAGCTGGGTTCAAGTGTTTGACAGCGAATATGACGCCTTTAAAAACTATGCACTCACCTATCCGGAAAACAGTATCTTTTTGGTGGACACCTACAATGTGGTCAAAAGTGGCATCCCCAATGCCATCCGGGTGGCCCATGAGATTCTGGAGCCCATGGGGAAACGGCTCAAAGGGGTGCGGATTGACAGCGGAGACATTGCTTACCTCTCTAAAAAAGCGCGGGCGATGTTGGATGAAGCCGGCTTACAGGATTGTAAAATCATGGCTTCCAATTCTTTGGATGAGTATATCATCCGGGATTTGTTGGTGCAGGGCGCCCAGGTGGACCTGTTCGGCGTAGGGGAGAATTTGATCACCAGTAAGTCTGATCCCGTGTTTGGAGGAGTTTACAAGCTGGCAGCAGTGGAAAAAGACGGCGTTTTGGTCCCCAAAATTAAGGTCAGCGAGAGCATTGAGAAGATCACAACCCCCTGCTTCAAGGACCTCTACCGGTTCTATAACCGGGAAACCGGCCAGGCGATTGCGGACTATGTGACGATCCGTGGGGAGCAGGTGGATGACAGCCAGCCGGTTACCATCTTTGACCCGGTGGCCACTTGGAAGAAAAAAACCATCACCAACTTCCGGGCAGAACGGTTGTTGATCCCCATTTTTAGAGAGGGGAAATGCGTCTATCAATTGCCCACCCTTCAGCAGGTTCGGGCTTATAGCATGGATCAGGTGGCGAGCCTTTGGGAGGAGGTCAAGCGGTTTGAGCATCCTCACCGCTATTATGTGGATCTTTCCGACCGCCTGTGGAACGAGAGAAACGACCTTTTGGAACAGATGAATGGACTTTGAAAAAACACCTGGCGAGGCATCCGCCTTGCCAGGTGTTTTTATGCTTTTTTCAAAATATAACTGAAAAATAAAGGGTTAGTTGATAAAAAATCATTTGTTTTCGCAGTTTTCTCAAATTAAGCTTGCATATTGGTGCATCTTCTGCTATAATAACTGTACTTGATAGAAAAACAATTGTATTTCTATTGGCGAAAGCGAAAAAATTTGGGAGGAAAAAGGAATGAAAAGACGATTGGCATTTGCCCTGGCAGCAGTGATGAGCTTCAGTCTATTGGCTGGGTGTTCCAGCTCTGGCACTACCTCTGCAGCTGGTTCTTCCGCAGGGTCCCAGGCTGCAAGCGAACAGCCCGCAGCCGACGGCGGCAACGTGGTGAAGATCGGCGTCTTTGAGCCGGTGACCGGTGAAAATGGCGGCGGTGGTTTCCAGGAGGTTCTGGGAATCCGTTACGCCAATCAACTGTTTCCCACTGTGGAAATTGGCGGCACCGAGTATACGGTGGAGCTGGTAGAGGTGGATAACAAGTCGGACAAGACCGAGGCGGTCACCGCAGCTCAGTCTTTGGTGAGTTCCGGTGTTTCCATTGTATTGGGCTCCTATGGTTCCGGCGTCTCCATTGCCGCTGGCCCTATCTTTGAGGAGAATTCCATCCCGGCCATCGGTGTTTCCTGTACCAATCCCCAGGTGACAGCTGGAAACGACTGGTATTTCCGTGTCTGTTTTATCGATCCATTCCAGGGAACGGTGATGGCTAACTTTGCCACCCAGGAAGGGGCCAAGACCGCCGCGATCATCACCCAGTTGGGCGATGATTACTCTTCCGGATTGGGGAACTATTTCAAAAAGGCGTTCGCAGAGGCCAACGGCGAAGCCTCCATCGTGGCAGAGGAGCAGTTCCAAACCAATCAGACCGATTTTAAAGCGATCCTTACCAATATCAAAAGCGCCAATCCGGATGTTATTTTCGCCCCCTCTTCCATCACCACGGCCCCCCTGCTGATCCAGCAAGCCCGGGAATTGGGCATCACCTCTACCATCATGGCGGGGGATACCTGGGAGAATCAGACGATCATCGACAATGCGGGTGAAAACGCGGAAGGGGTCTGCATCTCCACCTTCTTTGATGAAAACGACACCTCCAATCCCGCTGCCGGCGAGTTTGTCACCGGGTTTAAAGAGTTCCTCAATGCCAACCCCGATTATCTGAACCGGAACGGCGGCGACGGCGTAGCCGCGGTTTCTGCCCTGGGTTATGACGCCTATCTCACGGCTCTGGAGGCCCTGAAGGCCGCTGGTTCTACCGATACAACCGCGATCCGGGACGCCATAGGTTCGGTCCAGGTGACTGGTGTGACCGGAAATATTACTTTCGGGGAAAACGGTGATGCCAACAAGGATATGGCCTATATCAAAACGGTGGAGGATGGCGCTTTCAAATTCCTGAAGACCGTCACTCTGAACTGATCCGGCTTTTCAAATGTAGCAGAGCGGGGAGGCGTCCGCCTCTCCGCTCCTCTGCGTGGGAATCGACCTCATTTGCGGGGTAGATGGGACTCTCCCGCAAAAACACAATCCAGGGGGGATACACATGAGCTTCTCAACGCTGATACAGCACTGCCTCACAGGGATTTCCCTGGGCGGGGCCTATGCGTTGATCGCAATCGGATATACCATGGTCTATGGGATTCTGCGTCTGATCAACTTTGCCCACGGAGAAATCTTTATGATGGCCGGCTATTTCATGATTTTTTCCATGGCCAGTTTTCCATGGCCCATTTCCGTGACCATCACCATTGCCGGCACAATTCTGTTGGGAGTTGCCATCGAGCGGGCCGCCTATAAGCCCTTGCGCTCGGCGCCGCGGATGTCCATCATGATTTCCGCTATCGGTGTATCCTACTTACTGCAAAATTTGGCGACCTATCTGTTCTCCGCACTTCCGCAAAGTTATCCGGAGATCCCGATTTTGAAGAAGATATTCCAAATTGGAGCGGTATCTGCCAGCCTGGTGACCTTCATCACCCCTGTTTTGACCATCCTGCTGGTCTATGCGTTGGTGATGCTCATCAATCACAGCAAAATTGGAATGGCCATGCGGGCGGTTTCCAAGGACTTTGAAACTTCCGCTCTGATGGGGATTAAGATCAACAATGTCATCAGTATGACATTTGTGATTGGGTCCTTTTTGGCGGCGGTAGGGTCGATTCTCTACTTTACCGATCGTATGTCGGTGACCCCCTTTTCTGGTACATTGCCAGGATTAAAGTGCTTTGTGGCAGCGGTATTCGGCGGCATTGGTAGCATTCCCGGCGCGGTGGTGGGTGGCTTCGTCATCGGCGTCTGCGAAACGGCACTGGTGGCACTGGGATACTCCACTTTTTCAGATGCGTTTACATTTGTGCTGTTGATTGTGATGTTGCTGTTCCGTCCTACTGGCCTATTCGGCGAGAAAAATATCGACAAGGTGTGATGATGATGAAAAAATCCATGAGGATCCTATTATCCGGGTTTTTGGTGCTCCTTGTCGCTGTTTTTCTGTTGATGGTGGAACAGGACAAGGCTCAAAACGGGATGCTGCTTTCTGTATTGGAAAAGGGCGTTATTTTGGCAGTGGTCGCGGTGGCCATGAACCTTCTCAACGGCTTCACCGGCCTGTTTTCTCTGGGCCAGGCCGGATTTATGGCCATTGGGGCCTATACCACAGCTATTTTACTGATTCCGGTGGACGCAGTGGACAGTGTCTACTATATGAATGGGATCAATCCTGGCATCAAAGCGTTTAAAACCCTGCTGGAGTCTGCCCCCGGGGCGGTCCAAATGGCCTACCCCTATCTGGCGCTGATCGTGGGAGGATTGATGGGTGCCCTGTTTGCCGCCCTCATTGGAATCCCTGTGTTGCGGTTGAAGAGTGACTATTTGGCGGTGGCCACCCTGGGTTTTTCAGAGATTATCCGGGCGATCCTTTCCAGCCCCCAGATGGACACCATTACCAACGGTTCCTACGGTTTGAACAAAATTCCCGGCTTTTCCAGTATCCTGATCACATTTATCATTGCAGGGGTATGCATCGGCCTGATGGCTCTGCTGATCCGTTCCACCTATGGCCGAGCATTCAAAGCGATCCGGGAGGACGAAATCGCGGCGGAGGCCATGGGGATTAACCTGTTTCGCCATAAGGAGCTCTCCTTTGTGGTCAGCTCATTTTTTACCGCTATCGCGGGCGGGATGTTGGCCATGTTCATGCGCTCCATCGAGGCCAAGACGTTTTCAATCACCCTCACCTACGATATCCTGTTGATTGTAGTGATCGGCGGCCTAGGCAGCATCACTGGCAGTGTCATCGGCGCTCTCCTGGTGACCGCCAGTAAGGAATGGTGGCTGCGGTTCTTTGATACCCCGTTGTCCATCGGCGGTATATCAATCCCCCTATTCCGGCCGGGATTTCGGATGGTCGTTTTTTCCGTGCTTTTGATGGTGGTGGTCCTGTTTTACCGGCGCGGCCTGATGGGCGACCGTGAATTCAGTTGGGATGGCCTTTATGGCCTGATAAAGCGCCTGATCAAAAGGCAACGTCCATCGAAGGGAGGCGCCGCGTAATGGGAAATCATGTGTTGCGCTTAGAAAATTTGACCATGCAATTTGGCGGTGTGGTGGCGGTAAATGACCTCTCCCTCCATATTGACGAAGGAGAGATTGTAGCGCTCATTGGCCCAAATGGCGCGGGAAAAACCACCGCGTTCAATATGATCACCGGCGTCTATGCGCCCACCAATGGGGCAATTTATTTTCACGATGAGATGATTGTTTCCAACCACCCCCAGGGAAAAATGAGACAAAATTATCAGGGGAGCCATCCGGAGAAATTTCCACAGGTGCTTGTTAAGACCCCCGATCAGATCACCAAATTGGGGGTAGCCCGTACCTTTCAAAATATACGCTTATTCAAAAGCCTTTCTGTATTTGAAAATGTATTGATCGCCAAGCATATGCACTCCCATGCCAATGTTTTTTCTGCAACCTTCCGTTTGAACGCCCGGGAGGAGCGGCAACAGCGTCAGGAGACGATGGAGCTGTTGCGGATTTTAGGTTTGGAAAATCTGAAAGATGAGGTGGCCAGTTCATTGCCCTATGGGCAACAGAGGCGGTTGGAGATTGCCCGGGCTTTGGCGACTCAGCCCACCCTACTGTTGCTGGATGAGCCGGCGGCGGGCATGAATCCGCAGGAGACCGACGAGCTGACGGCCTTTATCCGTCAGATTCAAAAGGATTTTCATCTGACCGTTTTCATCATTGAACACCATATGGACCTGGTGATGGAGATTTCAAATAGGATCTACGTGCTGGATTTTGGACAGACCATTGCCCAAGGGACGCCGGAGGAGATCCAAAATAATCCACGTGTGGTGGAAGCCTACCTGGGGGTGCCAGAAGATGCTGAAGATTGAGAACCTTTACGTTTCCTATAGCGGGATTGAGGCGGTCAAGGGGATTTCTCTGGAGGTGCCGGATCAGAGCATTGTGACGCTGATCGGCGCAAATGGCGCCGGGAAGAGCACTACGTTGCGGACCATCAGTGGCCTTGTGAAGCCCAAATCAGGAAGAATTACCTATCAGGGGGAGGAAATCACCGGCATGGAGCCGGAAAAGATCGTGAGCCGGGGGATTACCCTGGTGCCGGAGGGGCGGCGGGTATTCCCCGATCTGACCGTTCTGGAGAACTTGAAGATAGGCGCTTACCTGCGCAAGGAAAAGGACTTCAGCGAAGATTTCCGTTGGATTTACGATCTGTTTCCCCGCTTGAAAGAGCGTTCCTGGCAGCTGGCAGGCACCCTCTCCGGAGGGGAACAACAGATGCTGGCGGTGGGAAGGGCGCTGATGAGCCATCCGAAACTGATTATGATGGATGAGCCCTCTTTGGGCCTGGCACCCCTGGTGGTCAAGGGGATCTTTGATATCATCAAAGAGATCCACAAACGAGGGGTTACCATTCTCTTGATTGAACAAAATGCCAATATGGCCCTACGGACGGCGGATTTTGGCTACGTGTTGGAGACTGGCAAAATTACCATGAGCGGCACTGGTATAGATCTGCTTCAGGATGAGAGTGTCAAAGCGGCATATTTGGGCAAAAAACGCCAATAGGCGGATTCATTGGCATAGGAGCGGGTGTTGGTTAGGATAGCCGGCACCCGCTTTTGCTTGGCCTTTTCGGGGACATAAACCCCACAATGGACTCATATAGATCCCAATAGATCGGAAAATTTGTAGGAATGGGGGGAGGCCCTTGCCAAATCCACAGAAACGGGGCTATTTATATGGGACGTTCATTCTGGCTGTGGGAATGGCAGTGGTAAAACTCATCGGCGCCTGCTTCAAAATCCCTCTGACAAACCTGCTGGGCGGCGTGGGCATGAGTTATTTCAATGTAGCCTACGACCTCTATTATCCCCTCTATGCGCTGTTCGTCTCTGGCGTCCCGGTGGCGGTCTCCAAACTGGTGAGTGAGTTGGTGGCGAAAGGGCAGCTCCATCAGACTTCGCGGCTATTCCATCGGGCGTTATGGACATTTGCCGGTTTGGGGGCACTGGGAATGGGCCTGATGCTACTGGGGGCGGAGGCATTTGCCCAGCTGGTCAAAAATCCCCAAGCCGCTGCGGCTGTGAGGATGCTGGCGCCAGCCCTTTTATTTGGCTGCTTGATGGCGGTGTTACGGGGATACTGGCAGGGGATGCACAATATGGTTCCCACAGCGGTTTCCCAAGTGGTAGAAGCCGTCAGCAAACTCTGTTTTGGGTTGGGCTTGGCGGTATTGGTTACCCAGGTAGGACTGAAACAGTATAGAAGCGGCGGACAGGTGTTTGGAACCCTTTGCCAGAGTTTGGAAGAGGCCCATCTGGCCCTGCTGCCCTACAGCGCCGCCGGTGCCATTTTAGGAGTGACAATCAGTACCCTTTGTGGAACCCTCTATCTGATCTTTTGGCACTTTCGCCACCAGAAGAGACAACCGGACTTTTCCCCTCCCCGCAGGGAGGAGAAACAGCTAACTAGACAACTATTGTCCATTGCGATTCCCGTCTGCATCGCCTCTGTGATCTCCAACCTGACCTCTTTTATTGATCTGGTCTCTGTGATGAACCGGTTGGAAGCGGCGGTGGAACGGGCCCCGGCACTGCTCTTAAAGCAATATCAGGGGAAAATTCCTTCAGGGGTTCCGTTAGATCGACTTCCTTCCTATCTCTATGGATGCTATTCTGGACTGGCCGTCCCGCTTTATAATCTCACGCCGGCCCTCATTGGAACTGTAGGGATCAGCCTATTGCCGGCGATATCAGCGGCCTGGGCGGTAAAAAACCGCCGGCACTTGGAGCAGACAGCTACCTCGGCTCTGCGCATCTCCGCACTGTTGGCCATGCCTGCGGGCATTGGCCTATGCCTATTGGCAGAACCGATTTTGGGCCTTCTCTATGCCTCCCGGCCGCTGGAGGCAGCGGCTATTGTGTCGGCACTGCGGCTAATGGGTCTGAGTTCCATTTTGCTGGCCATGAGTCTGCCTGTCAATGCCATCCTACAGGCCACCGGACGGGCAACAATACCGGTGAAATTGTTGTTCATAGGTGGGATACTGAAACTGCTCTGCAATTTTATATTGGTCGCGGATCCCCGTTTAAATATCCAAGCTGCCCCTGTGGGGACATTGCTCTGTCATGCCTTCGTGTTTTTCGGTGGATTGTGGCAGATGGTGCAGCAGACCGGGTTGCGGCTTTCAGGGGCGGAAATATTTGGGAAACCGCTGCTGGCAGGGCTTGGATGTGGGGGAATTGCCTATCTGAGCCATCGTTTCCTCTTTCAACATTGGGGAAGCGAATGGAAACTGGTGATTTCCATTGCTTTGGGAGGAATTTTTTACCTATTTCTTGTGCTTTTGATGAAAGCCCTTACAAAAGCCGATATTTCTATGCTTCCGGGCGGAGAAAAGTTCGGAAATCTACTTGAAAAGCGCTCCCTTTTGGGGTAGAATACTAAAGAACCGTCGGAAGAGGAAAAAGCAGGGGAGGCGACGCTGTGCCGGTCAACTTTCAACAGAAAGCTTCCTATGGAATCGACGATCTGCTGGAGATCATGGCCCTGTTGCGAGGGGAAGATGGATGCCCCTGGGATCGGGAGCAGGATCATCACTCCATCCGCCGCAACTTCTTGGAAGAGACCTATGAGGTGTTGGAGGCCATTGATACCGAAGATCCGGTTCTCCTGCGGGAGGAACTGGGGGATGTGCTGCTCCAGGTGGTGTTTCACGCCCGGCTGGAACAGGAGGCCGGCCGGTTTGATTTTGGGGACGTCTGTGATGGTATCTGCAAAAAGTTGATCCTGCGCCATCCCCATGTGTTTGGTACAGCCGAGGTTTCTGATAGCGGCGAAGTGACGCAGAACTGGGACAGAATCAAAGCGAAGAGCAAGGGGCAGACAACTGCTTCCCAAACACTGGAGAGCGTACCCCGTGTACTCCCAGCGCTCATGCGCAGCGACAAGATCCAGAGCCGCGCGGCCAAAGCCGGTTTTGCCTATCCCGAGTTCAGCTGGGCGATGAAAGATTTGGAAAGCGAACTTGAGGAACTCAAGGAGGCGGCAGCTTCCGGTTCAGAAGCGCAAATAGGAGAGGAACTGGGGGATCTGTTATTTGCGGCGGTCAATGCGGCCAGAATGTTGCACCAAGACCCAGAAGAGCGCTTGGACAAGGCCTGTGAAAAGTTCATTGGCCGGTTTACCCAGGTGGAGCAGTTGGCTCTAAAACGGGGGATCGATTTGAAGACGGCCTCGGCAGAACAACTGTCCAACCTTTGGTCAGAGGCTAAGGCCCTGAGGATGTAGTCTTATCACAGGCAATATGTCTGAGGAGATAATGAAATAATGTATGGAGGTCATTCACATGACGAAAGCAGAACTCATCACCGCAGTCGCGGAGAAGTCCGGATTTTCCAAAAAAGATAGCGAAAAAGCCGTGGCCGCTGTTGTGGACGCCATCACCGAGGCGCTGAAAAACGGCGAACGGGTTGCGCTGGTTGGCTTTGGCACCTTCGAGACCAAAACCCGCGGCGAGCGCAAAGGGATCAACCCCATCACCAAGGAGGAGATCACCATTGCTGCCGCTACCGTCCCTTCTTTCAAAGCTGGCAAAGCTCTGAAAGATGCGGTTGCCGGGAAATAATCCACGAGTTTGCTATACCAGCCTGTCGCAATTTCTGTGGCAGGCTTTTTCTTATGATAAAAACGGCAGAGCCGAGGAGGAAACAATGAGACTGGACAAATATTTGAAGGTGACCCGTTTGATCAAGCGGCGTACAGTGGCCAACGAGGCCTGCGACGCGGGAAGGGTCAGTGTGAATGGGAAGCCGGCACGGGCCTCCTACGAGGTAAAGGAAGGGGACCTGATCGAATTGAACCTGGGGCAAAAGCCTCTGAAGGTCAAGGTGACGGCAGTCAATGAATATGCCAAAAAGGAAAATGCCGCGGATGGCTATGTAGTGGTAGATTGAGCCGCCGGTAAGGCAGGGCGGCAGCGTCTTTTTGCATCATCGCCTTTCGGGGCGCATATCTATGCAAAAAGGGGGCGAAGCTATGGCGGAATTACAGGGGCAGTCCCGGCCGCATAATGTTATTCTGGAGAGCCGGAAGCGGATGAACCTTTCAGGGATCACCGATGTGGACAGCTTCGATGAACAGCTGGTGGTGCTCTATTGCGATACCGGCCAGATTGCAATCCGTGGGGAACAGCTCCATATCAATCGAATCGATGTGGAGACAGGGGAGGTCAGCCTGGAGGGAAGCCGGATTGACGGTATCTCCTATACCGACCAACGGCCCAATCGGGGCGGACTAATCAGCCGCCTGTTCCGTTAGGGGGCCGTAAAATGGAGATCACCATTGCAGGGCAGACTTGGACCTTTTTAGGCGGGATCCTGTTGGGAGCGGTTCTGGGGATCTGTTACGACCTGTTCCGAGTGGCCCGGATCATCATTTCCCACCCTCCGGCGCTGGTGGCGGTGGAGGATATTCTATTTTTTGGAATTTGTACCGTGGGGACGTTTCTGTATCTGTTAGGAGCGGGCTACGGAGAGATCCGGCTGTTTGTTTTGGTGGGAGAACTGGTTGGTTTTTCTCTCTACCATTGTACTTTGGGTGCTCTCGCCGTTCGGCTGGTCCAGGCAATATTAAATATCCTGAGGAGGATTTTTTCCCTTCTGTGGCGCCTGCTTTTGGCGCCTGTGCTGCGCCTTGCCGGTTGGATCATCCGACCGGTGTCAAAAGTGGTGAAAAACCTGGCAAATTATGCAAAATCTCACGGGAAAAATTCCCGATTCCCCTTGCAAAGGCGCTACAATTTATTGTATAATCTAAAAGAACAACTTTGGAGAAAAAGACAGAAGAAAAATGAGGAATGCAGGAGCGGCTTGAAGGATGAAAAGCGCTGGAAACAGAAAGATGAACCTTGTGGTTAAACTGGGAGTTTTTGCGTTTGCCGCCTATGTCATTGTATCTCTGATTTCGCTGCAGATGGAGATTTCCGCAAAACGCGGCGAGCTTGCCACCTACCAGCAGCAGTTGGAACAGGAAAGCCTGGAAGTGGAGGAGCTGGAGCGCCAGATCGCTTTGCTGGAGGACCCGGACCATTTAGCGCGGATTGCCCGCGATCAGTTGGATATGGGCTATTCGGATGAGCATGTGTTCCGGGATGCATCCGGGTCGTAATAGGTTCGGTGTGGCCGGGAAACCGGCATATGTATAAAACAAGAGAGGTTAAGGAGGAAACGCGACATCTATGCAGCTTGAGGTAGGGAACATTGTGGAGGGCAAAGTCACCGGCATCACAAAGTTCGGCGCATTCATTGAGTTACCAGGGGGTAAGACGGGAATGGTGCACATTTCCGAGGTGGCGGCCTCCTATGTAAAGGAGATTTCCGACTATCTTTCCTTGAACCAGATGGTGAAAGTAAAGATCATCGGAATCACGCCAGAGGGAAAAGTGAGCCTGTCCATTAAGCAGGTTTCTCCAGAGCCTGCCCAGGGGCATGCCTCCCAGCGTCCCTTCCGCGGATCTCAGCAGGGGGAGCGGGGCCAGCGGCCGATTCAACGCCGCCCGCCACGGGAGGTTTCCTATGGTTTTGACCGCCGCCAGCCCATCACCAATGAGAATATGTCCTTTGAGGACATGATGAGCAAGTTTAAGCAGACCAGCGAAGATAGGATCTCCGATTTGAAGCGGTATACAGATGTGAAACGCGGAACCGCCAGGAACCGGGGCCAGAGATGAAGCCATTTGGACAGGGCGCTTCGGCGCCCTGTTTTTGCATAAAAGTTGATTTGGAGGCAGAGGAATGCTGATCGTCAATGCGGATATACGCACCATGGCCCAACGGGATTATCCCCATGGCTTTGTGGAGGTGCGCGGGGAAAAAATCATGACAGTAGGCCCCATGGAGGATTGCCCTCCTCTGGACGGGCAGGAGGTATTGGACGCCCGAGGCTGGATTGCAGTCCCAGGCTTCGTAGATGCCCATTCGCATATCGGAATGTGGGAGGACGGCCTGGGGTTCGAGGGGGATGATGGCAACGAGGATACCGACCCCGCCACCCCCCATCTGCGGGGTTTGGATGGGGTCAACCCGATGGATCGAGCGTTTGCCGAAGCCCGGGCGTCCGGTGTCTGTACAGTGGTCACTGGGCCGGGCAGCGCGAATCCCATTGCAGGACAGATGTGCGCCTTAAAGACTTTGGGGCGCCGGGTGGATGATATGGTGGTTCGGGAGCCATTGGCAATGAAAATGGCCATGGGGGAGAACCCCAAATCCAGCTACCATGAAAAGCAGCAAGGGCCTGCCACCCGCATGGCCATCGCCGCGGTGTTGCGGGAGCATCTGGCGAAAGCTCAGAAATATCAGGAACAGCTCGAGCGCGCGTTGGAGGATGAGGATCTGGAGGAGCCGGAATATGACGCGAAATGTGAGGCGTTGCTCCCCTTGTTAAAAGGGCAGATCCAGGCCCATATCCATGCCCACCGGGCAGATGACATGTTTACAGGGCTGCGTATCGCCCGGGAATTTGGATTTGCCCCCGTACTGATCCATGGAACAGAGGGATATCTGGTAGCGGATTTGCTGGCAAAGGAGGGAGTTCCGGTGGTAGTTGGGCCGTTGATGGGGGCACGGACGAAACCGGAATTGGCACAGTCCGACATTCGAGCCGCCGGTATCCTGAACCGGGCGGGAGTCCCCATCGCTATCTGTACCGATCACCCGGAGGTTCCGGAAAATTATCTACTGCTCAGTGCTCAGATGGCGGTTCAGGGGGGGCTGGACCAGAAGGCCGCCCTCCGAGCGATCACAATCGAGCCCGCCCGCATCTGCGGAATTCAGGATCGGGTCGGCTCTTTGGAGCCGGGAAAGGATGCAGACCTGCTGCTCTTTCGCCAGGAACCCATGGAGACGAGGGAGCCTCCCCAAGTGGTCATTATCTCTGGTCAACGTGTGGTGTGACAGGGAAGCCCCGCGATTTTGAAAAGATCCGAGAAAAATGGACAGACCTATTGTAAGATCAGTGAATATCGGTTATAATAGAAAGGAAGAATCTGGATAATTTGTCAAAAATGGACCCTGTCCATTTTATATAGAAAGCAAAGGGGTTGAATGTATGAACATCACCATTACCGCGCGCAAGACCTCTGTCCGGGATTCTTTCCGGGAAAGAATCGAAAAAAAATTGGCAAAGTTGGATCGGTTCTTTGACGAAAACGCCAATGCAATCGTCACCGTGACCAACGAGGGGGACCGGGAGACGGTGGAGGTGACCATCCAGGCACGGGGGATGTTCTATCGGGCGGAAAAGACGACTTCCGACCGATTTGATTCCCTGGAAGCGGTGGTGGACTCCCTCTTCCGCCAGATTGTAAAGAACAAAGACCGTTTGGGCAAGCGCCTGCGGGAGAATGCTTTTGATCCCCAATACTTGGAGGCTGGGGAGGAAAATGAAAGTCCTGAGGGGACCTATCATGTGGAACGTGTCAAACGGTTTGCCCTGCGCCCGATGAGTGTGGAAGAGGCAATCCTCCAGATGAATCTGGTGGGGCATGAGTTCTTTGTATTCCTCAACGCGGAGTCCAACGAGACCAATGTGGTCTATAAACGCCACAATGGCACCTATGGCGTTCTGGAACCGACGGTTGGATGAAGGAAAAACAGCAGAACCCCGGCTGTTCGCCGGGGTTCTGTTCTTGGTCAGTCATTGGGAAGGGAGAATGTCTTCCAGACATACTCCGCCAGCCGGTAGACCATCTCTTTTGGGGTGGGTCTCTCTGGGATTGGATGCCCATAGATCTCTTGGAGTTTTTGACGGTCGCCGTGTTCCCAGATGTCATCCACCGCTCTAGAAAGCGCTTTAGAGACCGTTTTTTCCTGACGCTTTCCAGTTTGTTCTTTCACTTGGGCCCAGATTACCTTCATTTTGGGTTCTTCCGGCTGGTATTTCCGCGCCACTTCTACAGCGCAGCAGAGGATATAGTAGCACTCTTTGTTTCGCCTGCCGCTGAGTTCGCTAACAATTTGCTTGACCTCTTTCATATGGAATCCCCCCTTCCGTTGCTGGATTGGTAATTTTAAGGATAAAACTTTTTTCGACAGTTTGCTCCAATTGTGACCACATTTGACCCGTATCGACAAAGGTTGACCAGAAGGGGGATGTCCTTTATTATAGACGCAATCTTCTCTAAAAATTTTTGGATTCCTTGTAATCTGTCCTGCAGTTTGGAGAAAAACAAAAATGAGACTCCTTGCCTAACTGGCGGCTTCCAGGTTCTGTGGCAGTCGTTACAAGCGTCTCGGAGACGCCTCATTGCTATTACGAAGCAATTCAAACTTACGGAGAGATAAACAGTTAGGGGTAAAAAAATGGTTTGTAAACATTGCCAGAAGCCAATCAAGA
This sequence comes from uncultured Anaerotruncus sp., assembly GCA_904398655.1. Lineage (GTDB taxonomy): Bacteria > Bacillota > Clostridia > Oscillospirales > Ruminococcaceae > Anaerotruncus. Next base: position 38,979 of record CAJFPF010000134.1, on the reverse strand, counting down.
GCGACTTCAAATTCTGCCCCTATTGCGGGGAGCGGACGGTAAGTGATTTCCAGGATCACTATGAGGGGTTGACGCCTCCTCCTGTAATGGATGAAGGGGAACCGAATCCGTCGGACTATTACACATTCCATACGCGGGAACCACAAAGTGAAGTTGAAATTTTTCAAAATTTTGCGGACCAGAAAAAATGGAATGCCTCCTCGAGGCAACGGGATCAGGAACGGCAAGAATCCGACGGAGAATTGCCCTATTATGTATTTCGACCGGAAGAGCTACCTGACCTGGAACCCGAAAATATGCCGGAAGAGGCCAGTGAAGCGGGTCCTAAGAACCTTCCTTTGGCGCCAACAAAAGTGGGACGGGGAAGAAAGTTTTTTGTGGCCCTTTTGTCGATTGCCCTGGGGGTGGGCATTGCTACGTTCTGTTATTGGTTGGCATTTGGCAACATAGAGTTTCGTCCTTCAGATCTTTCCGCATTATTTGTGCGGCTGTGGTGGTAAATAGCCAAAAAATGAGGGGGAAATGCACAGCCGATTTGTGGGAGGATTGGGGAATATGAAGGGACGCATTTTGGTGGCCATGAGTGGCGGTGTGGACAGTTCCGTGGCGGCTCTGCTGTTACAGAGACAGGGCTTTGAAGTGGCAGGGGCTACCTTCCAGCTGTTCGCGGAGGCTGACGCGAAGAATGTTTCGGACGCGGCTGCGGTTTGCCGTTGTTTGGGGATTCCGCACTACTTGTTGGATTATCGGAAGCAGTTTGCGCAGAAGGTAATGGATCTGTTCGTTCAGGAGTATCTGGCGGGCAGGACTCCCAATCCCTGTATCGCCTGCAACCGGGCGGTCAAGTTTGGGGCATTTTTAGAGGATGCCCATCGGATGGGATACCAAAGAATTGCTACGGGGCATTATGCCCAGATTCGACAGGAGCCTGACGGGAGCAGTTGGCAGCTTTGGAAGAGCGCCCAAACCCAAAAGGATCAGTCCTATGTCCTCTATCATTTAAGCCAGGGACAGTTGGGCGCGTTGGAGCTGCCACTGGATCGGTTGAGCAAGCCGGAGGTGCGGGAGCTGGCTCGTCAGGCGGGCTTACCTGTCCACGACAAAGGGGATAGCCAAGATATCTGCTTTGTCCCAGATGGAAACTACGCCAACTTTTTGACGCGCTACAGAGGGGTTGAACCTCAAGAGGGGGTATTTGTAGATCAGGAGGGTCACATCCTGGGAAGGCATCAAGGGTATTGGCACTATACAGTCGGGCAGCGCCGGGGTCTGGGGATTTCTGCAGGCCGACGTTTATTTGTGAGCCATCTGGACCCAGTGGAAAATCGAGTGGTCCTAGGGGAGGAGGACGCGGTTTTTTCTGACCATATGCAAGTGGGGGATTTGCGGATGATCTCTGGAGAGATGCCAACAGAGCCGTTTAAGGCCCAGGTGAAGATCCGTTATGCCCATCGCCCCGCCAGTGCCACCATTTTTCCACTGCCCGAAGGGAGAGCAGAGGTGATCTTTCAAGAGCCTCAACGGGCGATTACGGCTGGGCAGGCGGCGGTGTTTTATCAAGAAAATCAGGTGCTAGGTGGAGGAACCATCCTATAAATAGCTTCAAATACCATATTTCAGGTCAGAGGGACCATTTTTCTCGGAAAATCACCTTGCACTCAAGAAAAATCTATGCTATAATAACTGCAATTGAACAAGGGATTCAAAAGGGAGTAGTCGTCAGGCCCGTTGTCAACATTCCCAGCCGTCTCTACGGCTTGGTGGCGGGCGCCGGTGATTCGGTCACGAGACTTTTGAGTATCTGCTTTGGAGAGAACCGAAACAGGTACTTAAAAGTCTTTTTTGTTTGCATGCGGAAGGAGAGCCCCGCTGGATCCCTTAGGAAAAAAGGAGTATTGTTATGGAGGAACAGAACTTTTTTCGATTGACACCAGAGAAAACGCTGGAAAAACTATCCACCCAGCGCCAGGGCCTCACAGAGGAGGAAGCTGGCCGACGTTTGGAACAGTATGGCCCCAATGCGTTGCTGGAGCAAAAGCGCAAGACCGTGCTGCAGGTCTTTCTGGAGCAGTTCAAGGACCTGTTGGTGGTGATCCTGATTGTGGCGGCCCTGATCTCCATGGCATCCGGAAACGTGGAGAGCACCATTGTCATCTTTGCGGTGCTGGTACTCAATGCCATCCTTGGCACTGTGCAGCACTTTAAGGCAGAGAAATCGTTGGAGAGCCTCAAGGCCATGTCCGCCCCCTCAGTGAAGGTGCTCCGGAACGGGAAACGGGAGATTATTCCCTCCAACCAGCTGGTCCCGGGGGATCTGGTGGAGCTGGAGGCCGGGGATCTGGTGGCCGCCGACGGTAGAATCTTGGAGAACTACTCTTTAAAGGTCAATGAAAGCTCCCTCACCGGTGAGAGCGAGGGGGTAGAGAAAACCACTCAGCCGATTCTGGATGAAAAGGTGGCATTGGGAGATCAGAAGAACATGGTTTTCTCCGGCTCCTTGGTCACCTATGGCCGGGCGGTAGCAGTGGTCACCGCCACCGGTATGTCCACTGAATTGGGGAAGGTAGCTGCGCTGATGAATCAGACCCAGCAGCGCCGTACCCCCCTGCAGGTCAGCCTGGACGATTTCAGCCGCAAGCTGGCTATGGTAATTATGGTGATCTGCGCTGTGGTGTTTGGCCTCTCCCTCTATCGTGAAATGGGAATTCTAGATTCCCTAATGTTCGCGGTGGCCCTGGCGGTGGCGGCGATTCCGGAGGCCCTCTCCTCCATTGTCACCATTGTTCTGGCTCTCGGCACCCAAAAGATGGCCCAACAAAACGCCATTATGAAGGACCTGAAAGCAGTGGAGAGCCTGGGGTCCGTATCCATTATCTGCTCCGATAAGACAGGTACCCTGACCCAGAATCGGATGACCTTCCAGCAGATTTATGCCGGTGGGAAAGAGGTGGATGGCAAGGAACTGAACATCGCGGACGACGCCCAGAGGATGCTTTTGAAGGCGGCTCTCTTGGCCAGTGATGCCACGGTGGACAAAGAGACCAAAACCGCCATTGGAGATCCCACCGAAGTGGCTCTGGTACAGCTGGGGGATCAGTTCGAGGTGGATGAGACCACCTACCGTGCGCAGCATCCCCGCCTAGGAGAGTTGGCCTTTGATTCCGACCGGAAGCTTATGAGTACCTTGCACCTGGTGGATGGGATCCCCACTCTCTACACCAAGGGCGCCATCGATGTCCTACTGGATCGCTCCACGCAGCTGCTCACCTCCCACGGAGTGGTACCCATGACTCCGGAGGAGCGTCAAAAAATCAGCCAGGTAAACCTGGAGATGTCCCAGCGGGGCCTACGGGTGTTGGCCTTTGCCTATCGGGAATTGGACCAGGTGCGGGAGCTGACGTTGGAGGATGAACAGGAGTTTACCTTCATCGGTCTGGTTTCTATGATTGATCCTCCGCGTCCGGAGGCGATCCAGGCGGTGGCGGACGCCAGCCGGGGCGGCATCCGCACCATTATGATCACCGGCGACCATAAGATCACCGCCTCGGCCATCGCCCGCCAAATCGGGATCTTCCGAGAGGGGGATGAGGCGCTGGCTGGCGTGGAGCTGGACGCGATGGACGACCAGGAACTGGATCGCCGTTTGGAGCATATCTCGGTCTATGCTCGGGTTTCCCCGGAGCATAAGATCCGCATTGTCAAAGCTTGGCAACGGAAGGGGAAGATTGTCTCCATGACCGGTGACGGCGTCAACGACGCCCCCGCCCTAAAAGCGGCGGATATTGGCGTAGCCATGGGAATTACCGGCACTGAGGTGAGCAAGGATGCCGCCTCCATGATCCTTTCGGACGACAACTTTGCCACCATTGTGAAGGCCGTGGTCAATGGCCGCGGTGTCTACACCAACATTAAAAATGCTATCACCTTCCTGCTCTCAGGAAATATGGCAGGGATCCTCTGCGTGCTGGTGACCTCTCTATTGGGACTGCCGGTACCATTTGCGCCGGTCCATCTGCTGTTCATCAACCTGCTCACCGACTCGCTGCCCGCCATTGCCATCGGTGTGGAACCCGCCACTGGGGATCTCCTCAACCGGCCTCCCCGTGACCCCAAAGAGCCCATCCTCAATCGTCAGCTCATGACCCAAATTATGGGGTATGGCATTCTAATTGCGATTGTCACCATGGGCGCCTACTGGATCGGCCTGACCAATGGGGGCGCTGGGTTGGCCATGACGCTGGCGTTTGCAACGCTGACGCTGGCCCGTCTGTTCCACGGCTTCAACTGCCGCGGTGAGGCATCTATTTTCCATCTGGGCCTGCGCTCCAATCCGGCCAGCCTTGGGGCATTCTTTGCTGGGGTAGCTCTGCTGGCTGCCGCGCTCTTCATCCCTGGCCTGGATCGCCTGTTTGAAATCAGCCCCTTCACTGGTTCCCAAATTGGCCTGGTGGTTGTTTTGGCCTTCCTGCCCACCTTGGTGCTTCAAATTAAAAAAGTAATTGCCGATAAGAGGAGAAGCTGAATACCTTATTCGTTCTGATCTAAATATGAAATAGCAAAGGGACCTGTTGACATTTGTTGGCAGGTCCCTTTGCTGTTAGGGGGAGAACCTTGCTGCAGCTGAACAGGGTGTATGGGTGAGGGGAAATTAAAAATATATTGACATGGTGTCAAAATAGTGCTATAGTATGGTTGTTGACACAGTGTCAAAACGTGATGTTAGAATCTAGAACATCAAAGCCACTGAAAAGAGCGGTGATACCAAATGCAGGAGGTCCTTGAAATGAAGTCAAAGGTCTACTTTTCTAAAACAATCACACCGGAAAAAGTGGTCGAGCTGTATCGTGCACTGGGAATCCACCTGCCTGGTAAGGTGGCAGTGAAGGTGCACTCGGGGGAAAAAGGAAACCAGAATTTTCTGCGGCCGGAGTTCTGGAAGCCTATGGTGGAGGAGGTCCATGGTACCGTTGTGGAGTGCAATACCGCCTATGGGGACGCATCCGGCGGTGTACGGGATCACACCGAGTCCCATCTACAGCTTTTGAAGGAGCATGGTTGGACGACCCATTTCCAGGTGGATTTGATGGATGGTGAGGGGCCGGATGTGGTCTGGCCGATTCCCAATGGGAAGGTTCTCAAAGAGAACCACCTGGGCAAGAACATTGCCAACTACGACTCCATGCTGGTGCTGGCCCACTTCAAAGGCCACCCCATGGGCGGTTATGGCGGAGCCCTTAAACAGTTGTCCATTGGGTGCGCCTCCCGCGCCGGCAAAGCACTGATCCACTCTGCAGGTAAGACGGACGACCGCTTTGAAACTTGGAAACAGCACGCCAGCAGTGTCGCCTTTCCGGAGGCAATGGCGGATGCCGCCTCCAGTGTGGTGGAACATTTTAAAGGAAAAATTGCCTTTATCAATGTGATGAAAAACCTCTCGGTGGACTGCGACTGCTGTATGGTAGCGGAGGACCCCTGCATGAAGGACATCGGCATTTTGGCCTCCCTAGATCCGGTGGCCATCGATCAGGCTTGCATTGATCTTGTTGTCAACTCCGATGATCCTGGCAAAGAGCATTTTATGGAGCGGGTCAACAGCCGCAACGGGATTCACACCATTGAGGCCGCAGCCGCTTTGGGGTTTGGTTCCCGGGAATATGAATGGATTGAGCTTTAAGTAATCAGGAGGAAGTATGATGCAAAAGAAAACTTTAGTTGCCTATTTTTCCGCCAGCGGTGTGACCGCCCGTGTGGCAAGGGAGATTGCCGACGCTGTAGGCGGCGATCTGTATGAAATCCGTCCATCCCAGCCCTATACCGCCGCGGATCTAAACTGGATGGACAAAAAAAGCCGCAGCACCCTGGAGATGAACGACCTGTCCTGCCGGCCAGCCATCGCGGAACCGGTACAGAATATGGAGCAGTATGATACTGTTATGGTGGGATTCCCCATCTGGTGGTATGTGGAGCCCCGTATTGTGGATACCTTCCTGGAGAGCTATGACTTCTCTGGAAAGACGCTCATTCCCTTTGCCACCTCTGGCGGCAGCGGCATCGGCAGGGCGGAAAAGAGTCTACAGGATCATTGCCCGAAAGCAGTCTGGAGGAAAGGGCAGTTGCTCAACGGATCGGGTGCGGCAGATTGGGCAAAAGGGGTACAAAACAGCTAAAAGCCGTATCAAGGAGACAGGACGGGGAAGCAAAAGGATTGCTTCCCCGTCCATTTTCTGAGGGATATAACCGTTTTTTCGTGGCTGTTTGACACCGTGTCGGTAATTGTTTATAATACATTTGCGGGCGGTGAAAGCTCCCTAAGAGGGCGAAAGTGGCCCAGCGGAAAGGAAGGACAGTTATGCCAAAGGGATCGGAAGAGCTGACAAATGCGCGAAAAGAGGAGATTGTGAACGCCTGCGCCACCCTATATGAGACCATGGGCTTTAAAGAGATCACCATCCGAGATATTGGGAAGAAAACTTCCTTTACCCGCACCTCCATCTATTACTATTTTCAAACGAAAGAGGAGATTTTCCTGGCTCTGCTTCAGCGGGAGCATGAGTGTTGGGCCGCGGATCTGGAGGAGATGATTCAGCAGGAGGCTTCTCTGCCTCTGGAAGTGTTCGCGGATCAGCTGGGCCGCACATTGGAAAAGCGGGGCCGTATGTTGAAGCTGATGAGCATGAACCTCTATGACATGGAAGGCAACAGCCGCATAGAAAACCTAGTGGCGTTTAAAAAGGCATATGCAGCCGCCCTGCATACCATCGAACGCTGCTTGGAAAAGTTTTTTCCAACCATGTCTGCAGGGGATATCCAGGAGTTCCTCTATGCTTTTTTTCCATTTTTGTTTGGCGTCTATCCCTATACCTCCCATACAGAGAAACAGAAGAGGGCTATGGAGCTGGCCAATATACCCCATATGGATTACTCTATCCATGAAATTACCAAGTCCTTTGTGACAAAGATGCTGAAAAGCTTTTCGGTGTAAAGATGGACAACCGTTTTGACCTCTGCAGAACATCGGTGAAAATGATTCCTTTTATGACCATTCAGGACCCAAAGAGGCTCCAAATAGTGCTTCCATTCATATTAAGCATGTCGCTGTCCCTCAAGATCTGTCCCTATAGGACAACCTCTGTAACTGGATCATTTCCCCATTGAAAAACCTCTCTTCAACCGTACGCGGCATCAAAGAACGCCGCATGCTTCCATCGCCTGCTTGAGATCAGCAATGACGTCATCGGGATCCTCCAGGCCGATGCTGAAACGGAAAAACCCCTCATGGTAAATGGCGGGATAGTGGGGAAGTTTATCGCTATTTTTGTCATAGTAGACGATCAGGCTCTCAATATCTCCCAGGGAAACGGCGTGGGTGACAAGGTTCAGACGGTCAAGGAATACCTCGTGTTGTTTTTCATCCCCCTTGATATCAAAGGCGATCATGCCGGAATACTGCCCATTCATGTACTTGACCGCACGCTCATGCTGCGGGTGGCTCTTGAGCCCAGGGTACCACACAAACCGGACAGCAGGACAGCTTTCAAGAAATTCAGCAACTTTGAGCGCACATGCGCTGTGCTGTGCCATACGGAGCGGTACCGTACATAGGCCGCGGGCAATCAGCCAGCCATTGAACGGGCTGAGAATGCCGCCGTAGTTGACCATAGCCAGCTCCTTGATCTCATCGATCAGCTCGGTACGTCCCAAAACGCAGCCGCCCAAAGAGTCCCCATGACCGTTGATGTATTTGGTCATACTGTGGATTTCCAGATCGGCACCGTGTTTAAGCGGATAGATGCAGATGGGACCGGCGAAGGTGGCGTCCACCGAGAGCAGGGCTCCTGCATCATGGGCAATCTGGGAGATGGCGTCCAGGTCGCTGATGCCGGTGGTGGGGTTGCCCGGGGTTTCTACATGGATCAGCTTTGTGTTAGGACGCACTGCGGCGCGGACAGCTTCGGTGTCGGTGGTGTCCAACAGGGTGACCTCCACCCCGTACTTCTTGGGCAGGTACTCCCGGAACAACAGGTTGGTGGCGCTGTAGCACACCTCGGAAACAATGGCATGGTCGCCAGAATTCAGAGTGGTGGTAAAGACTGCTGCCAGCGCCGCAACACCGCTGGCAAACACGGCGCAGTCCTCCGCGCCGGTGAGAGCGCAAAGTTTATCCTGCAACACCATTTGGTTGACATTTCGATTGCGCTGATAGACGTTGCTGTGAATACCGCTCCAGTCCACGGGAGTGCCATCTGTGGGGATGCGATAGTTGGAAGTCATGTAGATCGGCTCATTAATTGCGCCAAAAGCGTCATCTTTCCGCGAGCCAGCATGGACGGCTACCGTCTTGATATGTAGATTTTGATTCATAATAATCAACCTCATTAATAAAAAATATGAAAAATATATATTCACTGCTATTATTAGGATACAGGATATAGAACAATTTGTCAAACAAATAAAATTTATATAATCCATTGAAAAAATTGATTGATCCTCTCTCCAACAGGAATGGACAAATGTATTTCCACAGTGTATGATTTACTCATAAAATATAAAGGTGGTGTCCAAAATGATACTTTCTATTGCGGATATTCCGGCTGACTTGTTAGAAATGGTGAGAGAAAAAACAGGGGAGATGATCACCGTATGTGAGTACAGGGATAATACAGAAAAAGCGCTGCAGCTGGTACAGGAAGCGGAAATTTTGATCACTTGGGCCTATCCCGTAAATGAAGGGCTTTTTCACAAAATAGATGATTTCAAACTTGGTTGGATTTTCTCTCTGAGTGTGGGTGTGGATCAGATGCCCTTTGATAGACTAAAAAAACAAGGCACGATTCTGTCTACCATCAAAGGGCTTTCGCGGTCCAACGTGTCCGAGCATATCCTCAGCATGATGCTCGCCTTCAGCCGGCAGCTGCACAAAAACTTCCGCAGCCAGCAAAAGAGGATGTGGGATGCCAGCATTCCAGTGGATGAACTGACCGGCAAGACTTTATGTATTGTGGGAACAGGGAGCATCGGCGTTGAAACTGCCAAAAAGGCGAAAGCGTTTGGTATGCGTGTAATCGGCGTCAATAGGCATCCACGGGAAACGCCGGATTTTGATATGGTATTTGATGTGAGGGATCGGTACTCTGCTTTTGCTATAGCCGATTATATTGTGGTTGTGGTACCCCTTACGGACGAAACCTACCATATGATCGATGAAAAAAGTTTTGATGCAATGAAGAACACGGCGATTTTTATCAACGCTTCCAGAGGCGATGTGATCGACGAGGATGCGCTGATAGAAGCGCTTGTTACAAAGAAGATCGCGGGAGCGGGACTTGACGTTTTCCACAAAGAACCTTTGGAGAATGAAAGCCCTCTATGGGATATGGAAAATGTCATTTTGACACCCCACCGCGCTGGAGACAGCCCTCTTTTGATTGTAAGGGCGATGGAGCTCTTTGCAGAGAGCCTTTTGCTATATCGGAAGGGATGTAAAGTTCCCAATCAGATCGATCTTGACAAAGGGTATTGATCTTACAAATTCATAGTGTTTTTGAATGAACAGATCCACAAATTTTACTTGCGCCCATTTCTCCAGAGGGCGTCCAACACCATTTTCCTTATTTTGCAACCTCCAGCTTCGATCTTGGGCCAACACTAGACCCTATGGATGGAAGTTAGGGGATCATTGCGAAAATCCACCGTCTGGCCAGCGTAGGAGCCATATTTTAATAAAGTAAAAAGATGCCATCCATTCCCAATGGATGGCATCTTTCCTTTTTGAAAATGTCAGTCCTTTGTTCGGATAAGATTACTCACATAGGGACGTTTTCCAGAAAGCACTTCATCGTAAAAATTCTGTTTCCAATCAATGTAAGCCACACTGGCCTCCAGTTCTTGGATAGAGGCGCGTAGAGCGTTTTGCTTTTTCCTCAACATTTCTTTCCTTTCAGGAATGGTACCTTGGCCTTGAAGGCATAAATCCAAATACTCCTTCATTTCTTGAATGCTCATACCGCACTTTTTCAGACACACCAGATCCTTAATCCACTTCAAATCCCGTTCATCAAAGATCCGTCGATTGTTTTTGTCCCGCTTCACGTTGGGAACTAACCCCTCATTGCAATAGAACTTGAGTGCCTGATAAGTGAGGGCAGCTTCTTTACACACCTGCATCATCGTATAGGTCATGGTTCTCTCCGCTGTATTCACAAAAAATTCAATATTTTTTTCTCAAAAGCTATTGACCGGTTGTTACAACCGGAATTTATAATCGATAGTAGCAACCGCTTATTTTATTATAACACGGTTGGGGTCCTGTTACAAGTATTGGAAAAGAGGAGAGGAGTTTTATCATGGTCTTTTATTTTACTGGTACGGGGAACAGCCTCTATATTGCAAAGCAGATAGAGAAGAAACCAATTAGCATTCCACAGGCCATTCGGCAGGGAAGCGTGGAATTTGCCGCGGATACCATTGGAATTGTCGCGCCTGTTTATGGCCATGAGGTCCCGGCCATGGTAAAGGAGTTTTTAAAAAAATCGACTTTTCATACAGACTATTTTTATATGATCCTCACCTATGGGAACCGCCACGGAGGGGCCGCAAAGCTGGCAAAGCAGCTTTGCGAAAACTGTGGGATCGCCGTCAATTATATCAATGTCATCCTTATGGTGGACAATTGGCTCCCTGGTTTTGACATGGAGGAGCAAAAGCGTCTGGACAAAAATGTGGAGGGACAGCTGATTACAATTCTATCGGATTTAAAAAACAGGAAACAAATGATTGTGGAAGTTACAGAAAAGGACCTGGCGGCGCATCAACAATTTCTGGAGCATATGGACCGGATGCCGCAGGACGCGTGGCAGCACCTATTGCGCATCACAACAGACTGTGTCGGTTGTGGTATCTGTGAAAAAGTTTGCCCCTCTTCCTCCATCCATTTGGTGGATTGGAAAGCGAAATATACGCCCGGAAACTGCCAAACTTGCTTGGCCTGTGTCCATGCCTGCCCTCGTCATGCGATCCAATTGACAGTTCCAGAAAAGAACCCCCATGCCAGATACCGCAATCCGCACATCTCTTTACAGGAAATTATACAGGCAAACTGTAGAATCTAAGGACAACCTTTATTATTTAGTAGAACATTGAAAATCTATCAGGAGGCCCCAATATTATGAATCAATTTACCTATGTTTTTCCCACAAAAGTGTATTTTGGAGAGGGGGCGGCCACCAAGGCACTGCAGCAAGAACTTCCCATGGTCGGGAGAACGGTGCTATTGGCTTATGGCGGCGGCTCCGTCAAAAAGAGCGGGATTTATGATGCTCTGAAAGGGATGCTTGCACAGGTTGGAAAAGAAGTGGTGGATTTTCCTGGCATCATGCCAAATCCCACTTATATAAAAGTACAGGAGGGGGCGAAACTTGTCAGGGAGAGAAGGGTAGATTTTATCCTGGCCGTGGGCGGCGGCAGTGTCGTTGACTGCTGCAAAGTGGTTTCTGCCCAAGCCATGGTGGACGAGGATATCTGGAAGATGGAATACGAGCACGGGAAATTTCCGACAGAGGGAATTCCTATGGGAGCAGTGGTCACTGCTTCTGGTACCGGTGCAGAGATGAATTCCGGAGCGGTGATCACCTATGAAGAGAAACATTGGAAAGGTCCCATTGTCGGGATAGGAGCCTCCTTTGCCATTTTAGATCCCGCTTATACCACGACAGTCCCTCCCATGCAGGTGATGTCCGGCGCCTTTGATACCTTGAGTCACGCAATGGAAACCTATCTGGGCCATTCTGACCGGGACAATGTTTCTGACGATGTGGCGTTGGCCATTATGCGCAATACCGTTGTCAACATGCGCCGGCTGCTCTTGGACATCAACGATATGCAGGCTCGCAGCAACCTGATGTGGGATTCCGCTATGGCGGAAAACGGCATTCTAAAGGTGGGACGGCTTACAGATTTCCAAGCACATCAGATCGAGCATCAGTTAGGCGCCTATACCGATTGTAACCATGGGCAGGGCCTGGCAGTCATCCATCCCGTTTACTACCGGCACATTCTAAAGGATGCTCCGGAAAAATTTACGCGTTTTGCCAAAGAGGTATTCGGAAAGGATACGGCGGAAGCGGGGATAGAGGCGTTATCCAATTTCATCAAGGAGTGCGGCCTGCCTACAAAACTGTCCGAATTAAAGTCCCGCATTGAGATCACGCCGGAGGTACTGCGCCAGGTAGCAGATACCTGTAACATTATCAAATGCAATCCCCGAGAACTGGATAGAGAGGAAATTTATAAGATCCTTTGTGAATGCCTGTAAGGAGGTTTACAAGATGAAAAAATTTTTGAGCATTGTAATGGCGCTTACCATAGCGACGGCATTGGCAGCGTGCGGATCAAGTCCAAGGAGCACAACCTCCTCTGCTGCATCTGCGGCGCCCCCATCTTCAGAAACGTCTGTTTCTTCCACACCTACGGAATCTTCTTCGGAGGCTGAACTGCCTGAGAGCAACGTGTCAACCAGCTCTGATGTCCCTTCGGAGAGCGGCCCCACGGGAGCCCCAGCCTCTTCAGCGCCAGAAGCCGTCGCTTCCTCCGAGCCCACAGGACCCGCACCTGACGAGGAAACTCCGGTCAGCGCCCCCGAAAGGAATGTGTTGGTGGCTTACTTTTCTTGGTCGGGGAATACCCGAGAAATGGCCTCCTATATCGCGGAGCGGACGGGGGGCGACCTGTTGGAGATCCAACCAGCAACTCCGTATCCCACCGATTACACTGAATGCGGAGACGTCGCCTTGGAGGAACGGGACAACAATGAGCGTCCTGCGATTGCCAATCTTCCCGAATCAATCGATCAATATGACACCATTTTAATTGGGTACCCCATCTGGTGGCACACTGCCCCGATGATCATTGGAACCTTTTTGGAGAGTTATGATCTAACGGGAGTGGAGATCTATCCGTTCACCCAATCTGACTCAATGGATACAGAGCAGTTTGATAATTCCATTGCTTTTGTGCGGGAAAATGCGGATGGAGCAACGGTCTGGGATGGACTATTTGTACGGCCCTCCAATACAGAGGCCATTGACCGGTATCTTTCAGATAATGGGCTTGTCCGGTGAAGAAGCGGTATATGGAGACTTTTAAGGCAATCGGGGGGTTACTTCCAAGATCCTGAATGTGGAGGGGAGATATTCCATGAGGAGACCTGTATGGCTATTTCTGCTTTCCCTTGTAGCGGCTTTATCGCTGCTGTTGAATGGCTGTATGCATATAAATGCGGCGCAAAGTACACCACAAGAAAGCTCTGAGGGGGTCTTATCCGTGTCATCGGAACCGGATGCCCCTTATAAAACGCAGATACAATATGCCCAGCGAGATGGGAACCGGATCTATGGCATCATTTATATTCCGGAAAATGCAGGGAAGCCGATGCCGGCCGTAATCTTTTCTCACGGCTTTGGGGGTACCCATACCGCAGGAGCGCAGTATGCGGAAATTTTGGCGGAAAATGGCTACGTCGTTTACTGTTTTGACTTTTGCGGGGGGAGTCCCAGCAGCCAAAGCGATGGCTCTCCTTTAGAAATGTCCCTATTTACAGAACAGGCAGATTTGGAGGCAGTCATTTCCATGGTGCAGGAACTGGACTATGTAGATAACGAGAACCTATTTTTGATGGGAACCAGCCAAGGGGGTGCTGTTTCAGCTATTACTGCGGCTGCGCATCCGGAAGAAATTCGTGGTATGGTGCTGCTCTATCCAGCTTTTGTGATGGTAGATCGTGCAAATGAACTGTTCCAAAGCCCTGAGGAGATACCGGATACCTATTACTTTATGTGGATGGAGGTGGGCCGCGCATACTTTGAACCTCTTTTGAGTTACGACATCTATGATGTGATTTCCGCTTATGACCGAGATGTGCTGCTGCTCCATGGCGACGCGGATGATATCGTTCCTCTTTCCTATTCAGAGAGGGCACTGGAGGCCTATCCATCGGCAGAGCTGAAGGTGATCCCTGGTGGTGGCCATGGATTTTACGGTGAGGACGCTCATCTGGCCGTGATGGACATTCTGGACTATTTAGCTACCCATCAAGATGGGAGATGAAGGATATGATGAGAAAAAAAGCAGTGATCGTGGGGCTCGCCTTTCTCTTACTGATGGAGATGCCCGCATGCAGTATGGATCAAACTTCTCTCTCATCTGTGGATGAAGCCGGCCTGGTAGAAACCCCTGCAAGTGCTGAGGGAAAACAGGTTAGGATGACGTCCGGAGAAGTGGAGGTGCTGATTACCCTAAACGATTCAAAAGCGGCAGCGGATTTTGTCCGTATGCTGCCTCTGGAATTGACCTTAATCGAACGGAACGACTTTGCCAAAGGAATGACGCTACCGCGCAACCTTGTCACAGATGAGGAGACGACGCGGGAATATGAGATCGGAGATTTTGGATACTGGGATGCAGGCCCTGATCTGGCAATTTTTTATGATGATATCTATGAACAGACCATCGTTCCGGTCGTTCCTATGGGCAAGGCGGAATCAGGCGCTGAAAATATGCGGAATACTTCCGGTACCGTCAGGCTGGAATTGATCTCCGATGATGAAAACAGAGCAAAAAATGGATGAGCCGATGGTTCCCGATAGGGATGACCCCTATGGAGACAATAAGAAAGTAAAGGAGTTGTTTATCATGAGAAAATGCATAGCTGTGGTTCTCTCCTCCGTTGTAGTCCTATCCATGGCTGCCTGCAGCAGCCAACAGCAACAGGAAACCCCTTCTCAAGCTAGCTCTCAAGCCACTTCTTCTGCCGCCTCTACAGCGGAAGAACATGGGAGTCAGGAGCCCATTTCAGAAGCGTCCGTACCGGTTGCCCAAGATGAAGGGGTTGAGGAGTCTTCCCCTTCCACTACAACCCTAATTGCCTATTTTTCTGTTCCTGAAACCGATGGTGTGGATACCGTCGCTGGAGCCAGTCGTGTGGTCGTAGATGGAGAGGTCTTGGGCAACAACCAGTATATAGCTCAATTGATTCAACAGGAGACAGGGGGCGATCTGTTCCGAATTGAAACTGTGCAGGAATATCCTGGAAGTCATGACCCGCTTCTTGAATTCGCGTACAACGAATTGACGGAGGACGCCCGGCCAGAACTTGCCTCACAGCTTGAAAATCTGGACCAATATGATGTGATCTTTCTGGGGTATCCCAATTGGAATTCCAACCTTCCCATGCCGCTATATACGTTTCTAGAGACCTATGATTTTAGCGGGAAGACCATCATTCCTTTTACGGTTCATGGGGGCAGCGGGTTCTCTAGAACGATCCAGACCATCCAAGAGCTCCAGCCGAACGCCACCGTTATCGAAAATGGACTTTCCATCTCCCGCAACAATGTGGCGGAGAGTTCAAGCACGGTTTTTGAGTGGCTTGGAGAATTGAGCTTATAAAACCGTTCGCCTCGCGATGCTCCTGTGCCTGGGACGTCGTCCAGTTGGTTGGCCATTGGCACTTCCATCCCCCGGTGGAACACCACACAGTGAGCTCTGAGACCTGTGTTTTGAGAGTTCGCCCCTCAGTTATCCCTGAAGGGCGCTCTTTCCCATTGAGGCGGCAGATTGGAATGCTTTTCGCCATCTGAGCGGCCCTATTTTGGCTGTCAGGAGTTTCCTGTCCGATTTCGCTGATAAAAAACGACCTGCCTGCCAGGAAAAATTAAAAGGGCAGATCCGAGACATAGGCTTGAATGAGTGAGATTTTGTCACTCTCCATAGGGAGAGTGTGGATTGAAACGCCCGCTTTGCTATCTAAAATCTGCAATCTTGGGCCACTCCCTCTGCGGGGAGCGTGGATTGAAATTGACTTTCACTGTAAAACAGCTCCCAAGCCTGCTTGCCGTTTCCCAAAACGGGGAATGTAAGTTGCAACCTGACTGTTCATGGAGAGAAGAATGAGAGTTGTCCTCCTCTCCTCGCAGAGCAAACGGGTTGAAAGAACCCCGCTTTTTGAGGGCTCAAAACCTTGTTTTTCTCTCCATAAGGAACAGGGAGAGGGCACTGTTGATCTTTTCCCCTTTGAAATTTTTCTTTTCTGTAGTATGATAACAGCTAAAGATGGCCCCCCACCCTCTGTTTCCCGGTTGACTTTCCCTTGGGACGTTTGTTATACTCCCTATTGAAATAGAAGTGTTGGGTTGAACGGGGGAAGAGAGAGAAAGGATGGGATTAGATGCATTTTGCACAGATCGCCACAGTAGGATTTAGCGGAGATGGCCGGGCGCTGGAGTTGATCGACCAAACTCAACTTCCTGGGAAACTTCAGGTGCTCCAACTGAAAACCCAGCAGGAGATTTGGGAGGCGATCCATCAGTTGCGGGTCCGAGGGGCCCCGGCCATTGGGATTGCGGCGGCGATTGGCCTCTATCTTGCTGCTCTGGAGATTGAAACGGAGGATCAAAAATCCTTCCTCCAACAGTTTTCCCAACGCAAAGCTTACCTGGCTTCCGCCCGTCCGACAGCGGTCAATCTATTTTGGGCCTTGGATCGGATGGAGCGGGTGGCCCAAAGCCATATTCGGCTGCCAGTGGACCAAATCAGGGATCTTTTGCGACAAGAGGCTCAGAGAATGCTGGAGGAGGATGCGGCCAGCTGCCGCCGGATTGGGGAATACGGCAGTGACCTGCTGCGGGAGGGGGATGGGGTGCTCACCCACTGCAATGCCGGTCGCCTCGCTACCGTGCGGTATGGCACCGCCCTGGCTCCGATTTATGTGGCCCAGGAACAGGGAAAGCAGGTGCGGGTTTTCGCAGATGAGACCCGCCCTCTGCTTCAGGGAGCGCGCTTGACTGCTTTTGAGCTGTATCAGTCGGGCATCGATACCACCCTGCTCTGTGACAACATGGCGGCCACAGCCATGAAAAATGGTTGGATCCAATTGGTATTGGTGGGTGCGGACCGGATTGCCGCCAATGGGGATACCGCCAATAAAATCGGGACATTGGGGGTGGCGATTTTGGCACGCCACTATGGGATTCCCTTCTATGTATGCGCTCCATTGACCACTGTGGATTTGAATACGCCTACAGGAGAGGAAATCCAGATTGAGCAGCGCAGTCCCGAGGAGGTGACTACGCTCTGGTATCGGGAAAGGATGGCCCCGGAGGGGGTGAAGGTGCTCAATCCGGCTTTTGATGTCACCGATCACAGCTTCATTGCGGGGATTATCACCGACCGGGGGATTGCCCGGCCGCCCTTCTCCCAGACTCTGCCCGCCCTATTTTCTCAGGAGGGAATTTGAACATAAAATGCCCCCATGGCCCATTCCGGGCCATGGGGGCATTTTCATAGATCTCGGAGCAGTCAATGCTCCTGATGCTGCCCTTCCAGTCCGATGGCATCCTCCACCGGCAGGGAGAGGACAACTCCGTGGGCAGGAGAGGCCAGGCCACAGGCATTGACAACAGCGGACATCACCGCCTGCTTTTGCTCCCGGGGAACGATAATCATTACAAATTCCTGTTCCTCTTGGGCGGAGACCCCCAAATGCACACTGGCGACAGGGGAGTTTTTCCGCCGGCCTTTCAAAATGGTCCCACCGGTGGCGCCAGCAGCCCTAGCGGCCTCCACCGCGTCATCGGCGTAACCGCTGGCCACCGACGCCCAGATGACCGTATATTTCCCATGTTCTTGAATCTGCGCCATATCTCGTTCCGTCCTTTCCTCCATTCGCTCTTCCAGCGCCGCTTGCACCTCTTCCTTGAGCATTTGCATCACCGGGCTCTGCAGGGCAGTGATCGGAAGGGTGAGGGAAATCCCGGTTCCTCTGCGGCGGAGAGAGAATCTATATTCCAACTTATGGAGTAGTTCCTCCGCCAAAAATTTGGGAACGAGGTTGATGGTCAGTAACCGGGTGGTCCCGCTCAACCCGAAAATATCCAACATCTCCGAGGGAGCGGTCCCTTTCCCACGGCATTGATAAAAAATCGGAATCTGTAAAGTATCTAACAGTTCCTCCAATCCCCGCTCGTCCTCCTCCCGGGTAATGGTGAGGACAAGCCTGGGGACAATCTGTCGATCTTTTTCTATCGGGGCATTCATCCGGCATCCTCCTCCAAATCGATCACGCATTCATCGATGGGTGTTTTAGCGGTAGGCGGAATCGCCTTGGACCGATGGAGATAGACCAACCCCATCAGCTGGATGGCAATCAGTGGCGCCAATGCGACCAGTGCCACAACCCCAAAGGCGTCGGTTACCACATTCCCTCCAGCCGCTGTACAAGCGCCCATCGCCAAGGGCAGCAGGAAGGTGGAGGTCATTGGTCCGCTGGCCACGCCGCCCGAATCAAAGGCGATTCCTACAAATACTGGGGGCACAAAACGGCTCATGGCCAGGGCAACGATATAGCCAGGGATGAGGACCCAATAGATGTTAATTCCAGTAAGCACCCGGACCATGGCCAAAGCCACCGCTCCGGACACGCCTATGGAGAGGCTGAGGTTCATCATCCGGCGGGAAACTGCACCACCAGTGAGCGTTTCCACCTGCTCGTTTAATATTTGGACGGCAGGCTCTGCTCGAACGATGGAATAGCCAATCGCTCCGCCGATGGGAATCAGCGCCCATTTGAAACTACCGCCCGCCAAACCGGCGCCGAACATATTTCCCACAGGCGCAAACCCCACATTGACGCCAGTTAGGAAAAGGATCAATCCGATGATCGTATAGACAAACCCCACTGCCATCCGGAGTACCTGCCGTTGGCGGTAACTGCGGGTGATCAATTGGAATAGGACAAATACGCTGATGACTGGCAATAGACAGGTAAGTACTTCCTTTGCGTAATCGGGCAGCGCATGCAAAAATTGCATCATCACATCGTATGTGGTGATCACAGGTGTAATTTCTACAGGGTTATAAGCAGCATTGGAAGGGCTATAGAAGATCCCCAGCAGCAGGACCATCATGATTGGCCCCACGCTGCACAGCGCCACCAACCCAAAGCTGTCGTTGGCCTCCTCTTTGCCCCCCTTTGCGGCGGAAAGGCCGACGCCTACCGCCATAATAAAGGGCACGGTCA
The DNA here is from genome assembly GCA_904398655.1 of uncultured Anaerotruncus sp. Classification (GTDB taxonomy): domain Bacteria; phylum Bacillota; class Clostridia; order Oscillospirales; family Ruminococcaceae; genus Anaerotruncus. The sequence continues at coordinate 19,910 of CAJFPF010000134.1, read as the reverse complement.
TGGGGCCGGTTGTGACACCGCCAGAGTCAAAAGCGACCGGGACAAAATCGGAGGGGGCGAAAAAGGACAATAAGAAAAGCAGCACATAGAGAATCCCCAACAGGCCGGCCAGCGGGATGTGAAATTGAACGCGTAAAGCCGCCACCGCCAGAAAGACGCCCACACCGATTGCCACCGTCCAAATCAGCACCTGATTGGGAATGGAGGCCACTTGGTCAGCCAATACCTGAAGATCCGGCTCGGCAATGGTGATGATTGTACCCATAAAGAAGCTCACAATCAAAAGGATGGGAAGTTTTCCGCGCTGAATTAACTGGTTGCCGACCCCCTGTCCCAGAGGGGTCATGGACATTTCTACGCCCAATTGAAAGAATCCCAGACCAACGATTAGCAGCGCCGCTCCCGTGAGGAAAAGGGCCAGGGTACCAATCTCCAAAGGGACCAGCGTGACACTCAATGCCAACACAATGAGCGTAATTGGCAATACACTGCTGAGGGATTCTTTGGTTTTTTCTTTTAGTTTTTCATTTAAAACGATGGCATCCAGCTCCCTTCTAGATAGTTATTGGCGCAGATGGGTCTGCTGCCCAGTGCGCTCCACAATTTGGACGATCCGCTCTTGGAGATGTAGCAGGGCCATCGCGTCCTCCGGTCCTAGCTGCTCCAACACATCTGCGATCATCTTGGTGACTTCTCCCCATTTTTTTTGGACCTCCTGCAGCCCCAATGGGGTGATAGAAACCAAAATTTGGCGGTTGTCGTTGGCGTCAGCCTGCTTGCAAACAAGTCCGCGCTCATCCAAGTGCCGTAAAAGGACGGCTACCCGCGCAGTACTTACCCCCATTTTCCGGCTCAACTCCCGGGGATGGGTCCCCGGATGTGTCGCCAGATAGTTCAGCGCAAAGTAGATTCCCCCCTCCATAAGAGGCATCTTCCGGCTGATTGGGAGACGGTGGAGCGCTCCCTGGAGATCCACCATCCGTTGGGCAAGCATGTAATAATCCATAACAGACACGCTCCAAATCGCTAACACTGTTAGTATTATAATTATCATACCACAAAATAGCGTCCACGTGAAGGGAAAACAAAAAGTTTGTGAAAAGACACAAAAAAATAAGATCTATATGCTGGATAGCATATAGATCTTATCCAATGGTGGAGACGATCGGGATCGAACCGACTACCTCTTGAATGCCATTCAAGCGCTCTCCCAGGTGAGCTACGCCCCCACATATGGTGATCCATCGGAGACTCGAACTCCGGACACCCTGATTAAAAGTCAGGTGCTCTGCCAACTGAGCTAATGGATCACAGTGTGTCCGTCTTGTTGTCATCCACAGAACGTTATCTATTATAGCAACCGATGTGCAGCTTGTCAATATATTTTTCCAAAAAAATGAAAAATATTTTTCCCGGTGCTGACAGGTGACAAATCTTTCCCAGTGGGGTAAAATAAAAGGGACTTTATGGAAGGGAGGGAAGAGGATGGAAACCTCGGTGCAGGTCTTGCGGGGAGTTGGCGTCCAGAGGGCCGCGCAATTGGAGAAGCTTGGGATCCGGACGATCCAGGATCTGCTGCTGCATTATCCCCGAGGATATGTAGATCTTTCCCGTCCCCATTCCATTCAAAGCGCCCCCCTAGATGGCCCGTGTGCCGTGTTGGCTACGGTGGTGAAAAAATCCGGAGAGACCCGGATTCGGGGAGGAATGAAGCTCTATAAAGTCACCGTGGAGGATACCAGCGGCAGCATGGAGCTCACCTTTTTCAATAACAGATACGCAGTAGATGCCCTCTCCTACGATACGCCCTATCTATTTTACGGTCGGGTGGAAGGGAACTTTTTGCGCCGATCCATGGCCTCGCCAATGGTATATCCCTTGCGCCCTGATCGGCCATTTTTCCCCATCTACCGTCTGACTGCTGGTCTCTCTGGGCGGGTGTTGGCCAATCTAGTGGATCAGGCGTTGGAACGGTCCCCCGCGCTACCGGAGGTCCTTCCTTCAGCGATCAGAGAAGAGCACGATCTCTGGGGAATTGGAGAGGCGATCCGAGCGATTCATCATCCGGCCAGCTTGGAGGAGGCCCAACAGGCCCGCCGCCGGTTTATTTTTGAAGAGTTATTTACTCTGGCAGTGGGAATGGGAATCTTGAAGAGCAGGACCCATGGTTCCACCGCGGTGGCGATGCATCCTTGTGACTTGCAGCCGTTCTATGACGCCCTGCCTTTTCCACTCACGGATGCCCAGCGACGCGCCATAGAGGAGCTGACGGCAGATATGTGCCGCTCCATTCCGGCCAACCGCCTGGTACAAGGGGATGTGGGCAGCGGGAAAACGATGGTGGCGGCGGCAGGTGCGTGGTTTGCCTGGAAATCGGGGGCGCAGTCTGCGCTGATGGCACCCACAGAACTGTTGGCTCAACAGCACTATGAAAATTTGTCCAAGCTGTTAGGGAAATTGGGGATGCAGGTGGGATTGCTCACCGGCTCCCACACCGCTGCCCAAAAGCGGAAAATTCGAGAGGCTCTGGCAACGGGAAAGATCGACCTTTGTATAGGGACCCATGCCCTATTGACCCAGGGGGTGGAGTTTCAAAATCTGGGTCTGGTAGTTACCGACGAACAGCACCGGTTTGGTGTGGCCCAGAGGGCCTTGTTACAGCAGAAGGGACCTCGTGCTCACACACTGGTGATGTCGGCTACCCCCATTCCCCGGACGTTGGCTCTCATGATCTATGGGGAGTTGGATCTCTCTGTCATTGATCAGATGCCCCCCGGTCGCCAGCCGGTAAAGACCTATAAGATCAGTTCCCCCAAACAGGATCGGGCGTTTGGCTTCATCCGGGAGCACCTGGACAAGGGGTTTCAGGCCTATATTGTCTGTCCTTTGGTGGAGGGGGCCCAAGAGGTGGGATTGCATGCCGCAACCGACTATCTGGAAGAACTCTCCCAAAAGTATTTTAAAGGTTATCGGTTGGGCCTGCTCCATGGACGTATGAAGGCGGCGGAGAAGGAGCGGGTCATGTCCTCCTTCAAACGGGGGGAAATCCAACTGCTTGTCTCCACCACAGTGGTGGAGGTGGGGGTGGATGTGCCCAATGCTGTGATCATGCTGGTGGAGAATGCGGAGCGGTTTGGTTTAAGCCAGCTCCACCAGCTGCGGGGCCGGGTAGGACGGGGGAAAGTACAGTCCTACTGCATCCTGGTATCTGACAGCCGCGCCTCCGAGACATTGGACCGGCTCCAGATGCTCTGCCGATCCAGCAACGGTTTTGAAATCGCGGAGTACGATCTGAAAACCCGGGGCCCTGGGAACTTTTTAGGGCAAGAGCAGCATGGCCTGCCTCGGATGCGGATTGCGGATCTCTCCACCGACCTGCGGGAGGTGGAGGAAGCACAGTTGGCTGCCCAGCAGCTTTTGCGGGAGGACCCCCAGGTCACTGCGCCGGAACATGCGCCCTTGCGGGAAGCGGTGGAGCGATTGATTCAAGCGGTGGGGGGACGCCCCAATTGAGTGGACAGAGGAGGAAAAAACATGGGGATAGTGGGAAAAACCCGCCGGGTGATTTTAGCGGATGAATGGCGGGGGTTCGTCATCCTGTTGATGGTGTTCTACCATACAGTCTACGATTTGGTAGCGCTGTTTGGAGTGCCCATCTCCTGGTTCTATACCGGGATTGGGCATGGGTTGCAGCAATTTATCTGCATCTCATTTATCTTTATCTCCGGAATCTGCTGCCGCTTTTCCCGCAGCAATTTAAGACGGGGGGCGGTGGCCTTCGGTCTGGCGATGCTGCTCACGGTAGGGACGCTGTTGGTTACTCCCCAGGTGGCCATCTGGTTTGGCGTACTCCATCTGTTGGGGATCAGCATGATGCTTTACCCGTTGCTGCGCCCGTTGTTGGATAAACTCCCCAGGGACTTTGGACTGGTGCTCTTTTTGGCCCTCTTTTTGGTGTTCAAACAGGTGCCCTCCGGTTGGATCGGTTTGGGCCCCTGGCAGATGGAGCTGCCAAACTCCCTTTATCGCTATACCTGGTTGGCCTGGTTGGGATTCCCGGGCCCGGCTTTTTCCTCTGGGGACTATTTTCCGCTGATTCCCTGGTTGTTTCTCTTTTTAGCGGGATCTTTTTTGGGTCGGCGAGCCCAGGCAGGGGCGCTCCCTCGATTCTGTTATAGCAGTCATCTGCCCTGGTTGGCGGCAGTGGGACGGGCGAGTATCTGGATCTATATGCTGCATCAACCGGTGATCTATGGGCTATTGTGGCTCTATTTCCGGGTATTTTGAGATTGCGGCGGATATCGTCAGGGTGGAGGTGATTTGAATGGCAATGACGCCGGAAGAGCGGGAAGAAGCGTTGACCCGGATGGTAGAGAGCTTTTTGGGCGGAAAACTGGACAAGGATTTAGCGGAGAGGAAATTCCAAGAGAGGTTAAAACTTATGCAGAACCGCTCGGGACCTTCATCCAGCGGAACCAGCAAGCCGGAAGACAAATAAAGGACGGTTCCACAGGTGGCACCTGTGGAACCGTCCTTTAAAAAGAGGATTTTTGCAAAGTAAAACAGCACACCTTTGGTGTGCTGTTTTTTGGTGGGAATAGAGGGACTCGAACCCGCGACTTCCTGCGTGTGATGCAGGCACTCTAACCAGCTGAGCTATACTCCCGAACGCAGAATTTATTATAGCATGGACTTCCCAGTTTGTAAACCCCCAAAATAGGAAAAATGCAAATTTTTTTCCATTTTTCATTGCTGCCATCACCTGGTGAGTAAAAATGTCACAGACAGGCATACTAATTCGGTCATGAAAAACGGCCGAGACCGGCTACAAATCAAGGGGGAAACAGGATGAAAAAGTGGATTTCCATGCTATTGACTTTGGGAATGATCGTTGGCTTGACCTCTTGCGGGAGAACTGGTTCTTCAAAAGATGGAGATCCCAATACCGTGGAGGTGGGGGTTGCCATCTATAAATTTGATGACAATTTTATGACGCTCTACCGGGAAGAACTGCAGAGATACTTTGAAGAGGATCTTTCCCAAGACGGCGTCCGTTACCATGTAACATTGGTGGATGGCAAAGGAGACCAGGCGGAACAGACCAACCAAATCGACAATTTTATTGCCAATCAGGTCGATGTGCTCATCTGTAATTTGGTACAGGCATCTTCGGCCTCCACTGTGGTGGAAAAATGCCGTGCCGCGAATATCCCAGTGGTATTTATCAACCGAGAACCCGCACAAGAGGATCTGGAGCTCTGGCCGGGCAGAACTGCCTATGTGGGAGCGGATGCCCGTCAGTCGGGGACTTTTCAAGGGGAGATCATTGCGGACACGCCCAACCAGGGGGATTGGAATGGAAACGGAACGGTGGATTATGTGATGATTATGGGTGACCCAGAGAACGTGGATGCCCAATACCGCACAGAGTATTCTGTGAAAGCTCTAGAGGATGCGGGATTGACCCCACGCAAGTTGTTTGAACAGCGTGGGGATTGGGATCAGGCCAAAGGACAGGAATTGGCCCAAAACGCACTGACTCAGTTTGGGGATCAGGTGGATGTGATCTTTTGCAACAATGACGCAATGGCTTTGGGGGCCGCCCAGGCGATCAGCGCTGCCGACCGGACGGTGGGCAGGGACATCTACCTAGTGGGGGTGGACGCCTTGGAGGAGTGTCAGAAGATGGTGCAGGCAGGAACAATGACTGGCACAGTGCTCAACGACCATGTGAGCCAAGCCCACACCGCTGCGGAGGTGGCAATTCGCGCTGTAAATGGGGAGGACCTGGAACCCTACTATTGGGTGGACTATGTAAAAGTAGTTCAGCCATAAGCTTTTCAGAAGAGTCGGTGAACAGGGCAAAACGGGAGGAAACAGGATGTCGGAATATCGGCTGGAAATGCGGGATATCTGCAAATCCTTCCCAGGTGTAAAGGCGCTGGACAAAGCGCAACTGCGGTTGCGCCCAGGGACGGTACACGCTTTGATGGGGGAAAATGGGGCGGGCAAATCCACTTTGATGAAGTGTATGTTTGGGATCTATCGGATGGACAGCGGCCAGATCTACTATGAGGGGTCCCCTGTCACCATTCGGGATCCGTTGCAAGCGCTCCATTTGGGAATCGCTATGGTGCACCAGGAACTGCAGCCCATTCCCGAGCGAAGTATCGCGGAGAATATTTTTGTGGGAAGATACCCCGTGAAACGCTGGGGGCCGCTGCTATTGGTGGATCATCAGCGGATGTATCAGGATACAACTCGTGTGTTAGAGGAGGTGGGGATGACCTTCCCACCTCGGGCACGTTTGGGGAGCCTTTCAGTCTCCCAAATGCAGTCGGTGGAAATTGCCAAAGCAGTTTCCGCCCGCTGTAAAGTTTTAATTCTGGATGAACCAACCTCCTCCCTGACAACCAAAGAAGTGGAATCCCTCTTTCAGATCATCGAGCGGTTGAAGTCCCAAGGGGTCAGTATTGTCTATATCTCCCACAAGATGGATGAAATTCTGCGCATCTCCGATGAGGTCACCATTATGCGGGATGGACACTACATCGGCACCTGGCAGGCGGAGGAACTGACTACAGACCGGATCATTACCCAGATGGTGGGCCGGGAACTTTCCAGCCTCTATCCGCCTCGGGAAAATCACCCCCAAGAGGCCCTTTTGGAGGTGCGGGGATTCAGTTCCCCCAACCCGCACAGTTTCCAAGATGTCAATTTTACGCTGCATAGCGGGGAGATTCTGGGGGTAGGGGGACTGGTGGGTGCCCAGCGCACAGAGCTGATGGAGGGGCTATTCGGGGTCCGTGCCCATAGCCAGGGAAAAATCCTCCTAAAGGGCCAACCGGTACGTATCCAACATCCCCGGGATGCCATCCGCCAAGGAATGGCGCTTCTCACAGAGGACCGCCGTGCCACTGGTATTCTGGGGGTGCTCTCAATTGCAGACAATATCTCTATCTCCTCACTGGATCGATATCTGCGGTGGGGGCGCCTGTTGGATCAAAAACGAATCCGGAAGCTGGTGGAAGATCATTTTCAAAAACTCTCCATCAAGGCCCCCAGCGGAAAGACCCCCATCCAGTCCCTTTCGGGGGGAAACCAACAAAAGGTATTGTTCAGTCGCTGGTTGGCTACAGACCCGGATATTTTGATTTTGGACGAGCCTACCCGAGGGATTGATGTGGGCGCGAAATATGAAATTTATACGATTATTTCCCAACTGGCCCGCCAGGGGAAAGGAATCCTGTTGATCTCCTCTGAAATGGGGGAGCTGATTGGGATGTCCCACCGGGTGATGGTCATGTGCGATGGCAGGGTGACCGGCTTTTTGGAAGGAGCGGCAGTGACCCAAGAGCGGATCATGGCCCTTGCCACGCAATTTTCTTGAAGAAACAAGGAGGAAACCAACATGCCAACCACTTCAAAAGACCGTGCAGCAGCATTTTTCCGGGACCATGCGATGGTCATCCTCATTGTGGGATTGGCAGTGGTGGTCAGCATCCTGCGTCCCAACTTCATCTCCTGGCCCAATTTGAACAATTTGGCGGTGAATACCGCCGGCCGCTTTTTGGTGGCCCTGGGGGTCTCCGGTTGCCTGATCACCCGGGGAACGGATCTGTCTGCCGGACGGCTGGTGGGCTTAGGAGCGTGTGTAGCGGCTACCCTGCTGCAAAATCCCGATTATAGCGGCCGCTTTTTCCCAAACCTGCCCAGATTGCCCGTCTGGGTGGCCCTATTGGCAGCAGTATTGGTCTGCGCGGCTTTTGGTCTGATCAACGGCTGTGTGATCTCTTTTTTAAAAGTCCCTCCCTTTATCGCCACTTTGGGTATGCAGACGTTTGTCTATGGTATCTGCCTGGTCTATACAGGGGCCAAACCGATTGGCGGCCTGCGCCGGGATTATACTGATATTGCCAACTTCAAGATCGGCCAATTCAATGTCTGGATGATCGTAATCGCAGTCGTTTGCGGATTTTTCATCTGGCTGCTCTACAACCAAACCCGCCATGGCAAATACATGTATGCCATTGGAGGAAATGAGGCCGCGGCAGAAGTGGCAGGTGTCAACACCAGTGCCACCAAGATTCGTATCTACACCCTGGCGGCAGTCTTCTATGCCCTGGGGGGATTCCTCTGGGCAGCGAAATCTGGAGGCACATCGGTCAATATGGGACAGGGGTACGAACTGGAGGCCATTGCTGCCTGCACGATTGGGGGCGTCTCTGTAAATGGCGGTGTGGGCCGGGTGTCCGGTATCCTGGTGGGGGTGTTGGTGTTTGAGCTTTTGAAGATCGCTCTCCAGTTTATGGGAGTGGAGACCTCCTACACTTATATCGTCCAGGGCCTGGTGATTGTGGTGGCAGTGGCGTTGGATTTGCGCAAATATCTTGTCAAACGGTGAAGCCATAGACTTTTTGTACCAGGTGGCTCGCCCGCTCCGGGGCATCCAGCCATCAAGGGGATGGAATAAAAACAAAAGATGGGATCTATCTCCACACTAAGGAGCTCAGCGGGCGCCTCCCCAAGGAAGGGAGGCGCCCGCTGATTTGTTTGTAAAATTCTAGAATTTTCCCTGAAAAAGGAATCTTGACAAATTGGGGGACACAGAGTAAAATAAAAAATCGAAATTGAAACTCATTTTCAATTTTAAGGGAGGGAGCCCATGCCCAGCGGTGAGGGATACAAAACCAGACAGCGGGAACTGATCCTGCGATTTTTGATGGAAAATCGGGACCGCCACCTGTCGGCAGAGGAGATTGGAGACTATCTGCGCCGCCAAGGTTCTCCCGTAGGCCGTGCCACCATCTACCGCTATTTGGACCGGCTCATCGAGCAGGGGAGGGTGCGGCGGTATTTTTTGGAGGAGGGGGCAGGAGCCTGCTACCAGTTCTCCGATGGAGAAGCCTGCCGGGAGCACTTCCATCTGAAGTGCCTGGGCTGTGGGAAGTTGTTCCATGTGGAGTGCAGCTACCTGGATCAGGTGCAGACCCACATCTATGCCCACCATCAATTTTCCATTGATAATACGAAGACGGTGCTCTACGGCCTGTGCGCCGATTGTGCCGCGAAGCGGAGCGAGGTCAAATGAAACCCAGAAAGCAAGGTTGGATGGTCCTGTTGGTTGCGGTGCTGCTGTTATCTGGCTGTACCCATGCACAGGCACAAAAACCTGAAGGGGGTCGGCTGCAAATTGTCGCCAGCTTATTCCCCCAATATGATTTCGCCCGGCAGATTGCCGGGGAATATGCCCAGGTGGAGTTGCTGCTGCCTCCCGGAGTGGAGAGCCACTCCTTCGAACCCACCCCTGCGGATATGATCCGGATCCATCAGTCGGATCTGTTCCTCTATACAGGGCAATATATGGAGCCCTGGGCCCAACAGATGATCAGTGGCTTGGAGGGGGAGACGGTGGTGGTAGATGTATCAGAGCATATCCAGCTGGATGAGGAGGAACATGGGGAGGAGCATGAGGATCACGACCATGGGGGATTTGACCCCCACATTTGGACCAGCCCGGTAAACGCCAAGCAGATGGTCGAAAACATTGCACAGGCACTGATGGAAGCTGACCCCGCCCACGCGCAGGAGTACCAAGAAAACGCGGACGCCTATCAACGCCAGCTGGATGCGCTGGACGCCCAATTCCGGGAGGTTGTGGCCAACGGGAAGCGCCGGGAGATCGTCTTTGGGGGACGGTTCGCCCTCCATTATTTCGCTAAAGAGTACGGATTGGACTACCTGGCTGCCTTTGATTCCTGTTCCCACGAGAGCGAACCCAGCGCCCGGACGGTGGCCAGGATTGTGGATGAAGTGGAGTCCAAAAGGATTCCAGTGATCTATTATGAGGAATTGGTGGACCCCAAAGTGGCCCGGGTGCTTTCAGAGGAGACTGGCGCCAAACCACTGCTGCTTCACTCCTGCCACAATCTTTCTCGTGATGAGATGGAGTCGGGGGCAACCTATCTGTCCCTGATGGAGCAGAATGTACAGAATTTGAAAGAGGGATTGAACTGATGGCGCTGATTTCCTGCCAAAATTTGACCATGCGCTATGAAAACCAGATTGCGGTGGACCACGTGACCTTTGAGATCCAACCGGGGGACTATCTGTGCATTGTGGGGGAGAACGGTTCCGGAAAAAGTACCCTGCTGAAAGGGCTGTTGGGCCTACTGCCGCCCGCCTCAGGAACCATCACCTATGGAGATGGGCTCAAACGCACCATGATCGGCTATCTGCCTCAGCAGACGGTGGTACAGAAGGATTTTCCCGCCTCCGTGTGGGAAGTGGTGCTTTCTGGATGCCTGAACCGGCGGGGCCTGCGGCCGTTTTACTCCCCGGCGGAGCGTCAACGGGCCTGGAAGAATGTGGAGCGGATGGATATCGCAGGACTGGTGAAAAGCTGCTATCGGGATCTGTCCGGCGGCCAGCAACAGCGGGTGCTGTTGGCCCGCGCCCTTTGTGCCACAGAGAAACTCCTTTTGTTGGATGAGCCGGTGACCGGCCTGGACCCGGTGGCGACCTCGGAGCTCTATGGGACCATCCGGAAACTGAACCAGGAGGGGGTCACCATCGTCATGGTCAGCCACGACATCAACTGCTCCGTACACAATGCCGGAAAGATCCTGCACATGGGTACGGGGATGCAGTTCTTCGGCACTGCGGAGGACTACTGCCACAGCCCGTTGGGACAGCGCTTTTTGGGAGGGGAACATCATGGTTGAGGCACTTGTGGGCCTGTTTTCCTACAGCTTTTTGGTCCGTGCGGTGATCGTGGGGGTGTTGGTCTCCCTGTGTGCTGCCCTTCTGGGGGTAAGCCTGGTGCTGAAGCGGTACTCGATGATTGGGGATGGGCTCTCCCATGTGGGTTTTGGCGCGTTGAGTGTGGCCCTGGCCCTGAACCTGGCCCCCTTGGCGGTTTCAGTCCCGGTGGTGGTGCTGGCGGCGTTTTTGCTGCTGCGCCTCTCGGAGTCCAGTAAAATAAAAGGGGACGCTGCCATCGCCCTGATTGCTTCCAGCTCCCTGGCGGTGGGCGTTGTGGTCACCAGCCTGACAACCGGCATGAACGCCGATGTGAACGGCTATTTATTCGGCAGCATTTTGGCCATGAGCGACGAGGATGTGGCGTTGAGCGTAGCCCTCAGCGTAGTGGTGCTGATCCTCTTCTGCTTTTTCTATAACAAGATTTTTGCCATCACGTTTGATGAGGCGTTCGCCCGTGCTACTGGCACCAATGTGGGAGTCTATAATATGCTCATCGCGCTGCTGACCGCCCTCACCATCGTGGTGGGGATGCGGGTGATGGGAGCGATGCTGATCTCCAGCCTGATTATCTTTCCAGCGTTGACCGCCATGCGGATCTGCCGCAGCTTTCGCGGAGTGGTCATTTTGGCGGCTGTGGTCTCTGTCTTCTGTTTCTTCTGGGGGATGGTGGTCTCCTTTGCCTTCTCCACGCCTGCTGGTGCGTCCATTGTACTGGTAAACTTGGGGACATTCCTGGTGTTTGCCTTGGTCGGTTTTTGCCTGAAAAGGCGGGAAGCTTAGAATTGCAAATCCAAAAGAGGGGGAACGGCACTCAGCCGTTCCCCCTCTTACCTGTCAGAGGACGATCACTTCAGGAAGCCCTCGATGATCTTGGCCTCCGCCTCCTCGGCGGTGAGTCCCAAAGTCATCAATTTCGTGAGCTGCTCTCCAGCGATCTTACCAATGGCCGCCTCATGGATGAGCGCGGCATCCAAACTGTTGGCAGTCAACTCCGGGATGGCGCTGACAACACCATTGTCCATAATGATGGCATCACAGGCGGAGTGGCCGGTGCAACGGGTGTTGCCGTTGATGACCGAGCGGAACAACTGGTGGGATTCCCCCCGGGCTACCGAGCGGGAGATCAAGTCGCAGCCGCTGTCCAACCCATTCAGATCCACCGAAAAATCGGTCTCTGCCGTCTGAACCCCATGGGTCATAATTTTCTCCCGGATGATCAACTTGGCCCCAGCCTTTACCTCAGCCCGGGTGAGCCGTTTGGTGGAGTCCACCCCTTTGATTTGCGTGGTGTCCATCTCCATATAGGAGCCCTCTTCCATCCGGATCCAGGTCTGAGGGTTGATAATCCGCTTGCCCGTGCCCTCTCCAATGCCAATATGCTTTTCCAGATAGCGCACTTTGGCATTTTTGCCAATCACAAACCGATGGATACCGTTGTGCTGGGAGGACTCCTCCCCCTCGGTGTGAACGCCGCAGCCGGCAACTACGGTGATGTCTGCATCTTCGCCGATGAAGAAATCGTTGTAGACCAGGTCATCGACACCGCTCTTGGTGACGCAGGCGGGGATATAGACCGTCTCCCCTTTGGTGCCTGGAAGCACCCGAATTTCCAAGCCGGGCTCTCCGGTTTTGGAGGTGAGCTTGATATGTTCGGTGGATTGGCGGCCGGCGCAAGCGCCGTCCTCCCGGATGTTATAGGCGCCAGAAGGGTCTCCGAACATGTCAGAGGCCAATTCCAGCAGTTTTTTCGTAATACTGTTCATGGTTAGATTCCCTCCTGCTTGGGGCAAAATTGACAGGTCTCGCTGCCGCTGAGCAGGCTGGGGAGGATCTCATCTTTAGGCCCCTGATTGACGATACGCCCCTCCGCCAATACCACAATTTCGTCAGCAATCTCCAGAATCCGTTCCTGGTGGGAAATGATGAGGATGGATCCTCCGCGTACCTCCCGCAGTTTGCGGAACACGTCAATAAGATTGGCAAAACTCCACAGGTCAATCCCTGCCTCCGGCTCATCAAAGACGGTGATCCGAGATTTCCTGGCCAGGGCCATGGCAATCTCGATCCGTTTAATTTCTCCGCCAGAGAGGCTGGCATTGACCTCCCGGTCGATGTAATCCCGAGCGCACAGCCCCACATCGATCAGGTAGTTGCAGAGCTTCTGTTCATCCAATTTTCCGCCGGAAGCCAGCTCCACCAGATCCCGCACGGTGAGGCCCTTAAAGCGCACCGGCTGTTGAAAGGCAAAGCCAATTCCCAATTTAGCCCGGTCGGTGATGGATAGCTGGGTGATCTCCTGCCCGTCCAAAAAGATTTGGCCTTCTGTGGGCTTCATAATGCCCATAATGACCTTAGCAAGGGTGGACTTTCCGCCGCCGTTGGGCCCCGTGATGACGACGAACTTCCCATCCTCCAAACGGAGGCTGACGTCGCGCAGGATTTCCTTTGCGCCCTCCACCTCCATGGAAATGTGTTTCAGTTCCAACATGATGTTTCCCCGTCCTCCTAGCATAAACGACTTTTTTTGTATATTATACTCCAAATCTTATCCCAATGCAATATCTAGAACCATCATCAACAAAAAACCTGATAATACCCCCAAAGTACCTGTATGGGAGTGTTCCCCCAGATGTGCCTCCGGAATCAGCTCCTCCACCACCACATAGATCATGGAACCAGCAGCGAACGAGAGCATCCAGGGCATGAGCGGTTCTATCTGGCGGGCAATGAGCACCGTTAGAAGCCCAAAGATCGGCTCCACAATCCCGGAAGCGGCGCCGTAGAAAAAGGACTTTCCCCGGCTGAGACCCTCCCGGCGCAGCGGCAGGGAAATAGCGGCCCCTTCAGGGAAGTTCTGCAGTCCCATGCCCAGCGCCAAAGCCAGCGCTCCAGCCAATGTGACAGTCGCATCCTGGGAACTGGAGGCCAAAGCGAAGGTGAGCCCCACCGCCATTCCTTCAGGAATATTGTGCAGCGTCACCGCAAAAACCAACATCGTGGTACGGCGAAGGTGGGAGGGGAGGCCCTCCGGTTGGTCGCTGCCGGGATGTAAATGGGGGAGTAGACGATCTAGCGCCAACAGGAAGAGGGAACCCAGTGCAAACCCTCCAGCGGCGGGAATCCATCCGGTTCGTCCTTGCGCCTCAGCCATCTCGATGCCAGGGATCAGCAGCGACCACACGGAGGCGGCGGTCATCACTCCTGCTGCAAATCCTAAGAAGATTCGCTGTAAGTTTAGGCTGATCTCCCGGCGGAACAGAAAGACAGTGGCCGCGCCAAGGGCGGTCATCAAAAAGGTAAATCCAGTGCCGACAGCAGCCATTTGTAAAGATGAAATCAAATCAGGCATGATACGCTCCCTTTTCAAAAATCAATGTTGAGACACCATCCCACCCCGGCTATAGGCCTGTTGGACCGCATCCGCCGCTTTTAAGAGCGCCTGAGCCACCTGCCCCCGGATTTGTTCGGTCATACGAATTGAGGGCCCAGAGATGCTCAAAGCCCCCAGTGGTTTCCGGTTTAAATTAAAAAGCGGGACGGCGACACAGACCAAGCCATATTCCCACTCCTCCATATCACAGGCGTACCCCAGTTCTTTTGCCTTTTTTAACCGATCCCACAATCGTTCTTTGCTCACAATTGTATTGTAGGTGTAACGCGGGAGTTCCACCTCCCCGGACAACATCCGTTCGGCCTCCCATGGCTCCAAGAAGGCAAGGACCGCTTTTCCACTGGCGGTACAGTGCATGGGCAGCCGTTGGCCGATGGAGGTGCAGATCCGCATAGAGTGGGGGCTCTCCATTTTTTCCACGCAGACCAAAGCGTCCCCATCCGGCATGGCAAGGCTCACCGTTTCCCCGGTAGCCCTCAGCAACGCTTCCATGTGAGGGCGGCAGAGGTCCTTCAGTTCCAGATGGACCCCGGCGCTTAACCGAAACAGCTCAATTCCCAACCGCAGCTTTCCGGTGCGTTCGTTCTGCTCCAGAAACTGCTCCTCCTTCAAGGTATTCACAATTCCAGCGGCGGTAGATTTGTGCAAGCCCACCATCCTGCTGATCTCCGAGAGCCCCAATTCAGTTTGTCCATCGAAACAGCGCAATACCGCAGCCGCCCGAGAGATCGACTGGATCAGTCCTTTTTTGGACTCCAATAGTTTCCCACCCCTTGTCCTTGCAAATTCTCCTCCATTATACAATCCGGCCCTGGCCTCGTCAAGGAACTCCCGAGAAAACCATGTGCGCCGAAGAAAGATCCCTGGTTTTCGCAGGAGAAAGAAAAAACCACGGTGGGAAGTGTTGTAAGGAAAACAATTTTGTATTAAAATAGAAGGGTATTCTATGCTATATAGCATAGAATTGGCAGAGGAGAAGGGAAAGGAGAAGAGACATTGTCCTATAAAACCGACATTGAAATTGCACAGGAGACGCCCATGAAGCACATCTGTGAGATTGCGAAGGGCCTTGGAATCGAAGAGACTTATCTGGAGCAATATGGAAATTATAAAGCAAAGGTGGACTACAACCTGCTGCGGAGCCGCCGGGATACCCCCAACGGAAAGCTCATCCTGGTGACAGCCATTACCCCCACCCCAGCTGGGGAGGGGAAGACCACCACCACAGTGGGCCTGGCGGACGGGCTGCGCAGGATTGGAAAGCGCAGTGTAGTGGCCCTGCGGGAGCCCTCCCTGGGGCCAGTGTTTGGAATTAAAGGTGGAGCGGCAGGCGGCGGATACGCCCAGGTGGTCCCTATGGAGGACATCAATCTCCACTTTACAGGGGATATGCACGCCATTGGCGCTGCCAATAACCTGTTGGCAGCCATGCTGGACAACCATATTCATCAGGGAAATGCCCTGGGGATCGACCCGCGCCGGATCACCTGGAAGCGGTGTGTGGACATGAACGACCGTCAACTGCGCTCTGTGGTGGACGGCCTGGGCGGCCGTGCCAATGGAGTCCCCCGGGAGGACGGCTATGATATCACGGTGGCCAGTGAGATCATGGCGGTGCTCTGCCTGGCGGAGAGCCTGGACGACCTGAAGGCGCGGTTGGGCAGAATTGTGGTGGGATACACCTATGATGAACGTCCAGTGACTGCCGCTGACTTAAAAGCCCAAGGGGCAATGACCGCTCTGTTAAAGGATGCTCTCAAGCCCAATCTAGTGCAGACGTTGGAGCACACCCCCGCTTTTGTCCATGGAGGTCCATTCGCCAACATCGCCCACGGCTGCAACAGCGTGATGGCCACCCGTATGGCGTTGAAGCTGGGGGACTATGTGGTCACAGAGGCGGGATTTGGTGCCGATTTGGGCGCGGAAAAATTCCTAGATATTAAATGCCGGATGGCGGGTTTGCATCCTGATGCGGTGGTGGTAGTAGCCACTGTCCGGGCACTGAAACTCCATGGCGGTATCCCCAAAGACCAGCTGGGAACTGAAAACTTGGAGGCATTGGAGCGGGGTCTCCCCAACCTGCTGCAGCATGTATCCAATATGACGGAGGTCTACCACCTGCCAGTGGTAGTGGCCATCAACCGGTTCCCCACAGACACCGAAGAGGAACTCCGGTTGGTGGAGGACCGCTGCCGCCAGTTGGGGGTGAATGTGGCCCTGAGTGAGGTCTGGGGCAAAGGCGGCGAAGGTGGTGTCCAACTGGCTCAGGAGGTGGTTCGTCTCTGTCAACAGCCCAATGATTTTACCTTTAGCTACGCTTTAGAGGAAACTCTGGAAGGAAAGTTGGAGGCCGTTGTGAAAAAGATCTACCATGGAGATGGGGTGGATCTGACTCCCAACGCAAAAAAACAGGCAGAACAGTTAAAACGGTTGGGATTTGGAGCTCTACCCATCTGCATGGCCAAGACACAATACAGCTTTTCGGACAATCCCGCTCTGTTGGGAGCTCCCAAGGGGTTCCGGGTGCAGGTACGCAACTTGAAAGTCTCCGCAGGGGCTGGTTTTATTGTAGCCCTGACCGGAGAGATTATGACGATGCCGGGGCTGCCGAAGGTACCCGCGGCGGAAAAGATCGATGTGGACTCCACCGGAAGGATCTCCGGGCTATTTTAAGGGGGTTATGGAATTGATGGAGCAGAGCTGCAGGTCATTTGTAGAGGTGTTGGCTTCCAAAGCGCCTGTTCCTGGCGGCGGTGGCGCCAGCGCTTTGGTAGGAGCGGTTGGGATGGCTCTGGGCAATATGGTAGGAAGCCTGACGGTAGGCAAGAAAAAATATGCGGATGTGCAGGACCGAATCTTGGAGCTAAAGCAACAGGCCACCCAGCTGCAGGAGGAGCTTTTGGCGCTGGTAGAGGAGGATGCCAAGGCGTTCGAGCCGCTCTCCAAAGCGTACGGCCTCCCCAAGGAGACGCCGGAACAGCAGGCAGAGAAGGCCAAGGTGATGGAGCAAGCCCTAAAGGTTGCCTGCGCGGTGCCCTATCAGATTATGGAGAAGTGCTGCGAAGCCATCCGTCTGCATCAGGAATTTGCGGAAAAGGGGTCGGTCATCGCCATTTCAGATGTAGGGGTGGGCGTCGCCTGCTGTAAAGCGGCCCTCTTAGGGGCCAGCCTCAACGTCTTCATCAATACCAAAGCCATGGCCGACCGGTCTTGCGCGGAGGAGTACAATCGGAAGGCGGAGTCCCTATTGACGGAATATACCGCCCTGGCGGATGAAATTTACGCGTCGGTGCGCCGGCGGCTGTGAAGGGGGTAGAGAGATGGCGAATATTTGGAAAGGCGCGCCAGTCGTAGAGGGCATCAACGCAAGAGTGTCGGCCCAAGTGGAAGTTTTGGGAAAACAGGGGATTCTCCCCACTCTGGCGATCATCCGGGTGGGGGAGCGCCCTGACGATCTCTCCTATGAGCGGGGGGCAATGAAACGGTGCGAGAAGCTGGGCGTCCAGGTGCGGCAGTTTGTGCTGCCCCAGGATGCACCCCATGGGGACCTCATGGCGGTGATCTCTCAAGTAAATGCCGACCCCGGGATCCATGGATGTCTTTTACTGCGGCCATTGCCTCCCCAGATGGATGAAGAGGAGGCCCGGCGCGCCCTCCTGCCGGAAAAGGATGTGGACGGCATCACCGACGGTTCTCTTGCGGGCGTATTCACCAGCACGGGGGAGGGCTATCCCCCCTGTACCGCCCAGGCCTGCTTGGAGATCCTGGACCACTATGGTTACGCTTTGCAAGGGAAGCGGGCGGTAGTTGTGGGCCGCAGCCTGGTGGTGGGCAAACCGGTGTCCATGCTGCTGTTGGCCCGCCATGCCACCGTCACCATCTGCCACACCCGCACCCAAGACCTGCCAGCCATCTGCCGCCAGGCAGAGGTATTGGTGGCAGCGGCCGGCAAGCCGGAGATGATTACCCGGGAATACCTATCTCCTGGACAGGTGGTGCTGGATGTGGGCATCCATGTGAACGCGGAAGGGAAGCTCTGCGGGGATGTCAACCTGGAGGATGCCCAGTCGGTGGTGGAGGCGGTAACCCCGGTCCCTGGAGGGGTGGGAACAGTGACCACCTCGGTATTGGCGGCCCAAGTGGTGGCCGCAGCAGGAAAGGCGGCGAAATAGAATGGATCGGATGGATGTAAAGATTTTGCGTTGCCTGCGGGAAAACGCCCGCATGAATGCCAAGGTCATCGGGGAACAGGTGCAGATGTCCGTCTCCGCGGTCATTGAACGGATCCGGAAGCTGGAGGCCTCCGGCATCATCAAGCGCTACACCGTGCTGCTGGATTCCAAACTGGTGGGAAAGGACATCTCGGCCTTCATCTCGGTGAGCTTGGAGCACCCCAAATATAACGACGGATTTGTGGAGGCGGTAAAGCGCAACCATCAGATTGTAGAATGCCACTATGTCACCGGGGATTTTGATTATATCCTCAAAGTGGCTTCCAAATCCACGGAGGATTTGACCTACCTGTTGGGGGAGATCAAGAGCATCCAGGGGGTGAATTTGACCAAGACCCTGATTGTGCTCACTACCTTTAAAAATGATGTATCCGTACTGCCGGATATGCCGGAATAGAGGGAAAACAGAGCGGGCGGGGCCGGAAAAATTTTTCCGGCCCCGCCGTTTTCATGTGCGGAATTGATTTTTAGGTAAGGCCGCCCGCTTTCCGGGCGGCTGGGTAAGCGTTCAGCCGCAGCTGGAGCAGCCACAGTTGGAAGTGGAGCCGCTGTTGGAGCAACCACAACCGCAGCCGCAGTTGGAGCTGGAGCTGTTGCAGTTGGAGCAGCCGCAGCCGCAGCTGGAGCCGTTGCAAGTGGGGATCCAACAATACCAATTGGAGCAGCCGGAACAGCCGCATCCGCACCCACAGGAGGGGTCCTCCCAGGTGACCGAGTTCAGGTCCTCATAAAGTTCATTCCAGCACATGAAAAAATCTCCATCTCTACGGGAAGTGTCCCGTACTCCATGGTATGCGGCTGGAAGGGAAGGGGTGCTAGGGGATGCGCTCTCCCCGGGGCCGTTGGGTCAGATCCAAACTGCCGTCCGGCAGGGGGATATGGCGGAGCTGGCGGCGGAGCGGCTGGGAATCGGATTTTCCAGGCGCGGCCGGGATCATACCGGTGGTTTCATGGGCGGAAGCCACCGGCATCTGATCCGCCTGGTGGAGCTGCTGCAGGGGCAGATGGGGGCTTTTTTCTCGGTTGGGACGCATGGGAACACCTCTTTCAATTGGAATGGGGTTAGTGTTCCCAAAAGGCGGAAGAATATGAAAAACAGGCGCACGGCCATGGGCCATGCGCCTGTTTGTTGGGGTGCTGTTCAGCGTCCGGTGTTGGGAACCGGCTTCTGGTTCGCGTCGATGATGATGTCAGGCTTGTTGACGTCGCTGGGGCGGGAGGTGGAGGGCTTTTTGTTGTCGTCCTCGTCGCCGTAGAGCTCCTCCAGGTCCAGCGGGTCCTCGCAGACCACATAGGTGCCTAGGACACGGGTGCGCAGCCGCAGGACCTCTTCGCCGTCGTCGTTTTCCAGCACGGGGTCAAAGTCCACTTCCTCCAGGACACCGTCCACCACCTGGTAGAGGTAGAGGTCGCGCACATCCCGGTAGTAGTCGCCATCCCGGTCCAGGAAGGGGTTATACAGCTCCAGGGTGCCCCGGGTCTGGGCGGGGATGTCGGGGTTGCTCACAAAGTCGAACAGGTAG
>CAJFPF010000133.1 GCA_904398655.1 uncultured Anaerotruncus sp. | reverse complement strand
GCCGGAAAGGGGGCGCGTCCTGATGGATTTCTTCATCAAATTTTTGGTTGCAGCCGTGCTGGCGGGCACCCCGCTGCTGTTTGGCACCGTGGGGGAGATTGCCGCTGAAAAGGTGGGACACCTGAACCTGGGCGTGGAGGGGATGATGTCCATCGGCGCCTGTGCCGGGTTCATGGCCGGATACTATTCGGACAGCTTCTTGCTTGCGCTGTTGGCCGCCTTTGTGGCGGGGGCCCTCTCCGCCCTGATCTACGCGGTGCTGACCATCACTTTTATGGCCAATCAGAACGTCACCGGTCTGACGCTCACCATCTTCGGCATCGGCCTTTCCAACTTCATTGGGCTATATGTGCTCAGCTTCTCCGAATCGGGCACCCTGAAGCTGCCTGAGACGATCACCGCCCACATGCGGGACATCCACATCCCCGGGCTCAGTGACCTGCCGGTGGTGGGGGAGCTGCTCTTCTCCTATAACCCCTTTGTCTATCTGGGGATTGTCCTGGCGCTGGTGATGCAGTTCTATCTCTTCCACACCAAAACCGGCCTCAATGTCTGCGCCATTGGGGAAAACCCCGCGGCCGCCGACGCCGCAGGCATCCAGGTGATCTTTTGGAAGTATGTGAACTGCCTGTTGGGCGGCGGCATCTGCGGCATTGGCGGGGCCTACTGCTCAATGATTATCAACGGCGGCGTCTGGATCAGCGACAATGTGGCTGGCCTGGGCTGGATTGCGGTGGCGCTGGTGATCTTCGCCGGCTGGAAGCCGGGGTATGCCATCTTTGGCTCGTTTGTGTTCGGCGCTCTGCGGGTGTTGAAATACTATATGCCCAAAGAGATCCTGGATCTGCCGGTGGCCATCTATGACATGCTGCCCTTCATCATCACCGCCCTGGTATTGGTCATCAACTCCATGAAAAAATCCCGGAGCATCGGCCTTCCGGCCGCTCTGGGGGTCAACTATTACCGGGAGGAGCGCTGAGTCCCTCCCCGCCCGGCCGCGGCTCCCGCTGGGGGCCGCGGCCCTTTTTTGGCGCCACCCTCCCAAGAAAGGGGATCTGACCATGACAACTTCCACGCACCTTCTTCCCCTGCCCCGTTGGCGGGCGGTCTGCCGGCCCCGTCCAACGGGGTCGGGGGTTGGAGTGCTCCTGTCCGATGGGAGCACTCTCTGCCGTTCCAGCCTTTCCCAGTTGGAGGAGGCTCTGGGGCACTCCTCCCTGCCACCCAGGTGTGACTTCTGGGACCCCGCCGCCACCCAAAATTGGCGGTTAGCCCATGGGCTGCCGCCGGTGGAGGTGTTGGTCTCCGCCTGCCTGGCCGGAGAATGCTGCCGTTACGATGGGAACCACAACCGAAACCCTGGGGCCGCAGCCCTGGTGGAGGCGGGGAAGGGATTTCCCATCTGCCCTGAGGTGTTTGGCGGGCTGCCCTGCCCCCGCCTCCCCTGCGAACGGCTGGGAGAGCGGGTGATCGACCGGGAGGGCGCCGACCACACTGCCGCCTTTGTTGCCGGAGCCTCCAGAGCAGTGAAGACCGCCCAAATCCTGGGGGCGAAGGCCGCCCTGCTCAAAGCCCGGAGCCCCTCCTGCGGGATTGGAAGGATCTATGACGGCAGTTTTTCCCGCCGGCTGGTGACGGGAGAGGGGCTGGCCGCCCAGGCGTTGCGCCAGGCAGGGCTGCAGATCTTTTGTGAGGAGGACTCCCCATGGACATGACCCTGAACCCCCAGCAACGGCTGGCGGTGGAGGACCGGGCGCACAATCTGCTGCTGTTGGCAGGGGCGGGCACCGGCAAGACCCTCACCCTCTCCATGCGGGTAGCCGGCCTGCTGGCCGGCGGAGCAGCGGAGCCGGAACAGGTCCTCTGCCTCACCTTCACCAACCGGGCCTGTAAGGAGATGCTCCAGCGGATCACCGCTGTGGTGGGGGAGGCGGCGGAGGGGGTGCAGGTGCGCACCATCCACAGCTTCTGCGGCTGGCTGCTTCGCCAGGCTCCCGCCGCCCTCACCGACATTGGGCCGGATTTCACCGTCTGCGATGAGGCCGACTGTCTAGAGGTGATCCGGGAGGTGGTGTTCCAATCCACCGGCCGGGAGATTGGGGAGCGCCCTCTTTGGATCCTCCAACAATTTTTGGGGCTGTCCAAGGACTGCCAGCTGTTGGCCGGCACCGACGACCCCATGCAGGGGGTCTCCCTGGCCTTTTCCACCCGGCGGGCGGCGCTGGAGCGGATCTGCACCGACCCTCAGCGCCGGTTCGACCCCAAATTTTTTGCCTTCCTGGAGAAATACGGAGGCTCCATCCTGCGGCTCTACAACCTGAAGCTCACCTCCTCCAACCAGCTGGACTTTGCCGACCTTCTGCTCCGGGCCGGCCAGCTCCTCCAGGACTCCGCCTTTGCCCACCTGTGGCAGGGGCGCTGGCGATATATCCAGGTGGATGAGGTCCAGGACGTGAGCCTGGGGGAATACCAGCTGGTCTCCCGGATCTGCCAGGGGGCGCGGGTACTGTTCTGCGGGGATTTCAACCAGACGATCTACCAGTGGCGGGGCTCCGATCCCCAGGCGCTGCTGGACCGGTACCGGCGGGAATTCTCCCCAATGGAAATCCATCTGTCCCACAACTACCGCAGTGATCCTCAGCTGCTAGCCCTGTCCCAGCGGTTTTTGAGCCGGGCGTTTGGCCAGGGACAGGCTCCCCAGATCCCTTTGGGGCAGCGGGTACAGCTCCGGGAGTTTCCCTCCATGGAGGAGGAGGTCCGATGGATCAGCCGCTCCATCGCCCAGTTGCCCACCCAGGACTACACCCGGGTGGCGGTAATCACCCGCACCAACCGGGCCTGTGCCCAGCTGTGCGACCTGCTCAAGCAGCTGCGCCTGGAGGGGGAGAGTCCTGTGCGGTTCATGTTGGCGGATGAAGCCCGCCTTTTCCGGCGGGCGGAGGTGCGGGACCTGGTGGCCTGCCTGGGGGTGCTCCACAACCCCCGGGATCAGGAACATCTGAAACGGGTGCTCAATCGGTTGGCGGAGGGGATCGGCCCTGCCACCGTCAACGGGGTGCTCTCCTGTTGGCGGGCGGGAGGCGGGGCCTCCCTCTGCGACTTCATCGATCCCCGACTCTACCGGACAGGGGATTTCTTCGCCCCCCTGCTCCAGGCGCTGGAACAGGGCCGGGTGGTGGTGTTTGACGTAGAGACCACCGGCACCGATGTCTATACCGACGAGATTGTCCAGCTGGCGGCGGTGCGCCTGGGGGCGGATGGCCAGGTGTCCCAGCGGTTTGAGGCATTTTTGCGTCCCAGCCGCCCGGTGGGGGATTCCCAGCGGGTCCACGGTTTTTCCGACCAATTTCTGGCCCAGCGGGGGGAGGAGCCTCTTCCCGCCCTGGAACGGTTCCTGGAATTTGCCGGGGACGGGGTGTTGGTGGGACACAATGTGGGGTTTGATGTGGAGATCACCGGCCAAAACCTGCGCCGGTTGGGCGATACGGGGGTATTCCATCCCCTTTGGTATGACACGCTGGACCTGTCCCGTCGGTTTTTACCCAAGCTCCCCGACCACAAGCTGGCCACAGTGGCCCAGGCATTGGACGCCCAACACGCCCCCTCCCACAATGCCATGGACGACATCCTGGCCACCGCCCAGGTGCTCTGGGGCCTCTGCCAACAGTTCCTGCTCCCCCGAACCCAGGAGCGCCTGGATTGCTACCAAAAGTTCATACCCCGATTTTTGCCGTTCTGCCAGCGGTGGAGCCAGCTTCAAGAGGCCTGTGCCGGCCTGGACGCCTGGGAGGTCTGCCAGCTGTTCTGCAACCAGTTCCAGCTGGCCTCCCGGTGCGAGACGCCGGAACAGCAGGCAAATCTGCTGCTCTTTACCGACCTGGCCCGGGAACTGGTGGATCCCCAACTGCCGCCCCGCCAACAGCTGGCCAAGCTTTTGGAACTCTGCTCCCTCACCGCCGGGGAATTTGACCAACTCAGCCGGGCGGGCAACAAGGTGGCCGTAATCACCGCCCATCAGGCCAAGGGATGCGAGTTTGACTATGTCTACCTGCCGGTGCTCCAGGAGGGGGTGTTCCCCACCTACCAGGCGGTGCAATCGGGGGAGCTGGCGGAGGAAAAGCGGGTGTTCTATGTCTCCATCACCCGGGCCAAACAACAGCTGTTCCTCTCCTGGTCCCACCGCCAGTTCAACCAGTACCCCGCCAAGCCCAGCCGGTTTCTCTCCCTACTGTTGGAAAACTGAAAGGCGCCCTGCGAAACCTGGGTTTCGCAGGGCGCCTTTTTCGGTTTCAGATATTCTGCTCCTCTGGCGGCCTCAGTCCTCCGGTTGGAACTCCTGAGACACTACCACCGGCATACCGCCTCCATAGCGGTAGCTGTGCAGATAGTCCCCCGCCAAAAAAGCGGGATTGGGAACGCTGTCCGGGGGGATGTAGTCCTCTTTGGCGAGGTTCAAGCGCTGGCAGACCATCTGGGACCCCCCCTCGGTTGCCCGGGCGGCCACTCCGTCAAAGTGGGGGGTAGCCCCTACGGGGGCATAGACCCCTGCCCGGCCGTCCAGGCCGGGGGTGGAGTAGCAGGCGTTGGCCACAAACAGACCCGCCCCATTGGCCCGGCAGCGGAGCAGATCGGGAAACGCGCCGGCCCGGGCGGAGGGGACTGCCACAAGCTTGACCTGTTTCTCCCGCAGGATTTGAAAGCACTCAAAGTAGTAGGCGTCTGGGCCAAATACCACTCCCAGCGGCCCCAATGGGGTGGGCACCGGTTCCACCTCCCAGGTGGAGGCAACCCCTGCCCACCGCTCGGACCCCACTGGATTCACCCGGTCCTGGCTGCCCAAAGGTTCCCCATCCGGGCCGAACACCACCGAACGGTGGTGCAGCTTCTCCTCCTCCCAGAACAGTCCGGTTCCGGCCACAACGCACACATGCTGAAGCCGGGCGATGGTGCTGAAGGTGTCCAGGTAGGCTTCCTCCAAAAAGTCGTGGAGCGCCTCGGCCACCATCCTAAGCCGGTCGGTGCGGATCTTCGCCTCCAGAGTGGGGGCCTCCCCCTCCTCCAATAGCCAGCGGAGGATCCCCCGCCACCCCGGCACCAGTGTCATCGGCAAAAGGCCCACATATTCCGGGTAGACCACCAGCTGGGCCCCCTGCTCCACCGCCGCGCGGGCATGGGAGAGCATCTCCAGGGCATACTCCTGGATGGTGCGGTACTCCAATTTTTCCAGCTGGACCGCCGCCACCCGCACCGCCTCCGGGGTCACAAACTCCAGGTTCCGGCGGCTGGCCGCGCTGGTCCCCTCCAAGCAGGAGAGGATGCGGTTGGGGGTCACCCGGAAAGACATTCCAAACGACAACAGGGAGAGCATCCCACGGTTCATCCCTCTCACCTCCCCAATTCCATGGCGTAATGTTGGGCCAGTTCCGGATTGAGCCCCTCCAACAGCTGGAACTGCTGGCGGACCTCATCCAGCCGGGCCATATTGAGCCCAAAGTGGACCGGAAGCCCATCTGTGGGGCGCACCAGCCAGCCGTCCCCCGCCCTGGTCACACCGGCCGGGCAACAGACCGACACCTTCCCTGCGGCGTAGTGGATCACATAGAGGTTGTTGGTCTGGGCGGCATCCCAGGCGGAAAACAGCCGCATGCAGGGGGTCTCAGCGGCGGGATCCAGCTGCTGCACCGCCAACACCAGATCCGCCCCCTTCAAAGCGGCGGCCCGGAGAACCTGGGGATGGAGGATGTCCTCCCCCACACACAGGCAGAGATTTCCCAACCGGGTGGGGACCACCTCCACCCGGTCTGCCGTCTGCCCTCCCTCCCCCTGGGCGGGTGGGCAGATGGATCCCTGGCGCAGGACGGGCATCCCATCCGGCCCCAACAGACAGAGGCAGAGGGTACTGTCATAGAGGAACAGGCCGGTGGCCAAATAGAGTTTGTGGCGGATGGCATAGTGGGCGCAGCGGGAGAGATACTCCCCCGTCTCCGCCAGATCGGCATGTACCCCATCCTCCGCAAACAGCACCAGCTGCACCTCTGAATTGGAGGGCGGCTGGAAGGGGGGCTGAATTTCAGCGGCAAACAGATCCATCGGTTCAACACCCTTCCCCATGTAAAATTCCTAGCTCTATTATAGCGGTTCTCCCGGGGAAACGCAACCGCCCCGGGAGAGGAAAAGCCGGCGGCACCCGTTTGGATGCCGCCGGCTTTGATCTTGTCATTTTGATCTTGTTATCAAGATGGGTCAGCGCTCCAGGTTTTGTTCCCGGGAGGGGCCCACCCCCACCATGCGGATGGGGCACTGGCAGATCCGTTCCAGCTCCTGGATGTAGTTTTTGCAGGCGGCGGGCAGCTCCTCAAAGCTGCGGCAGCTGGACAGGTCCCCCTCGAATCCCTCCAGCTCCTCATAGACCGGCTGGCACTGGGCCAGCTCCTCAATGGTGGCCGGGAAGTCCTCCACCACAGTGCCGTCCGGCTTCCGATAGGCCACACAGACCTTCAGCGGGCCCATGCCGCTGAGGGTATCGATCTTGTTGATGGCCAGGGCGGTCAGGCCGTTGACCCGCACCGAATGGCGCATGATCACCGAATCGAACCAGCCGCACCGCCGGGGCCGGCCGGTGACAGTGCCAAACTCATGGCCCCGGTTGCGGATCTCATCCCCCACCTCGTCCAACAGCTCGGTGGGGAACGGGCCGGCGCCCACCCGGGTGGTATAGGCCTTGGCCGCGCCGATCACCTCGTCGATGAGGGTGGGGCCGATGCCGCTGCCCACACAGACGCCGCCGCTCACCGGGTGGGAACTGGTGACATAGGGGTAGGTGCCAAAGTCGATGTCCAACAGGGTCCCTTGGGCCCCCTCAAACAGCACCTCTTTGCCCTCCTTCAGGGCGTTGTAGGCCAAAACCGACACATCCGCCACATAGGGGGCCAGCCGCTGGCCGTAGGCGGTGTATTCCGCAATCATCCCATCCAGGTCCACCGGCTTGGCGTGGTAAAAATCGGTGAGGAGCCGGTTTTTCATCTCCCCGGCCGCTCTGGCCTTCTGGGCAAACAGCTCCGGATGCACCAGGTCGTAGATCCGCAGGCCGGAACGCTCCGCCTTGTCCATATAGCAGGGCCCGATCCCCTTCTTGGTGGTGCCGATCTCCGCCTTGCCGCGCATCTGCTCCGAGAGCCCGTCCAGCAGCAGGTGCCAGGGCATGATCACATGGGCGCGGGGGTCGATGCGCAGCATCTTACAGGAGATGCCCCTGGCCTCCAGGGCGTCGATCTCCCCCAGGATCCCTTTGGGATTGATGACCACCCCGCTGCCCAACAGGCAGAGGGTGTCCGGATAGAGGATCCCCGATGGGATCAGCTGCAGTTTATAGACCTGGCCGCCATTCTCCACCGTATGGCCGGCGTTGTTTCCCCCCTGGGAGCGGACCACCACGTCCGCCCGGGAGGCCAGGATGTCAATAATCTTCCCCTTGCCCTCGTCGCCCCACTGGACGCCGACAACCACTCTAGCAGGCATAAACAAAGTCCCCTTTAGCTGAAACACAGGCTCGTCCGGAGGGAAACCCGCCAGACGGCAAAAATTCCATCGTTTAGTATAACAAACTTTCCCAACACCCGCAATAGGTTCCTCGGGCTTTTTTTCCAGCTTTCCCCGCCTTTGGGACGCATATTCCCCCGGTTTTAGGCAGAAACTAGGGTATCACAGTTTGAAAAGAGGGGATTTAGATGGGTATGACACCCGAAGAATATGGAAAGCTGGTCCAACGGGCTTCACCTCCCTCCCCCACCGGTAAGAATCTGGTGATGGCCTTTTTGGTGGGCGGCGGGATCTGTACGTTGGGGGAGGGGCTGTTGCTGCTCTATCAGTCCATGGGGGCTTCGGAGCAAAACGCCCCCACCCTGGTCTCGGTGACACTGGTGGGCCTGTCGGTGCTTCTCACAGGACTGGGGGTCTATGACAAGCTGGCAAAGGTGGCGGGGGCCGGTACCCTGGTCCCCATCACCGGCTTTGCCAACGCAGTGGCCTCCCCCTCCATTGAATTCAAAAGCGAGGGACTGGTATTGGGGCTGGCGTCCAAAATGTTTCTGATCGCCGGCCCGGTGCTGGTCTACGGCACCGCCGCCAGTGTGATCTATGGGGTGCTCCTATGGCTGTGGGAGCGGCTCTGAAAGGGAGGGAAAAGCATGGCACTGCGCAAGGGCAAGAACACCATCCTATTTGAAAATCCGCCCAGCATCCGCGCCTGGGCCGCCATCGGTTCCACCATGGAGGCCCAGGGGCCTCTGGGCGGGTCCTTCGACCTGATTGAGGAGGACGCCTATTTCGGCCAGGACAGCTGGGAAAAGGCGGAGAGCCAGATGCAGGAACGGGTGGTCCGCCGGGCGTTGGAGAAGGCGGGATTCTCTTCAGCACAGGTGCAGGGGGCGTTCGCGGGGGACCTGCTCAACCAGTGCGTCAGCTCCACCTATGGGCTGCGGGCATTGGGGATCCCCTATGTGGGGCTATTTGGCGCCTGTTCTACCATGGCCGAATCGCTGTTGACCGCCTCGGTATTTTTAGAGGCGAGAGCCATGGAGCGGGCGGTTGCCTGTACCTCCTCCCATTTCTGCACCGCTGAACGGCAGTTCCGATTCCCTCTGGAGTATGGCGGCCAACGCCCGCCCACCGCCCAATGGACCGCCACCGCCGCTGGGGCGGCTGTCCTGGAGCGTGGGGAGCGCCCACCCTTTGTACGGGGTGCGGTGGTGGGGACCATCCAGGATTTGGGGATCAGCGACGCCGCCAATATGGGGGCAGCCATGGCTCCCGCCGCCGCGGACACATTGAAGCGGTTTTTCGAGGACACCGGGATGCGCCCTCAAGCCTTTGACCTGGTGGTGACCGGGGATTTGGGGCAGGTGGGATTCGATCTGCTGCGGGAACTTATGGCTCGGGAGGGACACCCTTTGGACCACTGCCAGGCCGACTGCGGGCTGATGCTCTACGACCGGGAGAAGCAGGATGTCCATGCGGGGGCCAGCGGCTGTGGATGCAGCGCCTCGGTACTCTGCGGCCATCTGCTGCCCCTGCTGCGCCAAGGAACGCTGAAAAACCTGTTGTTTGTGGCCACCGGGGCCCTCATGAGCCCCACGGTTGTGCAACAGGGGGAGAGCATCGCCGCCATTGCCCATCTGGTGTGGCTCTCTCACGACCGGTCGGGGGAGGTGAAATCGTGCAGGTATTGATCGCTCTGGCAAAGGCGTTCCTGGTGGGCGGGGCCCTCTGTGCCGCCGGCCAGATACTCATCGACCGCACCCAGCTGACCCCTGCCCGAATCCTCACCAGCTATGTGGTGCTGGGAGTGATTTTAGGCGGAATCGGGCTCTATCCGAAACTGGTGGAATTTGCCGGAGCAGGGGCCTCGGTGCCCCTGCTGGGATTTGGCTCCCTGCTGGCCCAGGGGGTACGCCGGGCGGTGGCGGAACAGGGTTTATTGGGCGCCCTTACCGGCGGCTTCACCGCCGCCTCCGCTGGGGTCACCGCCGCCCTCTTTTTCTCCCTTCTGGTAGCATTGGTGGCCAAATCCAGGGAGAAATAGCCCTTTGGCGTTGACACACTCTCCCCTGCCGTGGTATAACACCAAAAGAAAGGCAGGTGGGGCAGATGACGCCACGGGAACAGGTATTGGCACAGTTGGACGCAATGGGGATCCCCTACACCCTGGAGGAGCATCCGGCGGTGTTCACCATTGAGGAGATGGAAAAATTGGGGATCAACCAGCGGGGGGAGGTCTGTAAAAACCTCTTTCTCCGGGATCAGAAGGGCAAGCGGCACTTTTTGGTGGTGCTGCCCGGGGAAAAGCGGGCGGATTTGGAGGCGCTGCACCAACAGCTGGGCTCCTCCAAACTGGGGTTTGCCTCCGCCCAGCGGCTGGAACGGTTTTTGGGCCTTCACCAGGGGGAGGTAACCCCCATGGGGGTGCTCAACGACCATGAACACGCCGTGGAGGTGGTGTTTGACCGGCAGCTTGCACAGTTCCCCTTGCTGGGGGTCCATCCCAACGACAACACCGCCACCCTTTGGATGACGTTCGACAACATCCGCCGGGTGGTGGAGCAAAACGGCAATTCCATCCAATATGTCACCCTATGAGGAGCGGAAAAGGCCGGACAACGGGACCGATGATCCCGTTGTCCGGCCTTTTAATATTCCCGCTACGGCTGTCACACCGGCTTCTGGGGTAGGCGAATGGTGATGGAGGTTCCGTTCCCCGGTTCCGACTGGAGGCTGATCACCCCACCGTGGCGCTCCACAATGTGTTTGACGATGGACAGCCCCAACCCGGTGCCGCCCGTCTGCTTGGAACGGGATTTATCCACCCGGTAGAACCGCTCAAAAATCCGCTGCTGATGTTCCATGGGGATGCCAATGCCGTTGTCCGACACGGTGAGCACCGCCGAATCCCCCTCCGGCCGGACCTCCACCTTGGCCCAGCCGCCGGGACGGTTGTACTTCACCGCGTTTTCCAGGAGGTTGTAGCACACCTCCTCCAGCATCCGCCGGTCCCCTTGGACGGTTACCGGCTGACCCTCGGTGGAGAGGGAGACCTGCTTTTGCTCCGCCAAAAATTGCAGCGACTCCACCGTATCCCGGCCCAGCTGCAACAGCTCCACCGGCTCCCGATCCAGGGCCTTCCCCTCTTCAATGCGGGACAGGCGGATGATGTCGTCGGTGAGGGTGATCAGCCGCCGGGCCTCTTGGCGGATCCTGCCCGCGAAGTGGCGAACTTCCTCCGGGCGGTTGGTCATTCCGTTCTCCATCAGCTCCGCGAAGCCGGAGATGGAGGTGAGGGGGGTCTTCAATTCATGGGAGACGTTGGCAGTGAACTCCCGGCGGATCCGTTCCGCCCGCTGCTGTTCGGTCACATCCAGCAGCAGCAGGATCACGCCGCACACCCCATCCCCGTTGCTGTTTACCGGATTGGCGAAGATGTGGCAGTAGCGATCCCCTTGAGGCACCACCAGGTCGGCGTTCTCCCCCGCCATCGCCCGGTCCACACAGCTGCCCAGCTCTGGAATCCGGGAGATGGTGAGCACGCTCTTGCCCTCGTAGTCCCCGTCCGGGGCCTGAAGCAGGCGCAGGGCGCCCCGGTTATAGGAGAGCACCTGACGCTCCCGGTTGAGCAGCAGAAGGCCCTCCCGCATGTTGGAGGTGATGGTGCTGATGGTATCCCGCTCGGCACGCAGATGCTCCATCTGTTCCCGGATCAAATGGTTTTGCTCCCGGATCCGGTTGAAGAACGGCTCCAGTTCCTGGTAGCCCTCCAGGCTGTCCGGATCCTCCAGGTTGTCTGCCAGCCGTTCAATGGGCTTGAGCAGCCGCCTGGTGAGCCAGGAGGAGAGCCAGAAGCTCAAGGCCAACAGCACCACCAGCACCGCCAACATCAACGGCGCCACCGACAGGAACACCGCCTCCACACTGCGGGTCTGCATACTCACCCGTAGGACGGTGTCCTCATCCAGCTGGGCGGCATAGTAGACGGTATCCAGATCCATAGTGGCAGAACGGCGCACGTCCAACCCAATCTGGCCATCGAAAGCCGCCTGGATCTCCGGGCGGGAGAGGTGGTTTTCCATCTCATCGGCGTCGTTATCCGAATCGAACAGGACCTCCCCCTGTCGGTTCACCATTGTAATTCGGAAGGAATCCCGTTCCACATCCAGGCTGGCCAGATAGTCCAGGGCATCCTGGGCTCCCACATAGGTCATAGACTTGGACAGAACCTTGTGTTCCTGTGCCAAATCGCTCTCCGCTTGGCGCAAAAGTACCCCATAGACCGACCAAAGGGTCAGCGCAGCTGTCACAGCCACCGCCAGCACGGAGATCAGGCAGAGGCTCCAATACATCCGTCTTTTCAACAGTATACCCCCTGTTCCAACATCGCCCAGGGCCCTTCAAAGGAAGGGGCGGTCGCAGACCGCAACCGCCCTGGGCAAAAATTCATCGATTATAAAGGTATGGCCGGCGGGAGGGGTCAAGATTTGGCAGTGCTCCCCTCCGCCGATAGTTTGTATCCCACGCCGCGCACCGTACGGATCAGCTCGCCGCACTCCCCCAGTTTTTGGCGCAGGGTTTTGATGTGCATATCCACCGTGCGGCTCTCCCCTTCATAGTCGAACCCCCACACCCGTTCCATAATCTTCTCCCGGGTGAGGACCAGATCCTCATTGTGCATGAGCATGGCCAACAGCTCGAACTCCTTGAAGGTGAGGGTCACCGGGTTGCCATTGGAGGTCACCGTCCGCCGCTCCTCGTCCAGAACAATTCCCCGGCACTGCAGGCAGGAGCGAACCGGTTCAGAGGAGGTCCGGCGCAATACCGCCCGCACCCGGGAGATCAGCTCCATCACACCGAACGGCTTTGTGATGTAATCATCCGCCCCCAGGTCCAGCCCCTTCACCTTGTCATACTCTGCCGCCCGGGCGGTGAGCATGATGACCGGCAGGTTGCAAAGCCGGCTGTCCTCCCGCAGACGGCGCAACAGCTCCAACCCATCCTCCCCGGGCAACATGATATCCAGAAGGGCCAGGGACGGCATTTCAGTCTTCAAAGCCTCCCAGAAGGACGCGCCATCCGCGAATCCCCTGGTGGCAAAGCCGCTCTGCCCCAGGGCGTAGAGCACCAGTTCCCGGATACTCTCGTCATCCTCCACCAGCCAAATAGCCGCCTCCATGAAAATATTCCGCTCCCTTCCTACCATTTACAGCATCTGCTGATTTTTATGCTCACCGGTAATGGCAAAAACCACCCACTCGGCGATGTTGGTGGCATGGTCCCCGATCCGCTCAAAGTACTTGGCCACCATAATCAAATCGATGGCCTGCTCCCCGTTGGCGGTGTTGTCCCGGATCATGTCCACCAGGTCGTTGCGCACCTGGACAAACAGGTCATCCACAATGTCGTCACAGGCGATGACCGCCTTGGCCCGATCCAGGTTCCGGGCCACAAAGGCATCGATGGAACCGGTGACCATCTTGGTGGTGGCCCAGGCCATCTGGGAGATGTGGTCCATAGAGAGGTTCACCGGCTCGCTGGAAAGGCGGATCACAATCTCCCCGATGTCCTCCGCCTGGTCCCCGATCCGCTCCATGTCGGTAATCATCTTCAGGGCGGTGGAGACCAGCCGCAGGTCGGCAGCTACCGGCTGTTGTTGAAGCAGCAGCCGCAGGCAGCGGCGCTCGATCTGCTTCTCCTTTTCGTCCACATCGGGGCCATAGGCGATCGCCTGTTGGGCCAGCTGCACATCCCGCTGCAAAAGGGCGTTCACCGCGTCCCGGATGGCCCGCTCGATCAGGCCCCCCATCTCCATCAGCTCATCGTTGAGCAGTTCCAGCTCTCTATCAAAACGCGCTCTCATAGCATCCTCCAATTGACATCAGCCGAACCGGCCGGTAATGTAGTCCTCCGTCCGCTTCTCTTTGGGACGGGAGAAGAGCTGCTCCGTATCCGAATATTCAACCACTTCTCCCAAAAGGAAGAAGGCGGTGCGGTCGGAGATACGGGTGGCCTGCTGCATATTGTGGGTCACAATAATAATTGTATAATCTCGCTTCAATTCTAGCACAAGATCCTCAATTTTGGAAGTCGAAATCGGGTCCAGGGCGCTGGTGGGCTCGTCCATGAGCACCACCTCCGGCTGGACTGCCAGCGCCCGAGCGATGCACAGCCGCTGCTGTTGGCCG
Source organism: uncultured Anaerotruncus sp. (assembly GCA_904398655.1). Taxonomy (GTDB): domain Bacteria; phylum Bacillota; class Clostridia; order Oscillospirales; family Ruminococcaceae; genus Anaerotruncus. Next base: position 9,454 of record CAJFPF010000133.1, on the reverse strand, counting down.
CCCGAAAGGCCCAGGGCGCTTTTTTTGAGCCGGTCCTTCACCTCATCCCAAATGGCCGCATCCCGCAGGGACTTCTCCACAATCTCATCCAGCTTGCTTTTGGCGTGGACGCCGTGGGTGCGGGGGCCATAGGCGATGTTGTCATAGACACTCATGGGGAACGGGTTGGGCTTTTGGAACACCATCCCCACCCGGCGGCGCAGCAGGTTCACATCCATCCCTCCATAGATGCTCTCCCCATCCAGTTTGACCGACCCTTCCACCCGGCAGCCCTCCACCAGGTCGTTCATCCGATTCAGGGTCTTTAGCAGGGTGCTTTTGCCGCATCCGGAGGGCCCGATAAAGGCGGTAATCGCCTTTTCCGGCAGCTCCAGATTGATATTTTTCAGCGCGTGGAACTCCCCGTAGTAGAGATCCAGATCTTTTATTTCAAATTTTGTTGCCATGTTCTCACCATCCACTTCTCACAGCCTGAACAGCGTTCTTTTTGTCCATCTCGTTACGCCTTGGTCAACCGCCGGGCAACCACTGCCGACAGGGCGTTGATCAGCAATACTGTCACCAACAGCACCACAGCTGTGGCATAGGCCTGGTCGGTATGCAATCCTTCGGTGGAGAGCACGTACATGTGCAACGCCAACGTCCGTCCGGAGGAGAACAGCCCATCGGGGATTTTTGCCACCGTACCGGCAGTATAGATCAGCGCGGCAGTCTCCCCCACGATACGGCCGATGGCCAGGATGATGCCCGCCAGGATGCCGGGCACCGCCGCCGGCAGCACAATCCGGAAGACGGTGCGCAGCCGGCCGGCCCCCAGCCCGAAGCTGGCCTCCCGGTACATATCCGGCACCGAGCGCAGCGCCTCCTCGGTGGTGCGCATGATCAGCGGCAGGATCATAATGGCCAGGGTGCATGCGCCCGCCAGCAGGGAGAAGCTCCAACGCAGGGCGGTGACAAAGAACAACATGCCGAACAGTCCATAGACGATGGAAGGGATACCGGACAGAGTCTCCGCTGTCATCCGGATGATGTTCACCAGCTTGTTGCCGCGGCGGGCGTACTCCACCAGGTAGACGGCGGAGAAGATCCCCAGCGGCGCCGCAATCAACAGGGAGAGGGCGGTCATCTCCAATGTGGTGATGATGGCCGGGAACATGGAGACATTTTCAGAGGTATAGTGCAGCGCAAATAGATCCGGGGTCAGATAGGGAATTCCTTTCACCAGGATGTGCACCAGAATGAAGAACAGGGCACCCACGGTGACCACTGCGGCTGCCGCCACCAGAAGCAACAGCAGCAGGGACAGGGGTTGGCGCAGATAGGCACGCACCCGTTCCGCCAAGCTCTGGCGGTTGATCCCCTTGGGATGACGTCTCATTGATCCATCCTCCTTTTCAGCGCCGAGAAGCTGAAGTTGATCAGCAGAATGAAGACGAACAACACCACGCCTGTGGCGATCAGCGCCTCCCGGTGCAGGCCGGTGGCGTACCCCATCTCCATGACGATGTTGGCCGTCATAGTGCGCACCCCTTGGAAGATGCTGTTGGGAACCCGGGGCTGGTTGCCCGCGATCATGACCACCGCCATCGTCTCGCCGATGGCCCGGCCGATCCCCAGGATCACCCCCGCCAGGATGCCGCTTTTTGCGGCGGGCAGCACCGCGAAGAACACCGCCCGCTCATGGGTGGCACCCAGGGCAAGGGCCCCCTCATAGTAGCTGTCCGGTACCGCTCGGATGGCCGATTCGGATACGCCGATGATGGTGGGCAGGATCATAATGCCCAATAGGATGCTGGCGGTGAGGATGGTGTTGCCGTCCCGGACGCCGAACCGCCGGAAATGCTCCCGAATGAAGGGGACCAGCACCATCATCCCAAAAAAGCCATAGACGATGGAAGGGATACCCGCCATCAGCTCCACCGCTGGCTTCAGCAGACGGTAGAGCCCCTTGGGGCAGAATTTTGCCAGAAACACCGCGGAGAGGATACCGATGGGTACCCCTACGATGATGGAACCGGCCGTGACATAGAGGCTGCCTACGATCATGGGGAAGATGCCGTAGGAGGGCGGGGTCTCTGTGGGGCGCCAGTCCTTGCCCAACAGGAAATCCCCCAGGCCAATCTCCGCCATGGCGGGCAGGCCGTTTGCGAACAGGAAGACGCAGATCAGCAGAACCGCCAGGACCGATGCCAGCGCGCAGATGAGGAAGACCACTTCCATCAACTTTTCGCGGGTAGCTTGTTTCACCAGAATCACTCCTCGCTCAGGACTCACTCAAAACACAAATCCCTTATTCAAGATAAGAGCCCCCGCTCCACGGCTGTGGAGCGAGGGCCGGACAACACTCTGCCTTACTGGGCGAGCACCTCGTCCCAGGTGGTCACTTCGCCGGTGAAGATCTGACGGACCTGCTCGCTGGTGAGATTTTCCACAGGGTTGGTGGGGGCAACCACCACAGCGATACCGTCGTTGGCAATGGTCAGGCCGGTGAGCTGGGAGGCTTCCTCGTCCTTCAGGGCACGGGAGGCCATGCCGATGTCACAGGTGCCATCGATGGCAGCGGTCATGCCGGCAGTGGAGTCGCTGGTCTGAAGCTCGATGGTGGCGTTGGGGTTCAGGGCGGTGTAGGCCTCGATCAGCTTCTCCATCACAGGGCTGACGGAAGAGGAGCCAGCCACCACAATGCTGCCGGAGGGGCTGGTGCCCGCAAAGGCGGCGGCGTCGGGAGCGGTCTTCACATAGCCGTTGTCCTCAATCACCTGCTGGCCCTCAGCGCTCATGATGTAGTTGATGAAGTCCTGAGCAACCCCGGTGGGCTCGCCCTTGGTGGCGATATTGAACGGACGGGAGGCCTGGTAGGTGCCATTGGAGACGTTCTCGGTGGTGGCGTCGACGCCCTCGATCTGCACAGCCTTCACAGTGTCGTTCACAGAGCCCAGGGAGATGTAGCCGATGGCGTATTCATCGCCGGCCACCTGGGTCATGACCACGTTGGTGGAGTTGGCGTTTACCGCCTCCATGGTGGTCTGGTCCACAGTGTTCCCTTCCTCATCCTCCACCTCGATGCCGAACAGCTCGATGAAGGCGCCACGGGTGCCGGAGCCGGACTCACGGGTGATGACGGTGATGGGGTAGCTGGAGTCAAAATCGCCGCTGGCAGCTTCAGCCTCAGAAGAAGCGGCCTCGGAGGACGCCTCGGCCGCCGACTCAGCAGCAGAGGAAGCAGGGGCAGCGGACTCCTCCGCAGTGGAAGAGGCGGTGGAACCACCGCAACCGGTGAGGGCCAGAGCCGCCGCCATCAGAACAATACCGGTGGAAAGCAACTTTTTCATTTTTAAGTACTCCTTTTTTGTTCCCTTTTCGGGAGTGTTTTTGGGGTTTCTTTTTTCGAATTCCCTTTGCCTTGGTACATAGGCAATTATAGCGGCGGATTGTAAAGTCACAAGCGCAGAGGTGTAAAATCTGCGTAAAATTCCAATTCTCACGCCCCAAATTGTAAAATCCACTTTGTAAAGTCGCTTGGAAATAATTTGGTTAGAGTTTTCTCAGATAAAAGTTAAAGTTTCTTCAAACTTATTTCATACTCTTCCTCTATACCGAGGATGTTCCCAAAAGGAACATCTCTCCTTTTTCTTTTTCTTCTCCTCTTTTTCTTCTCCTTTTTCACAAAGCTGTGGCGCCGGATGGTCGGAATACCGGTCCGGTGCGCAGCGCCAACAAAGTCCCTCCCTTGGGAGGTTTTCATAGAAAAGGCGGCCGCCCCTTTGCAGGGGCAGCCGCCTTTTTAATTTTTCTCCCCATCCGGCCCCTCGGGATCCTCCTGCTGGATCTCCGGTTCCTCCAGGCCCAGATCGTTCCCGATTACCCCCGCCGGACGCAGGGAGCCTTTCCCATACCGCTCCCGAATCCGGTCCATGGCGGTTTCCAACCGTTCCCGCTTCTCCCGAGTGGCCAAGCTCCCCTGGCCAAAGAGGGAGAGCTGTTCCCCCTCTTCCCCGTGGGTCAAATTGAGGCCGGTGACCGACAGCATCCGGATGGGCCGGCGCAGGTCCCAGTTGCGGCGGATCACCTCCAGCGCTGCCTGTGCCAGCTCAGAGGAGAGATGGCTGGGATGCTCCAGAGGCTTTTGCCGGGAGATCACCCGAAACTCCGGGTCCTTGATGATGACCTGTATTGTACGGCATCGGAACCCCTGGGCCCGTAACCGGGCGGCCACCGAGTCGCACAGGGCCGCCACCCCCAGGCGGATGTCATCCAGCCCCACCAAATTCCGCTTAAAGGTCATGTGGTTGCCTACGCTTTTCACCTCCCGGTGATCCTGGATGTTGCGCACCGGACTTTCATCCAAGCCGTTGGCATAGCCGTGGAGCATACCGCCCATCTTCCCCAGCTTCCGCTCCAGCCGGGCCCGGTCGGCCGACGCCAGCTGGCCGATGGTATGGATTCCCAGCCGTTCCAGCTCCTGCTGGACATTCTGCCCCACATAGAGAAGGGCGGAGGCGGGCAGGGGCCAGACGATCTGATGAAAATTTTCCCGGGTGATCTCGGTGGTGGCATCCGGTTTGCGGTAATCGCTGCCCAACTTGGCAAAAATCTTATTGAAGCTCACCCCCACCGAGATGGTGAGCCCCAGTTCCTCCCGGATACGGGCCCGCAGTTGGTCGGCAATCTGGCGGCCTGTCCCAAACAGTTGGCGGCTCCCGGTGACATCCAACCAGCTTTCGTCGATGCCAAACGGCTCCACCAGATCGGTGTATTGGGCGTAGATGGCGTTGACCAGGCGGGAATATTTCACATATTCGCTACGGTGAGCGGGGGCCAGCACCAGCCGGGGGCATTTGCGCTTGGCCTGCCAGATGGTCTCCGCCGTCTGGACGCCATACTTCTTCGCCAGCTCGTTTTTCGCCAGGATCACCCCATGGCGGCTCTCCGGATCCCCGCACACCGCCATGGGCACATTTTTCAGCTCAGGGCGCAACAGGCACTCCACCGAGGCATAAAAGGCGTTGCAGTCACAGTGCAGAATCACCCGATCCATCCGGCCACCTCCGATCGAAACGTTTGTTCTTTTAGTATACCACAAAAATCCCGCCATGCAACCAACACCAACCCGTTTCGGTGAAACTTTTTCACGCAGGCAACCGGTGGAAATCCCGGAAGCAATTTCCCCCTCTCCATTGACAGAGAGGGAGAGGCGGTCCCCGGGGCGTCAGATTTTGTCGGGGCATGATTGACAAACACGATTCTGGATACTATACTAAAAAGGTCAATAGACCCATCAAAGGATAGGAGATGCGAAGACATGAGCGAATGTACCCATGACTGCGGCTCCTGCGGCGAGGATTGCCCCAGCCGGCAGTCCTCCCCCCAGGACTTTTTGGAAAAGCCCAACGAGCTGAGTAACATCCGCCGGGTGATCGGCGTGGTCAGCGGCAAGGGCGGCGTAGGCAAGAGCCTGGTCACCTCCCTGTTGGCCGTCCAGCTCAACCGCCGGGGCTACAAAACCGGCATTATGGACGCGGATATTACCGGCCCGTCCATCCCCAAGGCGTTCGGCATCCATCAGAAGGCGGCCGGCACCGGCACCGCCCTGTTGCCGGTGAAGAGCAAGACCGGGGTGGAGATTATCTCCATCAACCTGCTCTTGGAGAACGAGTCCGACCCGGTGGTCTGGCGTGGGCCGATCATCGCCGGCGTGGTCAAACAGTTTTGGACCGACGTGATCTGGGACAATGTGGACTTTTTGTTTGTGGACATGCCTCCCGGAACCGGCGACGTGCCCCTCACCGTCTTCCAGTCGATCCCCTTGGACGGGATCATCGTGGTGGCCTCTCCCCAGGAGCTGGTGGAAATGGTGGTGGAGAAGGCAGTGCGGATGGCCCAACTGATGAACATCCCCATTTTGGGTCTGGTGGAAAACATGAGCTATGTGGCCTGCCCCGACTGCGGCAAGAAGATCCCTGTCTTTGGCGAGAGCCACGTGGACGAGATCGCCTCCCGCTATCACCTGCCGGTGCTGGCCAAGCTGCCCATCGATCCGGCGCTGGCCAAGGCCTGCGACCAGGGGGTCATCGAGCTGTATGAGGGGGACTGGATGGACCAGGCCGCCGACCAGCTGGAAAAACTGGACAAATAACCCAAACCTGTGAAAAAGCCGGAGGGATTGCCTCCGGCTTTTCCTTTTTCTGGTGTATATTCCCGCCTCCCGCCGGGCAAGCTAGGGCCAGAACACCAGAAAGGGAGCGATTTGCTATGCAGAAAATTCTCAAAGGGTCCAAGACCGAAGCCAACCTGATGACCGCCTTCTCCGGGGAGTCCCAGGCCCGCAACAAATATACCTTCTTCGGCGCCCAGGCCAAAGCCGAGGGATATGAACAGATCGGCAACCTGTTTTTGGAGACCGCCAACAACGAGAAGGAACACGCGGAGATCTGGTTCAAGCTGCTCCAGGGCGGGATGCAGGACACCCAGCAGAACCTGGAGACCGCCGCCCAGGGGGAACAGTATGAGTGGGAGACCATGTATCCCGCCTTCGCCAAGGAGGCCCGGGAGGAGGGATTCCCCAAGATTGCCGCCCTGTTTGAACTGGTGGCCAAGATTGAGCAGGAACACATGCAGCGCTACCAGGTGCTGCTGCAAAACGTGAAGGATCAGACGGTCTTCAAAAAGCCCCAGTCCACCCTCTGGATCTGCCTCAATTGCGGGCATATCTATGAAGGGACCCAGCCCCCCAAGACCTGCCCTGTATGCGAAAAGCCCCAGGGATGGTTCCAGATCAAGGCGGACAACTATTGATCGCCAAAGGGCGCTCTGCCGCGAGGGCAGCCGCCGGGCTTAGAAGCCATAAATAGAGGGAGAAAGAGAGCGGGCAGGAAGCCAACCGGCTTCCTGCCCGCTCTCTCTATCCCTTTTGGGCAGTTGATGGAATCAAAGCAGCTTATCAAAAGCCAACTTTTTCCCGCCCTGAAAAACGACCACGCCACAATTCTGAAACCCATTCTTTTTTAAAATGTGCTGCATTCTTGTGTTGGGGAAATCTGTGTCCACTCGAATGTTTCTAATGTTGCGCGCAACACATCGTTCTTCCACCATTTTAAAGGCCATATCGGCCAGACCAATTCCTCGGTACTTTTTACGAAATGCCATTCGATGGATAACGGCGTAGGGGGTACTGCTTCTCCACGCACCCTCTATATCCGCATATGCCGGTTCCCCGGAAAAGTCAATGCACAGATATCCCGCAATCTCAGTATGCACTTTGATCACATATCCCTTTTTGCTTTGTATGTCATCTCGGACGGTGTCTTGATTTGGGTATGTCTCCGTCCACTGTTCAAAGCCCTGCTCTTTTTGAAAATCCCTGCCCTCTTTGATGATTTCACAGCATTTTGTGAGGTCGCTCAATTGCGCCAATTCCAGTGTACACATGATTTCTCCTCCCCTTTCCCCCGAATGAAAAAACTTGCTGTTGCGGCAACAGCCGCCAGCCACAGATAGATCCGCCCGCAAAACCGTCGAGATCGGAACGAAAAAAACGCCTGCTTTCTGCATCTTTGCGCCTTCTTCAAGGTTCTCAGTTTGCTTGCCTCCTTGCCACCCATCCCTTTATGTGTTATAATACCACCTATAGTTACTTAAATCAAATTGATAGTTTTAATTTTAAACTTCTATTTTATTGAATGATAGGAGAAGCGGATGGAGCTCAAATATCTACAAACTTTTGGAACCATTATTGAAGAGGGCAGTTTTACAAAGGCTGCCGAAAAGCTCCACTATACCCAGTCCACGATTACATTCCAGATCGGGCAATTGGAGCAGGAATTATCCGCAAAATTGTTTGAACGGGTCGGAAGAAGGATGGTATTAACCAAAGCCGGAGAACAGCTCTGTCCCTATGTGAAGGATGTCCTGACATCCGTTGAGCAGCTGCGTTGTTTTAAAAATGATTTAGCGGAGTATAAAGGCGTCCTGAAAATTGGGGTAGGTGAAACATTACTATGTGATCGACTTCCGCCCATTTTAAAAAGATTTCATGATTGCGCCCCAAACACAAGGTTATTTTTGCGGTCAATGAACTGTTATGATATCCGCAACGAATTGCTGGAAGGAACGCTGGACCTAGGGGTGTTTTATGAAAATGTCGGCGGATTTGGGGAGCATCTAACGGTGTTCCCCTTTGGAAGCTATCCCATGGCCCTAGTTGCCTCCCCCGAAATCAAAAAGGAATATCCAGATTTTATTACGCCAAATCAGAATATCCCGTTGCCGCTGATTATCAATGAACCGGCCTGCGTTTTTCGTCAGATATTTGAGCAATACCTACAGAAAAAATCCATCGTGCTTGACCATACAATCGAATTATGGAGCATACCTACAATCAAAAATTTAGTCAAAAGCAGTGTGGGAATTTCTTACCTGCCCACTTTCTCTGTCGAAAAGGAGCTGCGCGATGGGGAATTAGAAGAAATTGAAACCGAACTTACAGAGGCGCGGATTTCAGCTGTATGTGGACATCACCGCAAGAAATGGGTGAGTCCCGCTATGGAATTGTTCATTCAACTGATACAGGACCATTCAAGATGAGCTTTCTGGCCCATGGGCGGCAAATAGGTATTTGCCGCCCATTTTTATTTACATTGCGAAATCAGGCGAAGCAGGCCGCCCCACTACAAAAAAACAGGACCGTATCGCAACCTGCCATACGGTCCCGCAAGAATATCCTTCCCTCTTTTTCTGAGTATCTGTCAAATCATCCGGCTTCCTCTGGGGTCATCCAAAGGGGACGCCTTCATCCTCCTGTGAGGCGGACTCCTCCCCTCCGGCCTGGCCAGGGCATTGATCCCCCGCCCGGCCGCAGCCGGCACAGTTGCCAGAGCATCCCCCGGCCCCCCGCCGCAGGGAGCGCACCGCAAAAAACACCCCCACCGCCAACAGGGCCAGAATGATGCCATCTAAAACGCCCATGGAACCGCCCCCTCACAGCACCAGGCTGCACAGCTGGTAGACCACAAAGCCCACCAGCCAGGCGATCCCGGTCTGATAGCAGACTACAATGGCCGCATGGCGGCCGCTCAACTCCCGGCGAACCGCGGCGATGGCCGCCACACAGGGGGTATACAGCAGGGTGAACGCCAAAAAGGCACAGGCGGCCGCCGGGGTGAACATCCCCGCTAGGGCGGCGGGCAGCTGGGCAGTATTCGCCCCCGTGAGCACCGCCAGGGTACTCACCACTGTCTCCTTGGCGGAAAAACCGGTGATCAACGCGGTGGTGGCCCGCCAGTCGCTGAAGCCCAGGGGGGCGAACAGAGGGGCGATCACCCGTCCGATACTGGCCAACATGCTGGTCTCCCCGCCGGAGGCCACCACATTGAAGCGGGTGTCAAACGTCTGCAAAAACCAGATGACGATGGTGGCCAGGAAGATGACGGTGAACGCCCGGGTGAGGAAATCCTTG
>CAJFPF010000132.1 GCA_904398655.1 uncultured Anaerotruncus sp. | reverse complement strand
GTGGATGCGGCAGATGCCGCATCCACGCCTGTTTTGCTTTTTATTCAGCGGTGCATGATCTCCGAGATGGTGCGCATGATCTCGTCATGGCACTTGCCGCAGCCGGTGGAACATTTGGTGATCTTCTGCACGCTGGCGAAGGCGTCCTCCACCTGGGAAAAGGACTTGCTCTCATAGAGCGCCCGCTCCACGTCCACATAGGAGACCTTCATGCAGTGGCAGATCTCATAGTTTTCAGTCATCTCTTTCATGGTTATCGCTCCCTTAACAGTGGTTTTGCCCTTGGAAAGATTGTAACACATCCCCGGCTGCCTGACAAGATACCCCGCCCCTCACCGGGGAGAAGTTTTGGTCAGTGCCGCCAACAGCCCCTGGCAACCCTCCCATACGTCCCGCCAGGTGGTCTCAAAATCCCGGGTATACCAGGGGTCGGCCACATCCCCCGGCCGGCTGGTATAGTCCATCAGAAGGCGGAGCTTCCCCTCGGGGTCTCCCCCGCAGATCCGGCGCATGTTGCGCAGGTTGGCCCCGTCCATTCCCACAAGCAGGTCGTAGGTTTGATAGTCGGCGGCGCGCAGCTGCCGGGCAGTTTTCCCCTCGCAGCGGATCCCATGCTCCGCCAGCTTGCGGCGGGCGGGGGGATAGACCGGGTTGCCGATCTCCTCGGTGCTGGTGGCGGCGGAGGCAATCTCAAACGCCTGGGAGAGGCCCGCCTCCGAGACCAGCTTTTTCATCACGAATTCCGCCATAGGGCTGCGGCAGATGTTGCCGTGGCAGATGAATAGTATTTTTATCATAAACTGTCCTCTCGTTTTCTATTGATCGTTTGCTTTCACGATGGCAGAAGTAGGCCGTTCGCCCTCTTATGGGGCAATCTAAGATGGGGGGAAAACCGCTCCAAATCTATGCCCAGCGGCAGGGCTGGTCCATATTGATCGCCGGCTTTTACAAAAGGGTGATAGCGGTCGGATGGCTTCTTTTTCTGCTGCGGGTAAAAAGAAGCCGGAGCAAAGCGGACTTTGCTCCGGCGTGGTACCGCTGACCGGACTCGAACCGGCACGCCTTTTAGGGGCAGTGGATTTTAAGTCCACGGTGTCTGCCATTCCACCACAGCGGCAAAAAGCTCCTTCTTATCTTACCTCCAAATTCCCAGATAGTCAAGCAAAAACACAATCAGCCTTCAACATCCGTTCTGGGCAGGCTAGAGAGCGCCCGCATCTGATCCTGGTTGAGGAACTGGTCCACCAGATAGGAAAAAAGCACCTGGTTATACTGGGAGACATCCAGCTGACTGAGCAACTCCCGCGTGGCAGACCGCGTGTCTACCACTGTTACCCGCTCATAGGAGACCAGCAAAAACGGAAGATAGCTGAAAACCGACTGGTCCCCAAAGATCAACAGGTTCTGATTATAGTTGTTAGCGGTGTCCCCGCTTCCAACCGAAATCTCCGTGATGGGCGATTCCCCTCCGAAAAGAACCCCCATCGCCCCCGCCAGCGCCTGGCGCTCCTGGGGATAGAGGGTGTAATACCGGCGAAGGCCGCCGTCCGTATCCCACTTGGTAACGGTATAGGAACGCCAATATCGGCTGAAGGTGTATGTGGAAACTCGGTCTGGGACCGTATTAAAATAGGGCGCCTGTAGATAGAGGGACCCGTAGTAGTTTTCATCCAAATGGCGGACGGAAAATTCTTCAATTCCCCGGGGGTGGGTCTGCCCCAACCGGCGGGCCGCCGCAGAATAGACATAATATCCCCCTAGGCCGGTGAGGTTGTTCTCGGTGTTGTAGTAGATATACTCGTTCTGGTTCCGGAACAGGGTGGGATAGACATCAATGGTGGTCACCTGTCCGGACACCCGGCGGTAGATGTCGTCAATCATCTGCCGCTGGTCGTAGAGGGGGGCCACCTCGGAATAGGGGACGTTGCTCTGCCGGATGGCACAGGCGGTGGGGATGAGCATCAGATAGGTGGGCCGCTGGTGGTCCTCCAGAAAGTCCAAGATCCCCAGCAGGTTCCGGTTGGAGGTTTCCTGATCCCGGGGCTGCATATCCAACATCAACGCTCCGTCTGAGCCAAGGAAGATCCCATTTTGCTCCTTGTTCCCGCCCAGATAGTTCAAGGCAAACTGCCCCTGCCGCAGCCGGGTCACCCCCTCCAGTTGGGACTCCAGAGTCTGTTGGGAGACCAACTGGGGGAACAGCTGGCGCAATGCATAACCCCAGGTATTGGTGATGGTCAGTGTCAGCGGTCCTGCAAACAACAGCATCGCCATCAGGCCGGCCAAAATTTTTTTCCGCATCCCATTCCCCCCTTCCCAAGGCAAATCTTTTAAACCAAAAATGTCAAGGTCAAAACCGAAAGCGCACCATAGAACCCCACTGTAAACAGATCCCACAGGCGAGGGAGCAGGCGTTTCCCCAGCCCCGCCATCCAATGGAACACACCTGTGGAGCTCAAAATTGCCACCAACAAAATCCAATGATTGGAGGCCAACAGATAGAGGATTTCGCTGTCCACCGCCGGCGTTTGGGAGAGGCGGAACATGGCCCGCAGATATTCCCAGGATTGTGCCAGAGAGCTACCCCCAAAGATGGCGAAGGATACCAAAACGACTGCCGTACAGTAGAGCCAGCGGAAAAGGGTGGGCAGGTTCTCCGCGTACCGCTCCAAAAAATACCGTTCAAACAGCACAAACAGGGTGAAATAGACCCCCCAGACCACCAAATTGACGTTTACGCCGAACCAGAGCCCCATGAGGATGGTGAACAGCAGGATGTTGAACACGCTGGAGAGGAAACCTCCTTTGGCCCCGCCCAGATAGAGGTACACATACCGGCGCAGATACTTGCTCAGGGAGCTATTGAACCGGGAGAAGAAGTCGTTGACACTGGTGGCTCCATAGGGATAGCGGAAGTTGTCGGGCAACTCCAGGCCAAACAACAGCCCCACTCCCTTTGCCATCTCGCACAGCCCCCCCAGCAGGAAATAGACGGTCAGTGCCTGGGTCACTACCAACATCCAGGCACCCAGGGTGGTCATCTCGAACATGGGGGTCACATAGATGGAGGCCGCCAACCTGCCTAGCGTGTCCCCCAGGATCACTTTTTTCGCCAGTCCCCGCAGGAAATACCGAACCCCCTCTGCCATATGGTCCAGGGTCATGTGCATCCCCTTGATCTGGGGCATCAACCGGCTGTGGTAGACCATGGGGCCTGCGTATAGTTTGGGGAAAAAGCAGATCATCAGTCCATAATCCACCGGATTGGGTTCTGGAAAGGTGTTGTGCAGATAGCAGTCCAGCAGATACCCCGCCGAGGTCAGGCAGACCACACCGATCCCCAGAGGGACCGCCTCCCCCTGCAGTTCCCCCCAAATTTGGAAGGCGGAGAATACCCCCAAATCCTTCACCAGAGAGGCCACCAGCAATGTCCTGCGCAAGTGTAGTCTCTCCTCCAGCCGTGGGAGCCAGCTGGCCGCCAAAAAGTCCCAGGCCGCCACCCCAGCCGCCAGCAAGGCCACCAGCCAACCGGCGGCCCAGGCATAGAGGCCCAGAGAGACGGCCAGCAGTACCGCCGCCCGCCGTCTGGCCGGACAAAACCAACAGAGAACCGTCAGAGCAGGCAGGATTACGCCCCAAAAGGCCAGGCTATCGATCTGCATTCCACGGTCCTCCTCTCCACAATTCCTACCGACTGGGGATCTCCAGCTCCTCTAGGATAGCATGGATCGTTTCCTGGTCATACATACGGTTGAGCATCTCCAACAGCCCATTGGCGCTCAGACGTTCCGGCAATTTTAACCGGCGAAGCAGTGCCCGGCGGCGGGCGGCACTGTCCGGTCCTCCGGACAGCCCCCATTCCATCAAATCGGCTTTGGTGAACTTTTGGGACGTTGAAACATCCGTCTTGTCCTCATGCGCCACCTCTACAGCCACCCCGGCCCGGCGAAACGCCTCCAGCAGGAGTTGATTGGGGACCCCCTCCACCCCCAGCTTCCCCTCTGCCGAAGGGTGGGCCTTGCGCCGCTCCTTCCCCCACAGATCAGGGATATAGACATGGGTGATCTGTTCTTTGGGGATCGCGCCCGCCAGATACCCCCGGATCCGGAAGCCCGCCGCATCCGAATCGGTTAGGAGGATCACCCCCGACTGGGCCGCCAACCTGCGGATCAGGGCCAATTTCTCCCGATCCCGAAACACCCGGAACCCCTCCGTTGTGATGATGGTGGCGTCCAGAAGGGAGGTAAGACGTGCCTTGTCGTATCTCCCCTCCACAATCACCGCCTGTTTGAGTCTGATCATTACCCCTCATGCCCCCATTGGTGGATTAAGCGGTTTCCCGGCTGGTGAGAAACAGCCGAATTACCGTCTGCTCTAACAGGACCCGGTCATCCAGGCCGGTGCTCTTCAGTGCCCGGTCGGCCCAAGCCAGATGCTCTAGCATCTTTACCAGGCGGGGAAGGGAATAATCCCCGCTATCCGACATGGCGTTTTTCAACAGGAACTCCCGGTTTTTCGGGTAACCCAGCTCCCCCGCCGCCCGGGCCAGGGGGACCGCCTCCCGGCGCACCACATAGCCCCGATAGAGGTCCACAATCGCCCCTGAAAGCACCGCTAAAATTCTCCCCGCCGGCTCCCGTTGGCGCAGCAGTTGATCCAACAACTCCATTGCCCTGGTAGGGTTTCCCCGCAGGATCGCCCGGGAGAGGTCAAAGATCTGGGCCTGCAACGCCGGAACCGCCACTGCGTCAATCTGCTCCTTGGTAATGGTACCGCCGCCCGCATAGGCGCACACCTTCTGCAACTCCGAGTCCAACTGTTGCAGATCGTCCCCACAGCGATTCACCAGGTAGTTGGCGCAGCTGCCGGGCAATTCACAGCCATATTGGACGGCCCGCTCCCGCAAAAATTTCTGGGGGCCGCCGCCTCGGGACTCCTGCAGCTCCACTGAACAGCCCGCCTGGATGCAGACCTTCACCAACCCGGAGAGGCGGTCCTTCCGCTCCAATTTGCGTTTGACGGTGATAATCACCGTGGTGGTGGCCGGGGGATCCTCCAAGATCCCACACAGCTCCTTGAGATCCCCAGCCCCCAACTGCTCGGTAGTCAGGTCGAGGGTGACGCACCGGCTCTCGGAAAAAAACGGCAGGGATTCCACCGCGTCATAGAACGCCTGCAGATCCAGCTCGTCCCCGTTAAACCGGTGGAGGTTAAAATCGTCAAAAGTTCCGTGCAGCGCCTTTTGGACCAGTTTTTTCTCATACTGTTCGATAAGCAGAGACTGGGAACCATATAGAAGATAGACCCGGTGGAGCTCCGGGCTCCTCACATGCTTTGCGAAATCGCTCTCCAATGTATATTGCATCCTCTATCCTCCCCGGATGGGAATCACGGTCCCGGAAAAGTACCGGTCATCCATGGTAAACGGCACCTCCGGCGCCGCAATCAGTTGATTTTTCTGGTTGATGAGCAGGTGGGCCTGGGCCGGAAGGGGTTCAAACCCTTTCACCATCCGCAGGTTTCCCAACTGCATCCAAATCATCCGGGGATCCTCCCCCGCCCACACCTGCAATTTCCCAAATAGTGTGGCTTTAAACCCGGCGCAGCCATCCAGGGCCACGGCATATTCCACCGGGAACGCCTCCTCCAAGCTGCGCACCGGGTCCCCGTACCGGTCGGTCTTCTGGCGCACTACCACCAGAGAGAGCTGCTCCACCTGGCGGCTATGGAAAAACTCCTCAATCCGCTCCGCCTCATAGCGGTTGCTGGGTGCGCCCAACAGGGCGCCCTGGCTGCCACAGGAGACCGCCACCGCGCTGCCCCAATTGGGGATCAAAAATTCCACTGCCGGCTCCCAGAGGGCCTGGTGCAGCAATAGGCCCGTCAGCAGAGGGATTGTCATCAGGCAGGCGGTATACCGCCGCAACACGCGGTGGGCCTTGGAGGCCCAGAGCAGCAGGGCCACCAGCTCCGCCGCCACCAGCCAGATCCAAGTCCCCTGTCCCCGCAGGGGGAAGGCAGCGAATGGCAGCGCCGCGAACGTCTCCGCCAACCAGTTCACCAGCTGGATCGACCACCCAACCCCCAGGGCCAAGATGCTGGTGACCAAGGTGAAACCAGGCAGAAACCCGCTCAGCCCGCAGAGCAACCCCAACAGGAGCGCCAAATCGGCGGGTGGCCCGGCCAACAGATTTACCACCGGGGACACCAAAGAGAGCTCTCCAAAATTTTGCACCAATACCGGCAGTGTGGGCAGGCTGGCCGCCACCGTCACCGCCAAGGAGGAAAGCAGCGCAAACGCACCAGGGGAACGCTCCCGCAGGGCATACCGGCTGCGGCCGTATAGCCGCCGGCTCAACCAATCGGTGAGCGGGCCGGACAAACCTGACAGGCCTAAAGTGGCCAGATAGGACAGCTGGAGGCTGACACTGTAGGCGGCATAGGGGTTGGGCAGCAGAATCAACACCATTGCCAGCCCCAGAGCGTTCAGAGGGTCATTTTCCCTCCCCAACAGCAGCGCCACCCGACAGAGCACTGCCATAATCCCCGCCCGCAGGATGGAATAGGGAAATCCCGTGAACGCCACAAATGCCGCCACCGCCACAATTCCCAAAATCCCCCGTTGGCGGCGGGAGAGGGAGCAAAACACCAACAGCTGATCTAAAATGCCGGTGAGGACCACCAAATGCATCCCCGACACCGCCAATAAGTGGGAGATGCCGGTGCGGGAATACGCCTCCCGCAGGTCGGCAGGCACCAGGCTGGTGTCCCCTGTGACCAACGCGGAGGCCACCAACCCCTCCCGGCCGGGCAGCCGGGAGACAATATGGGCGCTCACCTGTTCCCGATAGCCGCTCAGGCGGGCGGCCAATGTCTCCCGATGGCCAGCTAGGGAGACCCCTCCCGACACCACCGCCCGCAGGGGCACCCCCTGGGCCAGCTCCTCCGGTTCTTCCATCAGATAAAGCCTTGCTGTATAGTTTACCACATCCCCGGGGCGCACTTCAAGGGAACCTGACAGATGGGTCTGGGCACGTACCCCTGCTTGGGGTCCACCTTCCCAGCAGACCCGGATCACCGCTTGGGCCTCACCGGCTCCGGGGCGAACCTGCTCCACCACGCCGGTGAGGGACAGGGTTCGCCCCTCCAAAGGGCGCAAGGGTTCCAGCGTCCCCTGGTGGTAGGCGGCCAGGGAACAAAACCCCAGCGCCGCCCCCAACAGCAGGGCGCCCCAACGGCGGTTCCACTTTCCAAGACAGATGACGGCTGCCATCGCCAGCCCGCTGATGCCGGCTCCCACCAGGGCAGGGATCCCCAGCCCGGCGGCAAAAATAGCTGCCAGCCAGCTGAAACCCATCAGATGGAACGGCCGGTTCATCCCTCCGGCCGCTGGATGGGGCCGTGCTGCCGCTGGAACTGCTCCACCGTCCGGCGGATCATAAACAGCAGCTGACCGTTGGCCGAGCGGCCATAGTAGTCGCAGACATACCGGAACTGCTCCAGCAGCTCCTCATCAATGCGCAGGGACAAATGCTTTACTTCTCCCATAATATCCTCCTAAAATGAAGTTATTATGGGTTCACTTTATTCTTTTTAGACGTTCTTTATTTCAAATTAGAGCTGTTTTGAACCTATTTTATATTCAAAAATTGTGTGGACTGCGCTGGAATCTATCATTTTCCATTTCAGAGGGTAGAGCGCTGGTAGAGTCCTGACAGGCGTTCGATCTTCTCCGCCAGAGGCCCGGTGAGCTGTCCTGGCAACAGGCGGAAACTCCAATTTCCCCCCAGGGTGGAGGGCTCGTTGATCCGGGCCTCCCCTCCCAGATTCAGGAAGTCCTGAATGGGAGCTATCGCTAATTCGGCAACGCTGGACCACGCCCCCCGCAGCATCCCCCAATGGATCCCCTCCTCTGGGGTGAGATGTAGATAGTCCGCGGCATGCTGCCGGTCCTGGGAGGAGAGGGCATTCTCCCACCAGCTGGCCAGTGTGTCGTTGTCGTGGGTGCCGGTGTAGACCACACAGTGACGGATATGATTATGGGGCAGATAGGCGTTGTCCCAGTTGTTGTCAAAAGCAAACTGGAGCACCTTCATCCCTGGGAATCCACTCTCCTCCAACAGTTCATAGACGTCAGGGGTGAGCAATCCCAGATCCTCCGCAATTACCGGGCAGTTTCCCAGTGCCTTCTCCAGCGCTCGGAAGAGGTCCATTCCAGGCCCCTTCTCCCAGTGACCGCCCCGGGCGTCCGGATCCCCGGCCGGTACCGCGTAATAACCTGCAAACCCTCGGAAATGGTCGATCCGCACCAATTGAAAGCTGTCCAGCGCCCAGCGGATCCGCTGGATCCACCACTGATAGCCCTGCTGTTTATGGGCCTCCCAATTGTAGAGGGGGTTTCCCCAGAGCTGCCCTCCTTCGGCAAAGTAGTCGGGGGGCACTCCTGCCACAAAGGTGGGCCGCAGGTCCTGGTCCAGTAAAAACAGTTCCGGATGGGCCCACACATCCGCCCCATCCATAGCCACGTAGATGGGGATATCCCCGATGAGGCCCACCCCCTTCTGGGAGGCATAACAGATAACCGCTCTCAGCTGGCGATAGAAGAGGTACTGGAGGTAGGCCCAGAAATCCACTTCCTCCCCCAGTTCCTGGCGCCAGTGCTCCAACGCCTGTGGCTGGCGTAGGCGGGCACCATCCTCCCACTGGGTCCAGGGAGCGCCATGGAACCGCCCTTTCAGCGCCATAAAGAGGGCATAGTCCTCCACCCACCAGGCGTTCTCCCGCCGCCAAGCCCCCACCTCCTGGGTATCCCGAGGGAAGCCCCGCGCAAAGGCCTTCCGCAACACGGGAAACCGCTGCTGATAGAGCAGGCCGTAATCCACCTGAGCAGGATTCTCCCCCCAATTCAAATCCCGATACTCTTCCGGTTTCAGCAGGCCCTCCGCCTCCAAAAGAGGGAGATCAATGAAATAGGGATTTCCGGCAAATGTGGAGAAGCTCTGATAGGGGCTGTCCCCAAAGCCGGTGGGGCCCAATGGCAGTACCTGCCAATAGCGCTGGCCTGCCTGGGAGAGGAAATCTATAAAATCAAATGCTTCCCTCCCCAAACTGCCGATCCCATGGGGGGACGGCAGCGAGAAGAGGGGGAACAAAATCCCGCTGGACCGCAACCAAAACACCTCTGATCTACAAAAAACTCATAATAACATTATCACAGTTGGCAGGGCAATGCAATCCAAACTCGGTGTGTTTTCCCATTTTGCGCAAAACATGCCAGGTTTGTATGGGAATCGGGGGGTTTTTGTAAAAAGTTTGTTTACTTTTCTGTCTGTCAGAAATTGGGGATTCCTGATATAATGGAAAAAGTTTTGAGGAAAATGAGGAGGTCTTTATCCCAATGAGCAAACGTATCATCGGCATCGACGAGCGTCCGCCGCTCGCCCAATTTATCCCCTTGAGCTTGCAGCACATGTTCGCCATGTTTGGCGCCTCGGTGTTGGTTCCCATCCTGTTTGGCATCGACGCATCGATTGTGCTCTTCATGAACGGCGTGGGAACACTTCTGTTCATTGTCATCACCAAAGGGCGGGCTCCCGCCTACCTGGGCAGCTCCTTCGCCTTCATTGCCCCCACCCTCTATCTGATCCAAAACCATCCCGACGGCTTCCGGGCTGCCCAAGGCGGCTATGTGGTTGTGGGGCTGGCTGGCTGTTTGGTGGCGTTCATCATCTATAAGTGCGGCACCAACTGGATCGATATTGTCCTTCCCCCCGCCGCTATGGGGCCGGTGGTGGCCCTCATCGGCCTGGAGCTGGCGGGCAGCGCCGCCTCCACCGCCGGGCTTGTGGGGGTGGAGCAGGTGGACTCCCGGGCGGTAGTGGTCTTCCTGGTGACGTTAGGGGTTGCGGTGTTTGGCCAGGTGCTCTTCCGGGGCTTTTTAGGGGTCATCCCCATCCTGATCGCCATTGTGGCAGGCTATATCTCCTGTTTCTTCACCGGGTTGGTCACCATTGACCAGGTGGTCCAGCAGGTGTCCGCCCCTGGCATTCTGGTGACCCCCCACTTCCAGGCCCCTGTGTTTGACGGCGGCGCTATCCTGGTGATGCTGCCCGCCCTGCTGGTCATCCTGTCGGAGCACATCGGCCACCAGGTGGTCACCAGCGAGATTGTGGACCGCAACCTGATCAGGGATCCCGGCCTTCACCGCTCGATCTTTGCGGACAACTTCTCCTCTGCCATCTCCGGCCTGGTGGGTTCGGTGCCCACCACCACCTATGGGGAGAATATCGGCGTCATGGCGGTCACCGGGGTCTACAGTGTTTGGGTCATCGGTGGCGCGGCTGTCTGCTCCATCCTGCTCTCATTCATTGGACCGGTGGCGGCCCTCATCAACTCCATCCCCGGCGCGGTGATCGGTGGTATCTCCTTCCTGCTCTATGGAATGATCGGCACCTCCGGTCTGCGGATCCTGGTGGACCAGAAGGTGGACTATGGAAAGAGCCGCAACCTGGCCATGACTTCAGTGATCTTTGTCACCGGCCTGTCAGGCATCGCCATCAATGTAGGCACCTCCATCCAAATCAAGGGAATGGCCTTGGCCGCCCTAGTGGGTATGGGCATGGGGTTGGTGTTCTATCTGTTGGACAAACTGAAACTGACCAACGATCGGGACGCTTAATCAATTTGATCAAAAGAGCCGCTGGAAAATGTCCAGCGGCTCTTTTTGATTGCAGTCCCATTTACACCAGAACCATCAGAAGGGCGACTGCCAAAATGGCCCCGCCCCCAATGCGGTTGGCTGCCAGCGCCAGGTCGGAGGGCTCCGCATTGCGGAACCTCCAGCCATAGCCCAGATACCAGGAGGCCCGGGGAAGGATTAGGTTGAAGGCGCCCATTCCCGCCAGCAGCAGGATCAACAGCCAGTTTTTGGGTTCGGAGGTTTGAACGGACGTGTCCCCCTCCAGGATGATATCCCGCAGGGTCCAGTCATCCACATATTTGCCCTCCTCATAGTTGTCGCTCCACCCGCCGTACCCGCCATTTCCCGTGCTCTCCCACCAGGAGCTGGAGCCGTCGGGGTAGGTGATCTCCAAGCGGTAGCCGTTGGAACGTGGGGAGAAGTCATAGGTATAGACATTTTCCCCGTCGGAGATCCTGCCATTCTCTCTATCTAACGAGAAGGTGGTGTCCCCCTGGACAATAGTGGTGGTTTCGGCGCGATTCGTGGATGAGGAACAGCCATAGCACAGCAGGAGTAGAACCGTGAGAACGGCCAACACGCTTTTCATGGGGCATTTCTCCTCTCTTATACAGATATCACGTGCGGAAAACCTCCGCCGTTAGGCGCAAATTCTCTATAATCGGAAGCCGCTGAGGGCAACGGGTTTCGCAGTGACCACAGGCGATACAGGCCTCCGGCATCCCACTGTTGGCACAGAGGTTTTCATAAGCCGCGAGAACGCCGGGAGTCGTACCAAACTGTTTTTGGTTGTTATAGAGGGCAAAGTACGCCGGAATCTGGATTCCCTTTGGGCATCCATCGGTACAGTAGCTGCAGCCAGTACAGGGGATGGCCATGCTGGCTCGGACGATCCCCACCACCCTTTGTAATGTCCGTCGTTCCTCAGGGCTCAGAGGTTGCAACGTCTCCATCGTGTGGAGGTTGTCCTCCAGCTGTTCCTGGCTGCCCATGCCGCTGAGCACCACCTCCACCTGTTCCAGGGGGGCGGCGAACCGCAACCCCCAGCAGGCAAAGCTGTCCTGTGGCCGGCAATTCTTCAACAGCCGGGCAGCTTCCCGGGGTGGCCGCGCCAGCGCCCCACCCTTCAGCGGCTCCATCACCGCCACCGGGATTTTGCGCCTGGCGCACACCTCATAGCAGCGGCGCGCCTGGATCCCCCGGTCCTCCCAGTCCACATAGTTGATCTGCAGCTGGACGAGCTCGGTTTCCGGATGCTGGGTGAGGATCTGTTCCAACAGCGCCGCGCCGCCGTGATAGGAAAAGCCGATTCTGCGCACACGGCCCTCCGCCTTTTTCCGAGCCAAAAACCCAAAGCCATCCAACCGCTCCACCTCCCCATAGGAGGCCTCCCCCAGGCCATGGAGCAGGTAGTTGTCGAAGTAATCCACCCGGCAGCGCTGCAGCTGTTCGGCAAAATAGCGGTCATAATCCTCCGGACGTTCCGCCAGGAAGATGGGCAGCTTGGTAGTAAGCTCATAGGCCGTCCGGGGATGCCGGGCAGCCACCAGTTCCCCGAAAATTCCTTCGCTGGCCCCTGCCTGATAGGGATAGGCGGTGTCAAAGTAGCCAAATCCATGGTCCAGGAAGGTGTCAACCATCCGTTTGACAGCCTCCCGATCCACCGCTGCCCGGTTGGAGGGATCGGTATAGGGCAACCGCATCAACCCAAAGCCCAGTTTTTTCATTGCACCAACTCCTCTCTCCGAAGGGAGCTGTGGGTAACACCTCCCACCACTCCAATCCCCAGTATGGGCAAATTATACCATTTGAAGCCTTCCCCTTCAATAGGCATGCCGGCCACATCCCCCTTTGGAAGGGGATCTTGCCTTTTACAGCCGGGTGCGTTAAAATGAAGGCATGTTCTATGATTGTGTAAAAGAACCATTTGGGAAGGGGAACGTCAGATGACCTATTCAGAAATTTTGGAAAGCGCCCGCTCCTGTGTGGGCCCCTATTGCAAGTCCTGCCCAATCTGCAACGGGATTGCCTGCCGCAATACCATGCCTGGGCCGGGGGCGAAGGGACTGGGCACAGGTTTCATCCGCAACTACCAAAAGTGGCAGGAGCTGTGCGTCAATATGGACACCATCTGTGAGAACCGGCCGGTGGACACCTCCACCCAGCTGTTTGGCCAGCCGATGGCGCTGCCGGTTTTTGCGGCCCCAGTGGGCGCAATGACGCTGCACTATGGGGACAAATACGACGATCTTCAATACAACGACCTGTTGGTGAGTGCCTGTGCGGAGAACGGAATCGCCGCCTTTACCGGAGACGGGACCAATCCCGCCGTTATGGAGGCGGCCGCCGGTGCGCTGAAAAAGGCGGGCGGCCGGGGGGTGCCCACCATCAAGCCCTGGGATATGGGAACCATCCGCGCCAAATTGGAGCTGGTAAAGGCGGCAGAACCCTTCGCGATTGCCATGGACATCGATGGGGCTGGACTTCCGTTCCTGAAAAATCTGGATCCGCCGGCGGGCAGCAAGACGGTGGATGAACTGCGCCAGATTGCCAGCTGGGCGGAAA
Organism: uncultured Anaerotruncus sp.; assembly: GCA_904398655.1. Classification (GTDB taxonomy): domain Bacteria; phylum Bacillota; class Clostridia; order Oscillospirales; family Ruminococcaceae; genus Anaerotruncus. The sequence goes on along the minus strand of CAJFPF010000132.1, from coordinate 2,070 downwards.
GGCCGTTCATCCTCAAGGGAATCATGACGGTGGAGGGGGCCAAAAAAGCACTGACCGCCGGGGCGAGCGCCATCGTGGTCTCCAATCACGGCGGCCGGGTGCTGGACAACTGCCCGTCCACCGCCGAGGTGCTCCCTGCCATCGCGGACGCCATCGGCGGACGGATGACCATTTTGGTGGATGGCGGGATCCGCACCGGGATGGATGTGTTCAAGGCCCTGGCTCTGGGAGCGGATGGAGTGCTTATCGGGCGGCCGTTTGTGAATATGATCTACGGGGGCGGCGCTGAAGGGGTGCGGGTATATGTGGAAAAGCTCCAAGCGGAGCTGGCGGACACCATGGCCATGTGCGGCGCCCATACACTCTCGGAGATCCATCGCTCCATGATCTTTGGGTATTGAGGAAAAAGGCAAAAAATTTCAAAAACGTTGTTAAAACAACGGAATTTCGCCAGCCGAACCATTATACTAGACGCAGACAACAGGAATTCCATTGGGAGGCGATGTTATGGTTCGGAAGATCATCCAAATTGACCAGGAGAAATGCAACGGCTGCGGCGCCTGCGCCAACGCCTGTCAGGAGGGCGCCATCGGCATGGTAAACGGAAAGGCGCAGCTGCTGCGGGACGACTACTGCGATGGGCTGGGGAACTGCCTTCCCGCCTGCCCCACCGGGGCGATTACCTTTGTGGAGCGGGAGGCGGCCGCCTTTGATGAGGAGGCGGTGGCCGCCAACCAGCGCCGCCAGATAGACGCCCAGGCGGCATCCAATCCCCCGGCACCCCAGGGGTGCCCGGGAAGCCAGGCCCGGCAGTTCGCTCGCCGACCGGAGACCCTAACAGGCACGACCGTGGAGGAGCTCCCCTCCCAGCTGCGCCAGTGGCCGGTGCAGATGAAACTGGCGCCGGTGAACGCCCCCTATTTCGATGGGGCGCACCTTTTGGTGGCGGCGGATTGTACCGCCTATGCCTACGGGGACTTCCACCGGAGGTTTATCCGGGGACGGGTCACCCTGATCGGCTGTCCAAAACTGGATGAGGTGGACTACGCCGAGAAACTCACCCAGATCCTCAGCCAGAACGATATCCGCAGCCTGACCATCCTGCGCATGGAGGTTCCATGCTGCGGGGGCATTGAGCGGGCGGCCACCCAGGCGCTGAAAAACAGCGGAAAGTTTTTGCCCTGGCAGGTGGTGACCATCTCCACCGACGGCCGGATTTTGGAACCCTGACCATTCCAGCAAAAGAGGGTCTGGAGGGAAAATCCTTCCGGACCCTCTTTTTTCTCCCGAAGGGTGGAAAATCCCAACAGTTAACAAGAAACATCCTCTCGAATAGGCGTTTCTGCTTGCGGAGCTTTGGATTTTTGCACGTTTCATTTCCTACTGACAGGAGGAAACGGCAGATCCCGAAGATCGCATTTTTTGTCCACAAGGATCTGGTACCCATCCTTCAATACCCGCTGCGTTCCGCAGTCCAGAGGGCGCCCAATCCAGGAGGGTTCCACAATGCCAAATTCCACTTCCAACCCATTTTGATACCAGACCCGTATGGAGGTACATGCCCCATAGAACTCGGTTTGCATGTTTTGAACAGCCCCGAAGGTTTTTACAAACGTTGGATTTTCCACAAACGCCTGTTTGGCGGGGGTGATGATGCACAGATCCAAATCAGAAGCCTCCGTATCAGTGCCTCTGGCATAGGATCCCACCAAGAGGACGCTCTCAATTTTTTCCTGATCCATTGAAAATTTCTTGAGCTGGTCGATAAATCTTTCCAATGCCGCTTTTTTCCCGTTTTTCAATCCATTCCATCCCCTATGGTAGGTCCTCTATTTTTGCTCGTGACACCCTATAGCATATAATTTTTGAGCGGCTATTTCAAGTTGGGGAACCACTGGAAAACACCTAGCGCGGATTTCCTCCAGGCCGCCCCCTTGACAAATTCTTTTGTGCAGCGTATAATTTGCATAACAACTGAACCAAAATCTTCAGGGCAGGGTGCAAGTCCCTACCGGTGGTATAGCCCACGAGCCGCAAGGCATGATTCGGTGCAACTCCGAAGCCGACAGT
>CAJFPF010000131.1 GCA_904398655.1 uncultured Anaerotruncus sp. | reverse complement strand
CGGCGGAACACAAAGCCATAGCGGATAAAGAACTCGCACCCCAGCACAAAGAAGAGGATGATCCCCTGGAGCACGTCGGCGCAGTCGCTAGAGAGCCCATAGCTGGACTGGAGCACGCTGCTGCCCTTCTCCAGCACCGAGAACAGGAAGGCGACCACTGTAATGGAGATGGGGTTGAGCTGGGCCAGCCAGGCCACAATGATGGCGGTGAATCCCACGCCCCCAGCTACCGCGTTGGTGAGGGTGATGTCACTGCCGGTGGCGTGGACCATCCCCGCCAGCCCGCAGACCGCCCCGGACAGGAACATGGTGCGCAGCACAATCCGCTTCACGTTCATCCCCGCATAGCGGGCGGTGTTGGCGCTCTCGCCCACCACGCTGATCTCATACCCCTGTTTGGTATACCGCAGATAGATGTAGATCAACACCGCCAGCACCAGCATGATAATCCAGCCGAACTGGATTCCCAGCACCTTGTCCAGGGCGGCGTTGGCGTCAAACCGGGCGATTTTGGCAAACCCCTGGGAGGTGGGGTCCTTCCAGGGACCGTCCCGCAAAAAGTTCACCAGGTAGAGGGCGATGTAGTTGAGCATCAGGGTGAACAGGGTCTCGTTGGTGCCCCATTTCACCTTGCAAAGGGCGGGGATCAGCCCCCAAATCCCACCGCCCACAATCCCCGCCACCAGCATGGCGGCGATGAGGACCCCGTGGTTCCAATCGGCGTGGAAAAGGGCGAAATAGGAGGCGCATACCGCTCCCACAATGATCTGTCCCTCGGCGCCGATGTTCCAGAATTTCATTTTAAATGCCAGCGTCACCCCCAGCGCGGAGATGAGCAGTGGGATCATCACCTTGATGGTCCCCTGGAAGGCGATCTTGCTGCGGAACGCCCCCTCCAAAATGGTGGCATAGATCACAAAGGGATTGTGTCCCAGGCAGAGGATGAACACCCCGCCGGCCACCAAACTGAGCAGCAGGGCCTCCAGCCGCAGCAGCGTCACCTGCCGGGGGCTGCGCTCCGCCCGTTTGACCACCCGGACCAAGGGTTCCCGATAGCTACCAGCCTGTGCGCTCATGCCACCACCTCCTTGCCGCCATGGGCGTCAGTCATTAGGAGCCCCACCTGTTCCTTTGTGGCGCTGCGGGCGTCCACAATGCCGGTGACCTGCCCATGGCAGAGCACCAGGATCCGGTCGCAGAGCTCCAGCAACACATCCAGATCCTCCCCAATGAATACCACCGCGACCCCTTTCTCCTTCTGTTCGTTGAGCAGGTCGTAGACGGTGTAGGAGGAGTTGATGTCCAATCCCCGCACAGGGTAGGCGGTGACCAGAACGGTGGGGCTGGACTCGATCTCCCGGCCAAGCAGCACCTTCTGGACATTCCCGCCGGAGAGCAGCCGCACCGGCGTCTCCACCCCCGGGGTGACAATCTCCAATTTTTCCACCAGCTGTTGGGCCAGCGCTTTGGCAGGGGCCCGGTCGATGAACAGCCCCTTGCCCCGATGGTAGGACTTGAGCAGCATGTTGTCGGTCATGCCCATGGAGGCCACCAGGCCCATGCCCAGCCGGTCTTCGGGGACAAATCCCAACCGGATGCCCAGCTCGGCAAAGCGGGCGGCGTTTTTGCCGGTCAGGTCCTCCTGGTCAAAGAGCAGCCGCCCGCCAGTGACCGGCCAGAGTCCAGCCAGCACCTCACATAGCTGCTTTTGGCCGCTGCCTGCCACACCGGCAACCCCCAGGATCTCCCCGGCGCGGATCTCAAAGGAGACCTCCCGCAGGGCGGGGGCGCCGTCCGGCAGATCGGCGCTGACCCCTTCCACCGACATGATGGTGTGGGGATTCTTGGGTTGGGGCCGGCTGATCTGGAGGCTCACCGGACGCCCCACCATCAGCTCGGTGAGCTGGCGGGCGTCGGTCTTGGCGGTCTCCACGGTATCCATGCTCTTCCCCTTCCAGAGGATGGTCACCCGGTCGCTGATGGAGAGCACCTCCTGGAGTTTATGGGTGATGATGATAATGGCACACCCCTGCTCCCGCATCCGGCGCAGGATGGCGAACAGCCGGTCGGTCTCCTGCGGGGTGAGCACAGCGGTGGGCTCGTCCAAAATGAGGATCTTGGCCTTGCGGTAGAGCACCTTCAGGATCTCCACCGTCTGCTTCTCGCTCACCGACATGTCGTATACCCGCTTGTCCGGGTCCACCTCCAGCCCCACAGACCGGCCCAGCTCCAGGATCTGTTCCCGAAGGGCTCGGGGGTTCTGGAGCTTCTCCCGGGTGCCCAGGATGATGTTTTCGGTGGCGGTGAACACCTCCACCAGCTTGAAATGCTGGTGGATCATACCGATGCCCAACTCCATGGCCACCACGGGGGAGTCGATGACCACCTCTTGGCCATCGATGAAGATCTGTCCCCTGTCCGGGTGGTAGATGCCGGAGAGCATGTTCATCAAGGTGGTCTTGCCGGAGCCGTTTTCCCCCAGCAGCGCTAAAATCTCCCCGTAGCGCACCTCCAGATCCACATTGTCATTGGCTACCACGGTGCCGAACGTCTTGGTGATCCCCCGACAGAGGATGGCGCTCTTGTTCTGTTGTTCCATAAGCTTCACCCCAAACTTCCATAGATCTCTGTTGTGGCTTCCGCTCCGCCCGGGGTGGGAGGGGACCCTCCAGCCCTGGGCGCGGCGGAACTTACAAGAGATGAAAATAGCCGCCCGAGGACGGCGCAAGGCGCAGCCGCCGGCGGCCAGACTACCCGGCCGCCGGCGGCGGTGGATTATTTCACAGTGACGTTTTTGTAGTACCAGTGGATGTTGCCGGTGATGTCGGCATCGGAGAGTTTCTCACCCTCAGCGCAGATCACATTGCCCTCGTTGTCCTCGATGGGGCCGGTGAACACGTCCCACTCGCCGGAGATAATCCGGTCCTGGGCCGCCTGGATCGCTTCCGCG
>CAJFPF010000130.1 GCA_904398655.1 uncultured Anaerotruncus sp. | reverse complement strand
GGGGGGATTTTCTCTTGCAAAATCCCCCCAGACCCCCCAAATGCGCCTAAAGCATGGGGCATTCCGCCATCTGCGGATGGCGGCCAAGGGCGCCGCCCTTGGAACCCGCCACCTTTTGGAAAAGGTGGACGAAAACTTTACTTTGAAAAAGGCGGGCGAAAACTTTGAAATGGCACTGAGAAATTTTCAGACCCAAGAACCCCTTTTATACTATTATATAATAGCCCCCTCATTCAACGGTTGAATACTTGAAAACCCAGTTAGATTGTGGTAAAATAAGCTAGTTATTATTTTGTGGAAAACCTGTGTAATTTTTTCATTTTCACCGTCCTTCCCCTGCCATTCCACTGATTATCCACATACTTCATCCGGAGGAGCTGCACTCAATATGGAATCTTTTGCGGAACTTTTCCAGCTGGTCCTGGAACGCTGCCAGGAGAAGGTATCCGAAACAGCCTATACGCTCTGGCTCAAGGACATCATCCCCCTGCGTTTGGAAGGGTCCACCGCCTATCTGAAGGTAAATTCCGACTTCAAGATGGGCATCGTCAAGGAAAAATATACCACCATCCTCAAGGCCGCCTTCGAGGAGGTATTGGGGTTTGGGGTGGAGATCGACCTGTGCTGCGACAGCCCCTCCGCGGAACCTGCCGCCCCCGCTGCCCCAGCGCCGGAGGACCACATGCTGGTGGGAGGGGACTACGCCTACACCTTTGACACCTTCATTGTGGGCTCCTCCAACAAATTCGCCCACGCTGCCTCCCTGGCGGTGGCGGCCAACCCCGCCAAGGCCTACAACCCCCTGTTCATCTATGGGGCCTCCGGGCTGGGAAAAACCCACCTGCTCTATGCCATCTGCGCTGAAATCCGGAAAAACCGCCCGGAAAATACCATCATCTACATCAAGGGCGATGAATTCGCCAACGAGCTGATCACCTCCATCCAGGAGAAGACCACCCCTGCCTTCCGGGAAAAATACCGCCAGGCGGATGTGCTGTTGGTGGACGATATCCAGTTTATCGGCGGCAAGGAGAGCACCCAGGAGGAGTTCTTCCACACCTTCAATACCCTCTATGAGTCGGGCAAACAGATCGTCTTGGCCTCCGACCGGCCCCCCAAGGAGATCAAAACCCTGGAGGACCGGCTGCGTACCCGGTTTGAATGGGGGCTTTTGGCGGATATCCAGCCCCCTGACTTTGAAACCCGGATCGCCATCATCCGCCGCAAGGCCCAGCTTTTGGACATCCAGGTGCCCGACGATGTGGCCGAATACATCGCCAACAAGCTGAAGACCAACATCCGCCAGCTGGAGGGGGCGGTGAAAAAGCTCAAGGCCTACAAGCTCCTCCAGGGAAGCAGCCCCTCCATCCTGGTGGCTCAAAACGCCATCCGGGACATCCTCAACGACAACCAGCCGGTGCCGGTCACAGTGGAACGGATCATCTCGGAGGTGGGCCGCACCTACGGCATCTCCCCCCAGGACATCCGCTCCACCAAGCGGGCCGCCCAGATCTCCTCCGCCCGCCAGGTGGCCATCTACATCGTCCGGGAGATCACCCAGATGTCCATGTCCACCATTGGCGAGGAGTTTGGCGGCCGGGACCACAGCACCATTGTTTACGCCATCCAACAGGTGGAAAAGAATATGCAGCACGACCAGCGGTATAAGGAAACCATTGAGGATATCATTAAAAATATCCGGGACAGCTGAGTTTTCCACTTTCCACACCCCACAGGATGTGGAAAGTGTGGATAATTTTTCCTGTTGTTAACATTTTCCACTGACTTTTCCACATTTTTTCCCATTTCAACCTGTTTTTTCCACAATTGGGTGGATAAAAACCAGCAGTCCTCCCTTTTGCACAATTCTTCCACCAGGGATTGTGAGAGAAAACAAGCCCCGGACAGGCTGGCCAAGCCCTGCTCCAAAGTTTTCCACTTCTCCCGGTTTTCTACTACTACGACTAATTCATATACTCCTACTCACTCAAAAAGATGAGGCAACCCAGTGGGGTGGAAAATTTCCTCCCGCCCCAGCAACTTCGGAGGTGCTTTTTTATGAATCTACTCTGTGACCGTCAAACCCTGGTGGAGGCGGTGGCCAATGTCTCCCGGGCGGTCTCCACCAAAAATACGTTGGCCGCCCTGGAGGGGGTGCTCCTCAAGGCCAGCGACGGCCAGCTCTCCCTCACCGGCTACGACCTGGAGCTGGCCATCTCCACCTCCATTGACGCCAAAATCCTCCAGCCAGGGGAGATCGTCCTGTCAGCCAAGATCTTTTTGGATATGATCCGCCGGATGCCCAGCGACCAGGTGAGCATCAGCTGTGATGACAAGCTGCTCACAGTGGTCAAGGGGGGGATGACCGAGTATACCATCCTGGGGATCCCTGCCCTGGAATTCCCTGAGCTGCCCGCCGTCTCCCAGACCACCCAGCTGGAACTGCCCCAGGCCACATTAAAGGAGATGATCGCCCAAACCCTCTTCGCGGTGGCCACCACCGACAACAAGCCGGTACACACCGGCAGCATGTTTGATATAGAGGACGGGGCGCTGAACCTGGTGAGCGTGGACGGCTACCGGCTGGCCCTGCGCCATGAGAAGGTGGATTTTGCCGGGGAGATGAGCTTCATTGTGCCGGGCAAATCCCTGGCCGAGGTGGCAAAGCTGCTCCGAGAGGAGGACGAACCCGCCACCCTGGCGGTGGCCCGGCGGCACATCCTCTTTGAGGTGGAGGGCTACACCATCATTTCCCGCCTGTTGGAGGGGGAATTTTTGGATTGGAAGTCGGCCATCCCCCAGGGGGGCCAGACCACCCTGCGGGTGTCGGTGCGGGAGCTGGTGAACGCCATCGAGCGGGCCTCCCTGCTCATCTCCGACAGCGTCAAAAGCCCCCTGCGGATGAAGCTGGAGGGGGGGCTGCTGCGGATCTCCTGCTCCACCGCCCTGGGCCGGGCGTATGATGAGCTGCACTGCCAGCAGGAGGGGGCGGACCTGGAGATCGGCTTCAACAGCCGGTATATGCTGGACGCCCTCAAGGCCAGCGGCTGCGATGAATTGCAGCTGCTGCTCAACGGGCCGCTGGCCCCCATCAAGCTGCTGCCGCTGGAGGGGGATTCCTTCACCTTCCTGGTGCTGCCGGTGCGGCTAAAGAGCGAATGACCGGCGGAGGCGAAGGGATGGAACAGCGGGTTGTGGCGGTCCAGCCGCCCTATATCAAATTGGACGCGTTTTTGAAGTTTTCCGGCGCCGCCGAGACCGGCGGCCAGGCCAAGGAGTGGGTCCAGGAGGGCCGGGTGCTGGTGAACGGCCAGGTCTGCCTGCAGCGGGGGAAAAAGCTGGTAAATGGGGACCGGGTGGAGCTGGCGGGCCAGCTCCTGCTGGTGGTCTCCTTTGGGTGAGGCGCCCGGGGAGGTGGCCGTGTGAGGATTGAGAAGGTCCGGATCCTGGATTTTCGGAACATCCCGTTTTTGGAGTTGGAGCTGTGCGACGGCCCCAACGTGATCTATGGGGAGAACGGCCAGGGGAAGACCAATTTCATCGAGGCAATCTGGCTGTTCACCGGGGCCAAGAGCTTCCGGGGGGCCCGGGACGCCCAGATGGTGCGGTTTGACCAGCCCCAGGCGGCGCTGGAGCTGGATTTTTTCGCCGCCGAGCGGGACCAGCACGCCCTGGTCACCATCGACCACAAGCGGATGGCGGTGCTCAACGAGATCCCCCTGAAGTCGGCCTCTGAGCTGGCGGGGCGGTTTTGCGCGGTGGTGTTCTCCCCCGCCCACCTCTCCCTGATTAAAAATGGGCCGGCGGAAAAGCGCCGGTTTGTGGACATCTCCATCTGCCAGCTGAAGCCCGCCTATTTGAAGGTGCTGGCCCAGTACCACCGGACGCTGGAACAGCGCAACCGGCTGCTGAAGGACGTGCAGATGGAGTCCAGCCTGTTTGACACCCTGGACGCCTGGGACGCCCGGCTGTGTTCCCTGGCGGCCCAGGTGGTGCAGGTGCGCAGGAGCTATCTGGAAAGGCTGTCCCCCTGGGCCAGGGAGATCTATCAGGGGATCTCCGGCCAGCGGGAGGCGCTGGAGTTCCAATACCGGGCCACCCTGGGCGGCGGGGAGGGCCCTCCCGACCAGGAGCGGATGCTCCAGGCCCTGCGGGCGGCCCGGGGGGAGGACCTGCGGGCCAGGGCCACCACCTTGGGGCCCCACCGGGATGATGTGGAAATCCTGCTGGACGGGCACAGCGCCCGGGTCTACGGCTCCCAGGGGCAGCAGCGCAGCTGTGTGCTGGCCCTGAAGCTGGCTGAATGCCAGCTGATGCGCCAGGTGCTGGGGGAATACCCGGTGGTGCTGTTGGACGACGTGATGAGCGAATTGGACCTGTCCCGGCGGGACTACCTGCTCAACAGCCTGCGGGACCGGCAGCTGGTGTTCACCTGCTGCGACGCCGGGGACTTCCGGACGATCGGCCGGGGCCGGGGGATCCGGATTGAAAACGGCCGGGCGGTGGAAATCACCCAATTTTAAGGAGGGCGGCTATGTATCTGCATCTGGGACAGGACACGGTGGTGCGCACCGACCAGGTGGTGGGGATCTTCGATTTGGAGAACACCTCCATCTCCAAGATCACCAAGGAGTTTTTGGCCAAATCCGAGCGGGCTGGACGGGTGGTGAACGTCACCAGCGACCTGCCCAAGAGCTTTGTCATCTGTACCGACGGGGGCCGGGTCCGGGTGTATATCACCCAGATCTCCTCCGCAACCCTGCGCAAGCGGGCCGGTTTCATCGAGGGGATCGCCAACGTCTAGGGCGTCCCCAGGATAGCGGGCGGCGGCCGGAAACGCCGCCCCCTCCGCCTTTGGGGCGGGGAGGGTTTTCCGGGGATTCCATTTGAAGGAGAGGATACCGTGGCAAATACACCCCAAACCCCCGAATATGATTCCTCCCAGATCCAGGTCCTGGAGGGCCTGGAGGCGGTGCGCAAGCGCCCGGGGATGTATATCGGTTCCACCGGCCCCCAGGGGCTGCACCATCTGGTGTATGAGATTGTGGACAACTCCATCGACGAGGCGCTGGCCGGTTTTTGCACCCGCATCCAGGTGGACATCCTGCCGGGGGACATCATCCGGGTCACCGACAACGGCCGGGGCATCCCGGTGGGCATCCAGCCCCAGACCGGCCTGCCGGCGGTGACGGTGGTGTTCACCGTGCTCCATGCGGGCGGCAAGTTTGGCGGCGGGGGCTATAAGGTCTCCGGCGGCCTGCACGGGGTGGGCGCCAGCGTGGTGAACGCCCTGAGCGAATGGCTGGAGGTGGAGGTCTGCGACGGGCACCACCGGTACTACCAGCGGTTTGAATACGGCAAAGAGGTGGAGCCCCTGAAGATCACCGGGGACACCGACCAGCGTGGCACCAGCGTGGCCTTCAAGCCGGACGGCCAGATCTTTGAGGAGACCCGCTTTGACTATGAAATACTGCTGCGCCGGCTGCGGGAACAGGCGTTCCTCAACGCGGGGGTGTATATCGTCCTGCGGGACCAGCGCACCGAAGAGGTCACAGAGGAGCACCTCCACTATGAGGGGGGCATCCGCAGCTTTGTGGAGCACATCCACCGGCAGAAGAGCGAGGAACCCCTCCATGACCAGGTGATCTACCTGTCCGCCCGGGAGGGGGACAACACCGCCGAAGTGGCCATGCAGTATAACAGCAGCTACAACGAGCTGATCCTCTCGTTCGCCAACAACATCCACACCACCGACGGCGGCACCCATGAGGCGGGGTTCAAGGCCGCCCTCACCCGGGTGGTGAACGACTACGCCCACAAGTACAACATCCTCAAGGAGGGGGAGAAACTCTCGGGGGAGGATGCCCGGGAGGGGCTCACCGCCATCATCTCGGTGAAGCTCACCGAGGCCCAGTTTGAGGGCCAGACCAAGGCGAAATTGGGCAACACCGCCATGCGCGCTTTGGTGGACGGCATGGTCTATGACAAGCTGACCACCTATTTTGAGGAGAATCCCGCTGTGGCCCGGACCATCCTGGATAAGGCCCTGAGCGCCAACCGGGCCCGGGAGGCCGCCCGCCGCGCCCGGGATGTGGCCCGGCGCAAATCGGTGCTGGAGACCGCCCAGCTGCCCGGCAAACTGGCCGACTGCTCCCAGCGGGGGGCGGAGGGCACCGAGATCTATATTGTGGAGGGCGATTCGGCAGGCGGCAGCGCCAAGATGGGCCGGGACCGGAAGTTCCAGGCCATCCTGCCCCTGTGGGGCAAGATGCTCAATGTGGAGAAGGCCCGTCTGGACAAGGTCTACGGCAACGACAAGCTGATGCCCATCGTCACCGCCCTGGGCTGCGGCATCGGGGAGGAGTTCGACATCACAAAGCTGCGGTACGGCAAGATCATCATCATGGCGGATGCGGATGTGGACGGCTCCCATATCCGCACCCTGCTCTTAACCTTCTTCTTC
>CAJFPF010000129.1 GCA_904398655.1 uncultured Anaerotruncus sp. | reverse complement strand
TTTTCGGCCATCCAGGCCTCCATCCCCTCCAGCACCCGCAGGGGGGTGTAGGGGTCGGAGAAGAGGGCCGCGCCGATCTGCACCGCCCGGGCGCCGGCCAGCATCATCTCCACCGCGTCCTGCCATTTGGAGATGCCGCCCATGCCCACCACCGGGATCTGCACCGCCCGGGCCACCTGCCAGACCATCCGCAGGGCCACCGGGAAGACCGCCGGGCCGGAAAGCCCCCCCACGTTGTTGTGGAGCACCGGCCGCCGGGTGCGGATGTCAATGCGCATCCCCAACAGGGTATTGATCAGAGAGACCGCGTCCGCCCCAGCGTCCTCCACGCTGCGGGCGATGGAGACAATATCGGTGACATTGGGGCTCAGTTTCACCATCAGGGGCTTTTTGGTGCGGGCGCGCATCCCGGACACCACGTTGGCCGCCACCTGACAGGAGGTGCCGAAGGCGGCGCCCCCCTCCTTGACGTTGGGGCAGGAGATGTTCGCCTCTATCAGATCCACAGCGGTGCCCTCCAGCCGCTGGGCAATCTCCCAATACTCCTCCACAGTGGCGCCGGCCACATTGGCGATCACCGCGATATCCCGCCCCGCCAGATGGGGCAATTCCCGGGAGAGGAAGGCGTCCAGCCCAGGGTTTTGCAGCCCCACCGAGTTGAGCATCCCCGCCGGGGTCTCCGCCACCCGGCAGGGGGGATTGCCCATCCGTTCCTCCAGGGTGGTGCCCTTCACCGAGATCCCCCCCAGCCGCTCCATGGGGTAGAGCCGGTCATACTCCCGCCCATAGCCACAGCAGCCAGAGGCGGTGATCACCGGGTTTTTCAGGGTCACCCCCGCCACATTCACCGAAAGGTTCACTGGAACACCACCTCCTTCCCATCAAATACCGGCCCGTCCTTGCAGACATGGCTGAAGATCTCCCGCCCATCCCGAACGGTGCGGCAGGCGCACACCAGGCAGGCCCCCACGCCGCAGGCCATATGCTCCTCCAGGGAGACCTGGGAGGGGACCCCCGCCTCCTGGGCCAGTCGGACCACCTCCCGGAGCATGGCCATGGGGCCGCAGGCACAGACCAGGTCCGCCGGCCCCTCCAACAGCCGCTGCTCCAACAGCTGGGTCACCAGGCCCTGACGGCCCAGGGTGCCATCGTCGCTGGTCAGCCGCAGGTCGCACCCCTTTTGTCGAAACTCCTGGGTGAGGATGGCGGCTCCGGCGGTGCGGAACCCCAAAATGGCGGTGGCGGCGGGGCCGTAGTGGGCCCCCACCTGCAACAGGGGGGGCACGCCGATGCCGCCCCCCACCAGGACCACCCGGCTTTGGGGGGAGAGCAGTTTGAAGCCGTTGCCCAGCGGGCCCACCAGGTCCACCGAGTCCCCCTCCCGCAGACCGGAAAGCTTCTGGGTCCCCTCCCCCCGCACCTGGAACACCAGGCGGATCATCCCCTCCTGGGGCCGGATCTCACAGATAGAAATGGGACGGCGCAGAAAAAAACCTTCCGCCTTCAGGTTTACAAACTGACCAGCTTGGGCCTGTTGGGCCACCGGGGGGCAGCAGACCCACAGGTCCCAAAATCCCTCCGCCAGCTCTCTTTGACGCACCACTGGATAGCTGCCCTGTACAAACGCCATCTTCTCGCTCCTCCCGGGGGAATTTCCCCCTATTTTCCCACCCCGCGCCCAAAGGAAATCTTCCATAGGGCGCAAAAGGACATTCTATCCTTTATCATAGCACAAATTTCTCACGGGGACAATTCTTCCTTGCATTTTTTGCCCTTCCGCGTTACAATAGGCTTTGTCCTCTCCCAAGGGGAGGAGGTCAGTCGAAACTTCCTGACCTAAAACAAAACTAGGGGCCCGCCTTTACCGGCTGAGGTCCTACGAAAAGAGGAATTTGTCATGAAACATCCGTACGTCTCCACCCGCAGCCTCACACTGGCCGCCATGATTGCCGCAGTCTACACTGTGGTAAGTTTTGCTCTGCTGCCCCTCTCGTTCGGTATCGTCCAGGTCCGGGTGGCAGAGGCACTGACCCTGCTGCCGGTCTTTTCCCCTGTGGCCATTTGGGGGGTCACTGTGGGCTGTCTGCTCACCAATCTGATTGGCGTTTTCACCGGCGCGGTGTTGCCGTTGGACATCCTTGTGGGGACCGCCGCCACCCTGTTGGCTGCCCTATTCACCCGCAAACTTCGAGGGTTCACCTGGCATGGGCTGCCGGTGTTGTCGGTTCTGCCACCGGTGGTATTCAATGGGATCTTTGTGGGCGCGGAGCTCACTTGGATGTTTACACCGGACACCCCTGCCCTTTTTTGGATGAATGCCCTTTCGGTGGCCGCTGGGGAACTGGCTGCCTGCGGGGTGTTGGGGTTGTTGTTGGTGTGGTGCATCCAGCGGGCCGGATTGGGACGGGCCATGGCGGTCTGAGGGCTGTTTCCAACTAACCCATCCCAAAGGTTTTCGGCAGCGCCGCCCGCGCCTTCGCCTGCGGCGCATTCCAAAAGTTTTCGTCCACCTTTTCCAAAAGGTGGCGGGATCCAAGGGCAGCGCCCCTGGCCGCCATCCGCAGATGGCGGAACGCCCCATGCTTTAGGCGCATTTGGGGGGTCTGGGGGGATTT
>CAJFPF010000128.1 GCA_904398655.1 uncultured Anaerotruncus sp. | reverse complement strand
CGGCGGTGACCTTCTCCCTGTTATCTATTGTCTTGAAGGACTGGTTCAACAGCTCCTCAAAAGAAAGTTCGTCCTGCTGGTCTTTTAAAATCTCACTCATGGTTTCCTGTACCTCCTTAATTATGCACGCTGGCGTAGATGCGCCCGCTGTAACGCCAAAATTAGAATATCCCTTCAAAGGGAGCTGCCGCAGTTCTGCCGCATCCTCTATCAAAAACGTATCGCAATAGGAGCTGCAGATCTGGGCCAATTTCGCAGTATTAGAACTTTTACGCCCCCCAATCACTACCATTGCATCACTTTGAGAGGCCAACTGCGCTGCTTCCTGTTGTCGCTTTTCAGTCGCATTACATATTGTAGCAAATATTTTGAGCTTTGTACACACTTTTTTTAGTTTTTCTACACTTTTTTCCCAGTCAGGAAGAGCAAAAGTCGTTTGAGCGACCAAAACGACCTCCTGATCTCGCATTTCGTCCATATTTTGCAGAATTTGATCCAACTCTTCCTGATTTTTAAACGCCTGCCATGGGCCTTTACAGAATCCCAGGATCCCTTCCACCTCTGGATGGCGGACATCCCCGGCAATCAGTGTCAACTGTCCGGGCCCTATTGCTGAGACAATCCGATGAATCCGCTCCACATGGGGACAGGTAGCATCCAATACGGGGCAGCCCATCTGTTCTAACCGGTCATAGATCTGTCGACCTACTCCATGGGAACGAATAATCACAGTGCGACCATCTGGGTTATCCTCCGGGCGATCTATCGGGAAAATTCCCTGTTTTTGAAGTTGCTGCACAATCCAAGGATTGTGGATCAGTTCCCCCAGCGTACAAGCAGGAATTCCCTTCTGTGCTGTTTGAAACGCCAAATCCACCGCGCGCTGTACGCCAAAACAAAAGCCCGCAGATCTGGCAACGGTAATTTTCACTGAACGCCCTCCAACAGTGCGGCAATTTCTCCCATAATCTGGTGACTTGCTGCCTTCATCTCGTGGGGACTCAATGTCTCCCCGTGGAAGCCCAGCTCTCCGTTGCGGATTAACTTTCCATAACGGACCACCACTCGAGAACGAAAATGCATCGGATTCTCAAAATAAATGGCACAGGGCAGCACATCCGCCTTGGTCTGGTAAGCTAGCATCGCTGTCCCAGATTTAGGGCGCCCCAGCTCACCTGTTTTGGAGCGAGTTCCTTCCAGAAACATTCCCAAAACGCCGCCTGAACGGACAACATCACCCGCCCACTCCAGAGCACCGGTGTCTCCTCGCCCTCTGGCCACCGGGAACGCGCCCAGAGCCAAGAACAGCCGCTTCAAAAAAGCACTCTTTTCAAACAGTTCCTCTTTTGCCATAAAGAAGATCTGGGACTTGATTCCAGTGGCCACAAAAATGGGATCAAAGTTGCTGCGATGATTGGAGGCCAGAATATAGCCCCCGCCAGCGGGAATATTTTCTTTTCCATAAATCTCCATTCGGAACAACAAGTGGACCAGCCAGACGCAGAGCAGCCGCGCAATTTTATAGAACATCCTGCAACCTCTCCTTAACAATTTTTGTGAGCTGCACAATCGACTGCTCCAGGCTATTTCCGGTAGTGTCTACCAAAAGAGCGTCCTCCGCGCGCCGCAAGGGCGCTGCGGCTCTGTGCGCATCATTGTAGTCCCGGCGCCGCACCTCCTCCAGGAGTTGCGTGTACTCCACCGACTGCCCCCGCTGCTGAAGTTCTTCATAGCGACGTCGTGCCCGTTCCTCAGGAGAAGCTGTCAAGAAGATCTTTACCTGCGCCTTTGGCAAAACAACCGTTCCGATGTCCCGGCCGTCCATCACCACATTGTTCTCTTTGGCCAAATTCTGCTGAAGATCAAAAAGAAATTCTCGTACCTTGGGAATCGCACTCACCGCACTGGCCGCCATGGAAACCTCGTTTTTCCGAATCTCCTGGGAGACGTTCCGGCCATTGAGCCAAACCTGCTGCTCCCCATTCGCAAATTGAAGGGAGAGATGGAGCTGTGGAAGAAGGGGCAGCACCTGGCCCTCGTTCTGAGGATCCGCCTGTTGCTCTAAGGCATATAAACCGATGGCTCGATATAAGGCACCCGTATCTACATATAAATAGCCCAAATCCCGCGCAATTGCCCGGGCAATTGTACTTTTTCCGGCTCCTGCCGGTCCATCTATGGCCACTGAAATCAAACTGTTTCCCCCTTTAAAGATGGCTCCCCGCTGCAAAACCGGTGGACCAGGCAATCTGTAGATTGAACCCCCCGGTAACTGCGTCCACATCCAGCAATTCCCCCACAAAATAGAGCCCTTTGACCAATTTTGACTCCATTGTCTTGGGGTTGACTTCTTTCACTGACACGCCCCCCGCTGTTACAATCGCCTCCTCCACTGGACGAAATTCCTTTGGAGTGATTGGAAACGCTTTTAGCAGCCCAACCAGGGCATGCCGTTGTTCCCTGGTAATAGCGTTAACCTTGGTATGGGCGGCAATCTGCGAAAGCTGTACCACCACTGAAATCAATTTTCGAGGCAATAGCCTGTCCAACGAATTGGAAAAGTCCCGGTTCTGTACTTCTGAAAAATCCCGCAATAGACGCGCGTCCAACTGCGCCGTATCCAATCCAGGCTTTAGGTCGATTTCTAGACGGTACTCTTTAGGGTCCCCGTCCATATAGGAGGAGGCGGAGAGCACCAGAGGCCCCGAAACTCCAAAGTGGGTGAACAGCATCTCTCCCAACTCCCGGAACAACACCCTACCAGAGGCATTATAGAGTGTCAATACCACATTTCGTAGGGAGAGCCCCATCAACTCTGTACACCAATTCTCCCTGGCCACAATGGGGACTAGGGCAGGCCGAGGAGCAACAATGGTGTGCCCCAGATCTCGAGCCATCCGATACCCATCTCCAGTGGATCCGGTGGCTGGATAGCTGAACCCGCCGGTCGCCAACACCACACGGGTTGCGGCAAGCTCCCTGCCGTCCTCCAGACGCACACCCCGTACCGCACCATCAGCAGTTAATACATCTTTGACTGAGGATTGGGGAAGGATATTTTCAGCCCCGCAAAACTGGACAAGGGCGTCTACCACATCCCGAGCGCTGTCAGAGAGCGGGAACACCCGATTGCCCCGTTCGGTTTTCAAGGGAACTCCCAACTCTTGGAACAAATCCATTGTATCCTCTGGGGAAAAGGCACGCAAGGAACTGTACAGGAAGCGGCTGTTGCTGCGCACATGGGGGAAAAATTCCTCCACGGTGCAGTTATTTGTCAGATTGCACCTCCCCTTCCCTGTTATCAGCACTTTTCGGGCAGGGCGCGCATTTTTCTCTAGAACGGTGACTGGCACGCCGCGCCGGCGGGCGATCCCCGCGCAAAAGAGCCCTCCAGCGCCGCCCCCCACAATCAGAGCCCTTTCCTCAGACCCCATCCGGATGGTCCTCCCGTTTTTCATAGACTTCATACTCATCCCAGATTTTTTCTAGGCGAGCATAGTTGGCCGCTACCTCATCCCGGCGTTTCAGGCCCACCGCCACAATCAAGGCATTGATCAGAGAAAGGGGGGCCACCAGAGAATCCACAAAGGACACCATGTCGCTGCGAGCCACCAGCACATGGTTTGCGTTGTCCGCAATGGGCGATTGTAGGGAATCGGTAATCGCGATTACTTTGGCCCCATTTTTCTCCGCATAGTGGGAAGCTTGGGCCGTACGCCGGGAATACCGGGGAAAACTGATGGCGATGAATACATCCTCCGGGCCGATGCGCATAATCTGTTCAAACATCTCCGACCGGCTGGAGGTGTTAATATGTTTTACATTGGGGAAAATATGGTTGAAATAAAAGCTTAAAAACTGTGCCAACGCTGCGGCAGAGCGTACCCCCAAAATGTAGATATTCCTGGCAGAGCAGATGGTCTCTACCGCGGCAGAAAACGCTGATTGGCTGGTCTCCTCCATCGTCCTGCGCACCCGCTCGATGTCTTTGGAGAGCACTTTGGTGAGCACATTGGTATTTTCCAGCTGCTCATTGGTGACATCCATCCGCTGCACAGTGGTCAACTTATTGCGGATCAGTTCCTGTAGCGCTTTCTGAAGTTCTGGATAACCCTCAAAGCCGATTTCTGAGGCGAAACGAACGACGGTGGATTCACTGACACCCACAGTAGCTCCCAATTTGGAAGCGGTCATAAAGGCTGCCTTATCAAAATGATTGATGATATAGTTCGCAATCAATTTTTGCCCTTTGGAAAATTGCGGAATCATCTGTCCAATCAAAGCCAAAAGATCCTGATGCATTTGATTCCCGGACCTCCCAATCTAAAAAATAGGGCATGCTTCAATGGTTCTAATCATAACGTATTGCTATCCAAAAATCAAGTCATTTTCCGCAAAAATGCAGGAACTTTTGCAAGTTCCTGCATTTTTGACAGTTAACTTTCAATTCAGCTCCCCAACTTTGTCACCTGTAGCGCGTCCAAAATGGTCTTCTCCTTGGCCAACTGGCCGTATTTGTTGACTTCGCTCTTGTCTTTTGGGCCATGGGTGACACAAGCCGCTCCTCCGATGCAGCCTCCAACACAAGCCATGCCTTCGATAAAGTTCTCTGGGAGCAGATGCTTGCTGGCTTTTAGAAGCGCTAATTTGCACTCCACAATCCCATCACAGGCCAGAGGCTTTGCTGTAAACTGCTCTGGCGTAATCCCGCGCTCTTTCAAAGCCTCCTGGACAGCATCCGAAAGTCCTCCGCTGCGGGCAAAAATCCGCCCATAGTAGGACGCGTTATCCAGCAGCTCTTCTTCTAATGTCTCCAGAGCCACATCTCGAGCGTCAAACAGCGCCTGAAGCTCCTCAAAGGTAATCACACAGTCTACGCCGGTGACATCCTCCTGCTGTACCTCCATCTTTTTGGCGGTACAGGGCCCCACAAAGATGCATTTTGCGCCGGGATCTGTCTGCTTGATAAATCGAGCTACCGCTTCCATAGGGGATGGGTTATGGGAGATATGCTCCGCCATCCCTGGGAAGGAGCTCTTCACGTACCGGACAAAAGCCGGGCAGCAGGAGCTGGTCAAAAATCCCTTCTCCGCAAGCTCCGCCGCCTCTTCATAGGCGACCATATCGGCGCCCAAGGCAGCCTCCACCACATTGTGAAATCCAATGGCCTTCAATCCTGCCACCACTTGGCCTGTCTTTGCATAGCTGAACTGGCTGGAGATGGAGGGGGCCACCACCGCGTACACGCGATATTTGGTATTTTGTTCGCTCTGCTTGAGCAGCTCCAAGGCGTCTAAAATAAAGGATTTATCCACAATAGCCCCAAAGGGACACTGATAGACACAGGCGCCGCAGGAGATGCATTTGTGGTTATCAATCTTGGCGGAGTTGTCCAGATCTATGCTGATCGCTCCAATTTTGCAGGCATTTTCACAGGGTCGGGTGTATTTCATAATGGCCGAATAGGGGCAGGCAGCGGCACAGCGCCCACATTCCACACATTTATCCTGGTCGATGTGAGCTTTCCCCTTCCAAACGGTAATAGCACCAGTGGGACAGGCATGTTCGCACCGATGGGCAATACATCCCCGGCAGGCAGAGCCCACATGGTAGCGGTTTACGGTACATTCGTCACAGCCAATCTTGATACACTCGATGACATTGGGGTTCTCTGGGTCCCCACCCATGGCCAACTTTACCCGTTCCGTGAGGATTGCACGCTCTTTATAGACGCAACAGCGTAAAGTCGGTTTGGGACCCGGGGCAATCTCCAAGGGGATATCCCGGTATGCCTCCTGCAAGTTCCCCTGGTCATAGTGTTTTACAACACCTTTTAAAACCCGATACTTTAAAAGCTGCACATTTGTGTCAAAAAACTTTTCGCTTCTTTCCATCTGTATCCTCCCTCAGCCGCTATATCAAAAGTAACTGAGTTGTATGCGTTTCCCCATTTTCTCCAAATAGTTGGACAGATCCTCCATCAGACGCAGTTTGATGGAGAGATCAATGGGCATATCTGGGTTCTGATGAGCCGGATTCATGGCGCGCCCCACAAACAAGCGCACATCAGTGGCCTCTTCAAACAGCATCTGACAGATCAGGGAGGCACCATCCCGCCGGCCGACCCACTCCCGCACTGCTCCAGATGTATCGATATACCGTTTTGCATACTCCACCACCCGTTTCATGGTGAGGACGCCCTCGGTACACAGATCTACTCCCTCAATGTAGCCAATCGGAGGGATCTCTGGGTCCAAATAATCGATCTTGGTCTGCACTTTGGTATGTAGGTATTTGGCTGCAATGGTGGAGGTGGTACCTCCACAGACCACAGTTTTTCCCTCCCCGTTGAAGAACAGCTTCATGACTTTTTCATCATCTGCGGGGTTGACGGGCGGGCCAATCATCAAACTCACCTGTAGACGCTCCCGGATACGCAGCACCGCCACCGTGGTGTCGTCACCAGGTAGACCCATGTATAACTCGTTACAGGCATCACTGATCAGGCCAGCTACAGCCCGGGCAGACATTTGGGGGTTGAAATGGGCGTCTGTATACTCCACCACATTTTTCCGTTCCCAGCCAAAGTTCAACGACTGCCCTACTCCCGCATGGATCACTCCATCGCTCATGGCGATGAACACATCCCCCAGCTGGATGGGAAGGTGGGTCTCGTAGATCTTTTTGCCAGACATCACCTTTTCCTGTTTGGGGTAGTCAAAATGCTTTCCATTGCGGAGCATGATCACATCCGGATTGTCATACTGAACCAGTGTAATCTCGCCCTCATGTACCTTGAGAATGGTAAAGGTAGCATAGGCCACACCCCGTACCTTACAGACTGGGAGGGTCGCCGCAATGGTCTCTACGCAGTCCTCGATCGGCACATCCGAGTCGATCATCGTCCCCAGAATTTTCGAGGTCAAGGTGGAGAGGATATTTGCTTTTACACCGCTTCCCAACCCGTCCGCCAACACCATCGTGAAGTCTCCGTTGGCCTTTTGTGGGCGGATCTCCACCCGGTCACCGCACAGCTCCTCCCCTTTTTTATTGAGACTGACCCAACCGGTCTCCATAAAAAGTTTATCCATGGCGTTACTCATCCTCCGCAAGGACTGTATTCTTGATCTGGGTAAGCGCCACCTTGGTCTCGGCGGTTGTCTCGCCCAATAGAGAAGCAATCTCTTGGACGATCCTCATCTGTTTTTCAATCACTCCATTGGTGATGTCAATCGTCTTATCCCGGTCTGCGCGGTAACGCTCCTTTTGCTTTTGCTCGGTGGTAATATCTTTAAAGATGCCGAATAGGGAGTGATTTTCCTTATCCAGTACCACGGAAAGCTCCACATACTTGTCATGTTCCGCCAGATAAATCCGCTTATCTAAGATATCGTTTCCAGTCTCCAGCACCGTTTCAAAGTCGGTGGGATCCATCAATTCGATCACCATGGAGCCAATCAACTCCTTGGAGCTATTGACCCCAAACAAATGGCAGGCGGATATATTCATCCGTTGGATGCACAGATTTTCATCCAGCACAAGAATTCCATTGGGGGAAATGGCGAACACATTCTCCGAAAAACTCTCTGCTTTGCCTAACAGGAACGGCAGACACATGGTGATGTCCGCTTTGCCGTTATAGACCGCTTTTGCCTTCTCACGGCAGGAGGGATAGCCGCAACTGCCGCAATTGAGTTCATCCTCTGGACGGGTCTTCCCCATCTTGGCCAGGATCTCCAAAATGGCGCTCTCTGGAGGCACCTGCTCATGGACAAACTCATTGGGATAATGGCGCACCAAGCCGGATTTATAGACGGTGGTAAAATCATCCTCCCGATTTGGATCAGGTTGAGCAAACGCATCCACCCGCACCCGGCTGTTCAGGATATTCTGTTGATAGGCCTTTGTCGATGGTCCGTTGATACAGCTGCCTTCACAGGCGCTCATCTCCACAAAGTAGCCTCTCAATCCTCCGCGCTCGATCTCCTGGATGGCACTGATACAGTTCTCCACCCCATCGACCGTCAAATACTTCCAACCGGTATTCTCGGTGTGCATGCAGCCAATGATGCCACCTACCCGCGGGAAAAATCGGGAGACCTTCCCATCCTGCTCGGAGACTTCCGCCGGCTCCACCACAATCTGTCGCTGATCGAACCAGTGTTTCAGTTCCTCAAAAGTGAGCACACAGTCGATGAATCCCGGAACCTTTTCGATCTCATCCTTCTTGGAAATACAGGGGCCGATGAAAACCACATAGGCATCCGGATATTCATCTTTAATCTGTCGGCCGCTCACCGCCATAGGGGACTGCACCGGTGCAATGTAAGGGATTACCGCTGGAAAGTATTTCTGGATCAACGTGACCACTGTATGGCAACAGGAGGAGATGATCACCTCTTGGCGCCGCTCCCGGATCATGTTCTCGTATTCGCTCTTAACAATATAGGCACCTTCCGCCGTCTCCCGCACATCCGAGAAGCCCAGTTGTTTCAGATAACCCGCCATCTGATCCAATCCAGAGACCGGGAATTCACTGATGAAGGAAGGCGCCAGAGTAGCGATCACCCTCTGACCAGAGCCGATAGCCCCAATCACTTCGGTCAGATCATTTCTCACCTGTTTCGCGTTTTGAGGACAGGCAACCACACAGCGGCCGCACAAAATACATTCTTTGGGGATAATTTTGGCTTGGCTGTCCGAAAAGCGGATAGATTTTACAGGGCAGGCGCGGATACATTTATGACAATTCCGGCAATTTGCCTTCTTTAAACTTAGAACATCGGTCATGATTTCGACAGCTCCTTTACCACCTTTTCTTCAAAAATGGAGCGAATATTCTCCTCATTCAGGCCGGTGACCAGCTCATCATTGATTTTCGCAGTCACGCCATACTGGCATTGTCCCAAACAAAAGGAGGCATTTAAACCTACCTGATCTTCCAGATGATATTCCGCAATCAAACTTTTGAGCGCATTAATAATGTTGTATGATCCCTTCAGGTGGCAGGAGCTTCCAATGCAAACATAAATTTCCATATCGATTTCCTCCATCAGATTCGTTAACCATTCCAAAAAATTGCTGGGCAGGGCATTCCTTTTTAAAGAATACTACAAAATCCTTTTATTTGCAATCCTCTAGCAGCATTTCTCCAAAGAGATTTGCAAATTCATTATAACATATTGTTAATAAATTGACAATCAAAATTTCAACGCAACAATTTTCTCCGGTACAGATAGTCCGGCATTCTTGCGGCCATCTCCCGATGGAAACCGGCCTGATGGTTCGGCTCTAAGAAGTGGACATATTCATGTAATATTACATACTCCACTGCCGCCATTGGCTGCCCCATTAGTCGTTTGTTCAATGTAATATACCCTTTGCTGGGATGACAGACACCCCACCGCGAAGTCATCCATTTCACCTTCAATTGGGGCTGCTTGGGGATCTTTCCTTGAAATTGGGGCCAGATTTGATCGCTGATGCGCTGGAACAACTGCAGGCACTCCTCATCGCTCCAAGTTTTTTTCAACAGTGCCTCTTGCTGTGCTCGCCGATGCATCCGTTCTTGGGTCGCCAAAATCCACTCCCTTCGGGAATTTACAAACCGGTCCAGTTCCTCCTGCTTCACCCAACGCGGCGCTGAAACCTGGACCAAGCCTTCTCGATTGATCCGCAAGTTCAAGTTTTTTACCTGCTTGCGGATCAAAAGATAGCGGATCCCCTCCACTTCCCGAAATTTTTCTCGCATCAGCCTGTCACCTCAAATCCATGTTCCAAAACCGGCTCCAGTTTTTTGACACGTACCTCATCCACAGAAGAATAGGTACTTCCCCGTCGTATCGCCCCCAAAAATTGTTCCACCTCTCCCACAGGCCCCTGCACCTCAATCTCTACCTCGCCGTCCTCCAAGTTGCGAACCCAACCGGTGAGTTGAAGAAGACGAGCGGTATATTTTACATAATAACGGAACCCCACCCCCTGAACAAGGCCTGTAACTAACAATCGATATCGTACCAAGTTGTTCCACCTCTCCCTATTTTTTGAAAACAGCCGGGCGGTCCCCCACCCGGCTGCCTCCTTAAAGGCGCTGCTCGATGGCCTGTATCACCTCATGGAGAGTTTTAATCCGTGCATAGCGCTTATCATTGGACTCCACCACAATCCACGGTGCATAACTGGTGTTGGTACGAGCTAGCATCTCGTCCACCGCTTTCTCATAGGCGGGCCATTTTTCCCGGTTTCTCCAATCCTCATCTGTAATCTTATACCGCTTTTCTGGAGTGTTCTGCCGATCTTGGAACCGGCGGAGCTGCTCATCCTGATCGATCTGAAGCCAAAACTTTAGAATAATCGCCCCCCACCGAGAAAGTACTCCTTCAAAGCGGTTGATTTCGTCATAGGCTCGAGCCCATTGCTCCTCTGTACAGAATCCCTCTATATGCTCCACCATGACGCGCCCATACCAGGTCCTATCAAAAATGGCAATATGGCCATCACGGGGAAGCACCTGCCAAAACCGCCACAAATAGTGTCGGTTTTTTTCCGGCGGTGTGGGAGCGCTGATGGGCACCACCTGGTACCCTCGTGCATCTAACGCCCGCGCCAGGCGTTTGATATTTCCTCCCTTACCTGCTGCGTCCCAACCTTCATAGGCTAAGATCATGGGGATCCGCTTCCGGTAGAGAAGCCCATGTAACTCCTCCAGGCGTTTTTGACAGCGTTCCAGTTCTTTCCGGTAGGGGCCCTCCTCCAATGTAGGGCTTAAATCGATCTCCGCCAGACGAGGGGACGGCTCCAATGGGATGTCTGGCGAAGTACGAATTCCCGGAAAAGTGGTAGAAGCTGGCTGTTCACGCTGGGCAATTGCCTGCTCCCAAGCTTCAATGACTCGGGTGAATACTTTTTTCATCGCATATCGCCGGTCGGTGGCTTCCACCAAAGTCCAGGGTGCAGTCACAGGATTGGTCCGATCAATCATATCATCGAACAGTTTTAGATAGCGACCATAGTGGCGGTGGTGCTCCCAATCCCTGCCCGTAACCCTCCAACGGGTAGCTTTTTTCTCCTCCAGGTGCGCGAACCGCTCCTTTTGCTCCTTTTTAGAGATATGGAGAAAAAACTTCAACAACAAATATCCATCGTCCACCAACTGTTGTTCAAAGTCCTCAATCTCTCGAAACCGGTTCTCAAGCTCCTGATGAGAAAGCTCCTCTTCCTCTCGGGCCAAACTTACCTCCCGATACCAACTGCGGTCAAAGATCGCCATATCCCCATAGAGGGGCAACTTCTGCCAAAAACGGCGGAGCCAGGGATACCGCCTCTCATCCTCTGAAGGGGCTGTAATGCTATAAACTGCATAGCCACGAGGATCCAGGTTGGCGATCAACCGGGAGATCATCTCGCCCTTTCCAGAAGCCCCCCAGCCTTCAAATATTAGAATTGTGGGGATCTTGAGCGTTCTGGCCCTCTGTTGGAGGACACCAAGGCGCTTTTTTAGTTGATCGGAGAGCTCATCCCACGCTTCTGCCGTTAATTTACAACTTAAATCCAATTCCTCTAGAGACACTGTATTCCCTCCTTGCAAATATCGATTATTTTATTCTTTCAGATCTGTCTGGTACCACAAAAATAAGGGCGGAACCCCACAGAAAGAAAACTGATATCCCTCTTTCTGCCAGCTGACCAGGTCTGACCTGCCCAAAGTTTCGACCTCTGAAAGCCGCACTCGAATTCCTCGGCCATCCCTTTTCAAGGACGCTTCTTTCCGCGTCCAAACTTCCAAGGCATGCGCCGCATCTAACGCATATACCTGCTCTTGGGGAGTAAAACACCGTCCTCGGAGGCGAGGATGGATCGGACGGCCCAAAGGTTCCAAATCCAACCCCACGGGGTTCTCTGAAAAGGCCGCTGCCACAGCGCCGCGGGTATGGGCCAAGCTGATCTGTATCTCCGGCCGACTTGGAAGCCAGGGTTTTCCATTGGGGAGATAGGCCACTTGAATCGGTTCACCCAATGCCAGCGTCAGCAATTTTCGACAGGCGGCCGACAAATCCGTTCCCTCTATGTGGGCGAACCACACTTGATTGGTCATTTTCCGTTCCCCCTCCGATAAATAACCATCCAAAAGTCCGCTTCTGTCTCCAACAGATCCAAGGCCGCCAGACGCCGTCCTCCTTCTAACGGAGTTCTATAATAATAAGGGGTCATTAAAAAGAGACTATGGATCAGCGGCTGCCCTGACAAGGTGAGGCGAAAGGAGATCCTCTTTTGAGATTGGATCGAAAAACCGGACAGCTCAAATGTTTTTTCCGGATTTTCATAAGGTACATCATAGAGTATCTGTTTCAGGCCAAATAGGTGGCGTGCCGCCGGGTAGACCGCCAAAAAACATCCATTGGGGGATAAAACCCGGCGAAACTCCTGGGGGCAAATCGGGGAAAAGATGTTATAACATAGGTCAACGCTTCCATCGAGAACGGGCAGCTCAAATAGGCTGGCCACTGCAAACCGGCCTTCTCTGCACCGGCCCGAGGCATGGCGCACCGCTGCCTTTGAGAGGTCTACGCCTCCCAGCTCCAATGGCCGATCCGCTTCCTGAAACGCCCGGGATAGACGGAAAGCATAGTAGCCTTCACCACAACCCAGATCAAGAATTCTGGAAGGCTGTAACCCCTCTGTCTGTTTCAAAATTTCTTGGTTTAGGGCATCTGAAAGAGGCTGATAACTGCCACTGTCCAAAAACTCTGTGCGGCCGTGGACCATCTCCCGGTTATCCCCGGGATCTTGACTGCTCTTTTTATTCGGTAACAACAGGTTGACATACCCTTGAGAGGCTCGGTCAAAAGCATGTCTCTGAGCACATCGACAAACATGGGGTGTCCATTCCAAAGCTTCCCCACAAATTGGGCAACAAAACATAAAACTCCCCCAAAATGCCAGTAGTTTTATCTATTGTACCAGCAAACCTTCTTTGCGTCAAATTCCATTTGCCATAGAGGCAGATGGCCAGTATAATAAAGGGGATAGGGGGTATCAATATGGCAATCAAGCTTTTGGCACTGGATATGGATGGCACGGTCCTGCAAAATGATGCCATCTCCGTATCTCAGCGCAATTTAAGGGCAATCAAAACGGCGATCCAATCAGGGGTAGCGGTGACCTATTGTACCGGGCGCATGCGCCATCGCCTTCCGACTGCTCTTTTGGAAGGTGCGCCTGAGATCCAATATGCCGTCACATCCAATGGGGCATCCGTGCTTGAAATGCATACAGGCAAATTGCTTTACAGCGACGGTTTTCCTCAAAAACTGGCCGGAGATCTTGCCACAGCCCTCTCTGGATACCCAATTCCTGTGGATGTCTACTGTAATGGATATAATTACTGCGAACAACGCGCGGCGGATTGCATTCAAGCTCTCCCCATCTCCCCCTCCCGTATTCAAGAGGCGATGCGAGGGCGCATTGTGGTTCCTGATTTACCTCAATTTTTATATACTACTTCTCTGCTAATTGAAAAAATCAACCTTTACAGTGTCCCTGAAGCTTGTCGGAAACAGGTATGGCAGCTTTTGGAGTGTACAGAGGGGATTCGGGTCACCTCCTCTTTTGCCGGGAACATGGAGATCAACGTTTCCACCGCCACAAAAGCCCATGGATTGGCCCATTTGGGCGCCTATTTGGGGATCTCAGCGGAGGAAACCATGGCCATAGGGGACAATCAGAACGACCTGGAAATGCTACATTACGCTGGATTGCCAGTGGCCATGGGGAATAGCACTCCGGAGGTACTAGAACAGATTCCCACTGTCACTGGAACCAATCAGGAGGATGGGGTAGCCCAGGCGATCGAAAGGTTCATTCTCCATTAAACCACACAAGATTTATACCTGTAAAGTAAAGATGCTTTCCAATGCAAAAAGAAACATTCCAAGATCTCAATCGGCGCTGGAATGTTTCTTTTTATATGTAAAGTTTAAAAACATTACATATTTACAAACTGAAATCATATCGATAAAACACCCATCCAGTAAAATCTATTATCGAAAATAACAAGGAGAGCTCCCCCTATAAAAACTGCTGAAGGATTTGCAGTCCATACCAGGAGGGCGAAAGGAAGCGCAAGGTCCCCAGTCCATAGGGCAACCTAGCGGGATCAATTAGTGCTCCCGAAAAAAGGACACTGCAAAAGCACCAGAGAGGTAACAGCGCAATCAACACAGAATAAAAGCGCCGAAAAAAAGTTATCCCCAAGGAAAGCAAAACGGAAAATCCCGCCAAGCTCCCTAGTAAAATCCATCTAGCTTTCCAAGGATAGATCGAGGTCTGCAACAATAGGTCGGTTAGCCCTCCCGCAACCAACAAGATTCCGCCATTGAGCAGCAGATTTCCACCTGCTATCCCCAAGAGAGTCCCTATCCTTCGTTCCCCTAGCACTGCCAACTGACACAAAGCCCTCTGATGCTGAACTGGTGACAACAGTTCGGTAAGAGCACTAGCCGCCAGAAATGCCGTAACTAAAACAGCATACAGCAACGGCTGGAGCCCTCCCTGAGAAAAGCGCTCTAAAGGGGCTCCCCCGCGCTCAATGACCTCTATTTCCATTGATGGCTCTGTTTGGGAAAGGTTTCGAAATGTCTCCGGTATCCCATCCGCAGGCTGAAGACTATCCTGTAAAAACTTTTGGGCAATTCCGGGAGCATCCACCTCCATAGCTGCAGTAAATATCAATTCGTCAATCAATGGGCGCAAATAAGAAGCAGATGTGACCAGAGCTGTCACCTTGCCCTCCTCCAGCAGATAACCACAGTGGAGGGCCCCAGTCAAAATATCCCGTTCCAAAGTCGAACGTTCATGATACCGACGGTAACGGAAATCCTCTTCAGACAACAGAAGTTCCTCTACCTGCTCTCCCCATTCCCCCTCTGGGAGCACCCCCACTTCCAGGCTCATCTGCTGGCTCCCCTGCGGCAGGGCTATTCCCATTACCAACACCAACAATAAAAAACACAAGGTGGTTACCCAAAAGGCGGCAGAGCGAAACATATGAACCATATGGGCTTTTAACACCCTGAAAAAATAGTCCACAGAGCTCCCCTCCTTTTACACCAAAGTACTGCCGCAAGTGTCCACAATAACAATCCCATTCCCAGAGGCTGCCAAAGAGGTTGCCCAGGCTCTCCAAACACCTGCCCCAACAAACGCATCCCCTGCCAGAATGGTAGGAAAGGTGCAATTCGTTCGAATACCAAAGGCATCAATGGCAGCGGGAGAAATCCACCTCCACAGGCTCCCATTCCCAGAGCCGAAAGCAGACAGGCCGCGGCACAGGACGTATAGGATTGAAAGGCGACTGTAAGCAACAGGATCATCCCTCCAACCAAAAAGGCCAATCCAAACAGTGTTCCCACAGACTCCACTGGCAGCTCTAACAAATGAGAGGAAATCAAAACACCCAGAACACACAGTCCCAAATTCAAAAGATAGACATGAACTGCGTTGGCAAAGAACGGCATCCACCGCTTTCCAGAGACTTGGGAGAATTTCTGCAGATCTGCACAGGTGGGCTGGAATAGAAACCCATAAGCATATAGCAACAACACAATGGATGCCAACAGATAGTATGCAGGAAGGGATAATCCCCCAGAGGCAGAAATCTGTTGTATGGTTAAAGGATCCAGGCGGTCCAAAAACGCCCGAAGATAGGTCAAATTGATTCCAGCCAACAACAGATCGTAGCTCTGCGGATCCATCCCCCGTCCATAATCCACCTTTTCCTGTACCGTATAAACCCCCAATTGGGCATTTGTGAGCCAACGGGCACCTGCTTGTGCGATACTCTCCACCCACATGGCCTCCAGAGGAGAACTGATATCCACTTCTAAACGGGGGGAGAGATTGGTCCCATTGAGGACACTCTCTAAAAAGCCATCAGGGATGGTGACTACAGCTGTATAAAGATCCTTTTCTTCCGGTTCCTCTCCAACATCAAAAAAACGCAGTTCTAAAATTCCCTCCAGCCCTTGAATGGATCCGCTTTTCGTCAACCAATCCAATGCCTGCCGGCTAAGAGGATTTCGATCCTGGTTGACCACTGCCACCACGGCCTTCTCTGGCTCTCTTTGAGACCACAGGGTGAAAGCCAACCCACCCAGGCCCACTAAGACTAAAAAAACACAAAGCAAACACAGCAGCCGACGGCTGCTGTGTTTGCTTGCGATCCAAAGTGAAACAATGAATAATCTCATGGCACCTTCACAGGGCAGATATTCCACCAAACTATAAAACCTTTAAGCTGCGGGCTCGGGCACTGCTTCCATAGTAGGCATCATAGCGCCGCCCATCACAATCCCCATCAAACGGGTTGCCAAACCATTCACACCATCAGTATATTTTTGCAGCTCCGCCGCCAACTCCTCCTGGCTCATGGAGAACAGATCCACTGTAGGACGGCTGATGGTATAGGGCGCTTCCACCGGTGTACTGGTGGCACTGGCAGAGCCAGCCAAGCTTATCACATCGCCCATGGCATCGATATCCATCTGAATCGTGGGGAAATCATAGGTCACTGTATCCCCGTCCTCAGTAACTGTACCATCGAGAGAGATGTTATAGGCCATGTTCTCTTGCAATGCTGTATTCTGGAATGCTTCCTCCATAGTCAAGCGATAGGTGCCATCCTGGCCCAGGGCAAGGGTCTCCATCAAGCTGACCTCAACACCGTCCACAGCCGGCATATTCAGAGATACCGTCACCTGATAAAGTCCGTCTTGATATGTGGCAGTGACGGGGACAGATAGATCCACCACTTCCCCGGTCTCCGGATCGGTTGCTTTCAGTTGGAAATTCCCCTCCACATTGTGGTTTTCGTCCTCTGTATAGGAGAAGGCTGCAACTTCCAAACCTTGAGCTGCCATCTCATCGCTGATCACCAAGGAGATATCCATAGCGCGAATCAGGTTTCCACTGCCCACTTTGGCCACTACGCGCAAAGGCAGTTCAGGCATCTCGTCACTCTGAAGCACTGACAGAATATCTTGCTGTATCCAGTCCTGGTAACCGACCGATGGAGCGGTGGAATTGTAAAGCTGCTCCAAAGCCTGCCCAATGGAGGAATCCACATAGATGTACTGGCAGATATCGCTGATGAATTGCTTGACGTTCGAGCCAGGAATATCCATGGCATAGACCTTCAAGCCATTTTCATCGCCCAGATCCTCATAGGTCGCGTTTGCACGCAATCCCTCCAAAATGGGCTTCAGATCCTCTTCCATTTGAGCATAGTCCAAATTCATCAGCGCATCCAGAAGCTTTTGAAACCCTTGGATTGCCTCCTGGGTCGCTTGGGCCTCCTCTGCGGACATTCCTCCCGTAAGAGGGCTTGTGGTCAAATCCTCCGCCAAAGTTTGAAGGTTGATGGACAGGGCGGTCTCAGAAAAATCCGGAATACTGAAAGCCATCTGCTCAGGGGATAGATATCCGTACAAGCTCATCAGATCCGCTCCAGCCAACTGCAGAGTCCCATCCAACTCATAAACTCCATTTTCCGGATCCGAGACAAAGGCTCCGCGCATACCAGTTCCCTTTAGAATCTGGTTATAAAGTGCCATTTCCTCCGCCGAGATTCCGGGAATCTCCATGGAATCCAAAGCAAATTGGAAATCGGCTTTACGTGCTCCCTCACTGCCGCCATAGAGCAAACGATAGGCTGGCAGCTCTTCCAGCAACTGTTGCTGGAACTCCTCTTGAGCTTGAGCAGTTGCTTCAAACGCCTGTGTCATAGCCTTCTCTGGGTTAGAAAAAACTCCCAATCCAAAGCAAGCCACAATCGCAATAATCAGCACCACGATGATGCCGCCCAACACCCACGGAAGCTTACTCTTAGGTGCCGGATTCTCGGAAGTTGTCTCCTGAGCGGATTCTGAAGGAATCGGTGTCTCTGGAGAGGCTGGCTCGCCAATAGGCGGCTGCATTTTCTCTTGTGTCGTCTGCTCTTCCTTTGGGGAAGGATCAACTGTTGCGGATACATCTTCAGAAGCAGATGACATCCCTTCTTGCTCTTTTTCCATACGATTCTCGTCCATACGCTCCTCCTTCAATCTCCTATGATTTGTAATTATGCATTTGCAAGGATCTCCAAGACATTGACCAACCGTTCAGATGACGGAATTTGCCTCAAAGAAAACTGTTGGTGGATATGACCTCCTTTTAACAAGAGAATACGGTCAGCGCAAGCCGCAATTACCGCCGGGTCATGGGAAGAAAAGAGGATCCCTGTCCCGCTCTCCTTTAAAGTATTCAAGAGTGACAAAATCTTTTCCCGGCTCTGTAGATCCAAAGCGGTAAAGGGTTCATCCATCAGCAGCCACTGAGGCTCTCCCGAAAGAGCTGCCGCCAAACCGGTTCTCCGCTTGATGCCTCCCGATACACGGGAGACCCGTTTGTGGCGGTGGGGCTCCAGGCCCAACAGCGATGCCGGTGACACGGAAGAAAAGATCGTTTTGGAAGAGCGGTTGTTGGCCGCATACCAGAGGGACAAATTCTCCTCTACCGATAAATCCTCCAGCAGTCCGCCTTCTTGTGCTAAATACCCCAGTTTTCCTTTTCGAAGCACCTGCCCCTGATCCGCCTTCTGCAGTCCAGCCGCAATGGTGAGCAATGTTGTCTTTCCCGCTGCATTGGCGCCCACCAGGCAGGAAATCTCACCAGGATTTAGCTCCAGATGGATCCCTTGAAGAACCTGCACTGAACCGTATGACTTAAAAAGGTTTTGGAGGCAAAACATCCATTTCTTCACCTCCTTGACCTTTAGTATAACACACTTTCACCAAAAAGTCACCCTGTCGTTACAGGGTAACGGTCCAATGGAAGGCGCAAAATGCGCAATCGATGTATCCAAAACGTCTTTTCTACCTCTGCTTTCATAAAACAATCCTTCTTACAAAATGGGGACAGTTCTTTCCGTTATCCCGGTATAAAAGAGAACTACTTTCCGGATTTCCCTCATATAAGTAGGGTGAAAACCTTTGACAGTGGTGAAGCTATGAAAAGAATGCAGCGATTTGTGATGAATGCCTTAATCCTCACAGGGACCTCCCTGCTCATGAACGCTGTGGGAGTTTGGTTTAATATCTACATCGCAAAAAAGATCGGTACCCAAGGGATGGGCATTTTTCAATTGATCATGTCGGTCTATAGCCTGGCTGTCACCTTCGCTACCTCCGGGATCAATCTGGCTTCCACCCGTCTAGTAGCGGAGGAATTGGGACGGAATTGCAGAAATATTCGTCCAGCCATGCGTCGATGCCTTGGTTATAGCTGTTTCTTTGGGGCCGCAACCGGAGTGCTCCTTTTCTATGGCGCGCCTTGGATTGGGCTATACTGTTTGGGCTCTGGGGATACGATCCGCCCTTTAAAAGCGATGGCGTTTTCCATGCCGTTTTTGTCCATGTCCTGTGCCCTTGGGGGGTATTTCAATGCGGTGGGGCGGGTGGCAAAATCTGCCGTTTCCTCTGTATTTGAGCAATTTTTGAAGATTACTCTCTCGATGATTGCTCTCACATTGTTAATGCCTCCGGGTCTGGAATATGCATGCCTGGCAATCACTGGCTCCGGCGTGGTAGCAGAGGGGCTCTCCTGGTTATTGGCGTTTTTCTTTTATCAAACGGATAGCCACCGGTATCAAGGGCCCAACCGAACAAACTGCCGGCTGCTGCGCCGAATGCTGGGGATTGCTCTGCCTGTAGCAGCCAGCTCCTATCTGCGCACAGGGCTCACTACTATAAAAAATTTATTGGTACCTATTCGTTTACAGGCGGGTGGGCTTTCCTCCGGAGCCTCCCTATCCATGTTCGGCGCTGTACATGGTCTGGCGTTGCCAGTGATTCTTTTTCCCGCGGCTTTCCTAAACTCCTTCTCCAACTTAAGCATCCCAGAAATCGCTCGTAGGCACAGTCTGGGGCAGCCGATTGGACATCTGATGGAGCGATTGATCAGTTTTAATCTCTTCTGTTCCCTTGCGATATGCGGAATTCTGTTTTCGTTTCCGCAACAGATCGCCTCTTTTCTCTCTCCCAATCCCGATGTAGCGGTCTATATCCGTTTGCTGGCCCCGGTTGTTCCTGTGATGTATCTAGATACTGCTGTGGATTGTATGCTCAAGGGACTGGATGAACAGGTGGCTGTCATGCGTTACAACGTTTTGGATGCTGCCACCAGTATGTTCAGTGTCTATTTCCTATTGCCGGTGTTGGGAATCAAAGGATATATCTTTGTCATCATATTCAGCGAGGTATTCAACTTTTTCCTGAGCCTTTCCCGATTGGTAAAGGTCTCCCGTTTTTCCTTCGATCTCTATGAAAAGCTTTTTAAGCCCCTTTGCTGCATCAGTATCTCTGTTCTATTGGTAAAACTCCTGTTTCGATCGGGGGTCTTACCCTCTATAAACGGAGTTCTGGGGGCTGCCATGCCGATTGTTCTCTCTTCAGCCGGCTACCTACTGCTGTTGCGTTTGACTGACTATCAAAATCAGGCAAAATCCACCTGTTAAAATTAGATGCTAGTGAAAGGCGAACCTTTTTATAGGGTGATGGCGGTGTATAGGGCAATATGGCGCTTTGCCATGTTGCCTTGCTTTTTGATACGGAGAAAACGGAGCACAAATGAAAATGGACGGGAAGCCAGCGGGCTTCCCGTCCATTTTCATTGCTACCTATTATACGGTTGTGCCGGTTTGTTTGTAATATATGCCTGTCGAGGGTTGATATGGATTATCCGCCCTTTAACAGATGGGATACCGAGGCACTCCCTTTTCTATCCAGCCAGCTAAATTTTCTATGAATTGTCTTGTCCGGCGTTCCAGAGCATCTCGGGTCGCGAACCCAATATGGGGAGTTGCTATCACATTTGGAGTATGCAGCAGTGGATGATCTGCGGGAAACGGGGGTTCCATCTCCAATACATCAAGCCCCGCTCCTCCCAATCTTCCCTCCCGCAACTGTTGTGCCAAAGCCAAATTATCCACCAAGCCTCCGCGGGCGGTATTGATCAAGATCGCAGTGGGCTTCATCTTGGCCAGTCGGTCTCGATTGAGGATTCCTTGTGTTCCAGAAGTTAAAGGGAGGTGCAGCGAAACAATATCACTATCTTGAAGCAGCGTATCCAGGTCAACAAACTCCAACCCGGTCTCCGGCCTACGGGTACGATTATAGCAGATCACATGGCAGCCAAAGGCCTGCGCAATTTTAGCTACTCTCAGGCCAATGTCACCTGCACCCAGAATACCAAATGTTTTGCCTTCCAGTTCAATTCCCACCAGCCCTTTTTGATCTTTTTCCGATCTAGCCGCCTGGTCACAGGCGATAAGCTTTCGGGTAATTGCCAAAAGTAAGGCAAATGTCATCTCCGCCACCGCGTTTGTGGAGTAACCAGGGCAGTTGCAGACAGAAATTCCTCTCTCCTGGCAGGCCTCCAGGTCAATATGATCCACCCCTGTGATAATTGTACAGATCAATTTCAGATGAGGACAGCGTTGAATTACTTCGCGCCGGAAAGGTAGGTCGGTAAGCGCCACAATGTCCGCGTCTTGGCAACGCTCCATCAAACAGGCTGGATCCGTGTTCCTCGTATCATAAAAAATAACATCCACCCGATCTCCCAGCGTATCCCGGAGCAAATGGTTCAATCTTTCTTTGGGAATTCGCAAAGGTTCTGCAACCACAAGTTTCAATGGGCATCTCCCTCCTCCTCTAAAGTCTGCTCCTCAAGCGGCAATTGTACACGACAGATGGTACCCTCTTTTGGGGCACTTCGATAGGTAATGGTGCCCTTTTGCAAATCCAAAATTCGTTTCACAATGGACATCCCTAGTCCGTTGCCCTCCCGGGAGCGGGAACGATCCTCTTGATAAAACTTTTCAAAAATCCGCTTTTGGGTTTCCTGCGTCATACCGATCCCATCATCGGCAATCTCCACCATCGCATAGCCTTTCTGTTCCCGCAATTTAATGGAAATATTCCCATCCGGATCTGTAAATTTGATTGCGTTGGAGAGCAAATTGACCCACACCTGCTGAATCAACTCTTGATCCCCCCGCAGCTCCACTTTATCCAGTTGGATATCCAGGTTGATCCGCTTGGCGCTCCATTGATTCTCCATCAATAAAATGACCTGCCGGATCTGTTCATCCAGGGAAAATTGCGTTGAATTTGTCACTTCGCTCTGATTTTCCAGGCTAGATAGCCGAAGTAGGTTGGAGGAGAGGGAGTCCATTCTGGAGGCCTCACGGGAAATGAGCGAGGTATATTTTTGGAACTTTTCTTGGCTGAGTTCGGAAAACGGGGTGGATGTGAGAAGTTTGACGCCCCCTCGGATAGAAGCAATCGGTGTTTTGAATTCATGGGAGACGCTGCTTACAAAATCCTTTCGCAGATATTCAATATCGCGTAACTCCCGGACCATCCAATTGAAATTCCGGACCACATGGCCCATTTCATCCCGGCTTTCATATTCCACCGAAACGTCAAAGTTCCCCCTGCCTACCTCTTGTATGGCATCATCCAGTTTTTTGATAGGGCGCACCGCCCGCCGCAGGGCCACTACAAAACAAATACTGGCGATGCCGGCGCTCAACAGCAAAGCTCGCATGAGCAGCCAATGGAACTGAAAAAACTGTGTGCTGTCCCGATGGAATTCTTCTACGTAAAAATAGCCCTCCTCCATTTTCATTGCCCAGGCAGAGGCAGTGGGATTCACTTGGATATAAAGCCGCAGAGGTTCCATCTCCAATTGGCGAAAATATGCCGGCAGCTGGGATTGATCCGGATAGAAGGCAGCAAATTCCACCTGGTTTTGTACCAGGGGCAGCACTTCTTGCGGCGTCAGATCAAACCGCTCCATCATCTGGGCCAAAAAATCTACTAGCCCCTGCATCTGGTCATTCGCTAACTGCTTAATCTGATCCCAAGTGCTTAAAAACATGATTCCATAGGAAATCCCTGAAGCTACAAATACAACCACAAATAACACCAATAGGTATTTTGTGTAGACTGAATTGGGACGCGGGAACCTATTTTTCATATCATTCTCTCCGCCCGATAGCCCAGCCCTCGTACCGTCACTAATTTGAACTGGGGTAAGTTTCCGAATTTCTCCCGGAGACGTTTGATATGGACATCCACCGTCCGTTCGTCCGCATCTGAATCCGGCCCCCACAGATCATCCATCAGTTGCTGGCGCGTGAACGTTTTTCCTGGTGTGTTCAGTAATTTAAAGAGCAATTGGAGCTCCTTCCGAGGCAGTGTAGTCACTCCATCGGGCGTTGTCACAGTGAGCGCATCATAATCCAGCACCACATCGCCAATCTGCAACCGATGGTCGTTGGCCAGCTGCGCCCGGCGCAACAGCGCCGAAATTCGCCAGAGCAGCTCCTCAAAATCCACTGGCTTTACCATATAATCATCCGTTCCGGACAAAAATCCCTGGTGCTTGTCCTCCAAAGATTCTCGTGCAGTCACCATGATTACTGGGAGATGGTATCCTGCCTCTCGCAATTCAGCAGTCAGCCGATATCCATCAATTCCTGGCATCATGACATCACATACCATCAAGTCAATGTGGTTTTGATCCAATTGCTCCATGGCCTCTGCTCCATCAGAGGCTTGAAACACTTGATAACCGTTTTGGGACAGGTAGTCGCTCATCAGTTCCCGCAGGCTCTGATCATCCTCTACCAATAAAATATGAAACATCGTCCCACCTCTTCATTAATTCTGGGATGTGTCCATTATATCTA
The DNA here is from genome assembly GCA_904398655.1 of uncultured Anaerotruncus sp. Lineage (GTDB taxonomy): Bacteria > Bacillota > Clostridia > Oscillospirales > Ruminococcaceae > Anaerotruncus. The sequence goes on along the minus strand of CAJFPF010000128.1, from coordinate 10,023 downwards.
TGTTTTATGAATAAAATGTTAATTTTTAAAGCAGTTTCTCAGGCTGTAGACACTTGTTCAACAAAAATTCATAATCTGACGATATGATAGACAAGGTTTATTCACCCCAAACGCATATACTCATCGCTTGTGGAGGTAGTCGGGATTGAAGAGAACAGCAAGAATGTATACACAGCGGGTTGGCGCCATGATGCTGGCCCTCTCTGCGGCCGCGGTCATGTCCGGCTGTAGCCAGGATGCACAGCCTGTTATGGCCGAGGAGACGAATCAAATTTTGGCGGAAACCATCGCGCCCCAGGTGGGAGATTTGGAGCTTACCACCGCTTTTATCGGTACGGTGGAGCCGGACGAGTTTGTCAGCGTCTACCCCAAGGTGTCCGGTACGGTGCTAAATACTTATTTCCAAGTGGGGGACACGGTCAAAAAGGGAGATCTGTTGTTTGAAATTGACCCCACAGACATCCAGCTCTCGGTGGACATTGCCCAGGCGCAGCTGATGGCCGCCCAGGCTCAGATGGACCAGGCCCTGGGCAGCACCTGGGATTTGCAGATGGCCCAGCTGGAGAGCCAGGTGAAACAGGCCCAGCAGAGCTACTCCCAGGCACGCCAGAGCCTGCGGGACTACAACGACGGCAACGAGGATGATATGGACGAACTCTGGGACCAGTTGGAGGATGTCAAGGCCAGCCGGGAACAGACAGAACAGGCTCTGGAGGCCAAACGCCAAGAAATTGCTAATCTCCAAGCTGCTGGCGAATCTGGTAGTCCAGAATGGGCAGAGGCGCAAGAAGAATTTTCTCGTCTAACCTCTACCTTGACTCAACTGGAGAGCACACAGAGTATGCTCCAGGCCAACTACAACGAACTGGACGACGACGAGAGCTCCACCCACAGCAGTCTGCGCAATGCGGTGCGCAACGCACAGATCGCCTATGACTCTGCCACCCAGATCTACGAGCTGACCAAGGATGAGGCGCACAACGACGCCATCAAGGTGGCCCAGGCCAATTTGGGTTCCGCCACTGCCTCCTTCAATGCCCAGGCGCAGCAGCTGGAATATACGAAGGTCTATGCGCCCATCGACGGCGTTGTGGAACAGTGCAATGTCACCGAACAGGGGAACGCCTCCCCCTCCAGTGCCGCCTATACCGTTTCCAACAAATCCACCATCACTGTGATCTTCTATGTGCCCAGCAGCGCAGTGGAATCCATGGCTCCCGGCGACCCTGTCACTGTAGAAAATGGCCAGGTCTCCTATGAGGGTTCCATCACCGAGGTGGGGTCCATGGTGGACGCCCAAACAGGGCTTTTCCGGGTAAAGGCCGTGGTCAATTGTGAGGATGGCTCCCTGCTGACCGGCCTCTCTGTGAAGGTGGAAGCCAGTACTTCGAAGGCGCAACAGGCTATGTTGCTTCCTCAGGAAGTGGTTTATTATGAAAACGGCCAGCCCTATGTCTATACTGTGGAGGGCAACACCGCGGTACAAACCTACATCCAAGTGGGGATCTCTAACGAAGAGACCGTGGAAGTGATCTCCGGTCTGACCCCCGATAGCCAGGTCATTTCCAGTTGGGATCCCAACCTCACTGACGGGGCGGAGGTGAGTGTAGTTACCACCGATTCCACTGAAAGCGGTTCCGAATCCGCCTCTTCCCAGAATACCTCCTCTGAATCCACCTCGGAAGCGAATCCCTCCGAGCCATCCGCTCAGGATGCTTCCCCTGAATCGATTCCTGAAAATGAAATCACTTCTGAAGCCGAAGGGACCTCCTCTGAAGCGCCGGCATCTTCTCAGGAGGGTTAAGGATTATGAATTTTACCAGAATGGTCCTGCGGCGTCCGGTGACAGTCATTATCGTTGTCCTGACGCTGATTATCTTTGGTTTCACCTCCATCGTAGGGACTCCTATGGAACTGATGCCGGATATCGAAATGCCCATGTTGATTGTGGTTTCTATCTATCCGGGAGCGGGTCCTGAAGAGGTGGAAGACCTGGTCACAAGCCAGGTAGAGGATGCTGTCTCCACTTTAAGTGGTGTGAAAAGCATACAATCCACATCCAGCGATAGTTTATCTCTGGTGATGCTAGAGATGGAATATGGCACCAATATGGATGTGGCACATATGGATCTCCAAGAAAACTTGGATATGATCAACACCCTTCTGCCAGATGATGTGGAAAGCCCCACTGTTATCGAGATCAGCATGGACATGATGGCCACCATCACCCTGGCGGCGCGGGCCACCGGCGATGTGGACCTGCTGAACTATATCGATGATGAGATCACTCCAGAATTTGAAAAAATTGGAGGCGTGGCTTCCGTAGAAGTCATGGGCGGCAGCTCGGATTACATCAGTGTGGAGCTCATGGAAGAGCGGATGAACCAATATCATCTGGATATGAGTACCATTGCAAACTTTATTGGTGCTGCCAATTTTTCCATTCCTGCCGGCGATGTGGATCGAGGGGACCAATCCCTCTCCTTGCGCGGTGAGGTGGACTACAACTCTGTAGAGAGCCTCAAAACAATCCCCATCACGCTTTCTACCGGCCAAGTAATCCGTTTGTCAGATGTGGCCAACGTTTACCAGGCTACAGAGGAGGCATCCTCTATCAGCCGTTATAACGGTGAAGAAATGGTTATGCTCTCCATTTCTAAACGCCAGAGCGCCAGTACCCTGGATGTAACCCGTGCAGTAAATCAGGAGTTGGAACGGATTAACGCTCAAAATATGGGGGTGCAGCTGGAAGTTATCAACGACACCAGTGAACAGATTCTCAGCTCTATTCAAGCGGTATTTTCCACTTTGATCTCTGCTGTAATCCTATGTATGGCGGTTCTATTCTTCTTCTTTGGAGATTGGAAAGCTTCTTTGATCGTGGGTAGTTCCATCCCTATGTCCGTCCTGGTGACGCTGATCCTGATGAATTTTGCTGGCTTCTCCCTAAATGTCGTCTCCTTGGGCGGCCTAGTTATCGCTGTTGGTATGATGGTGGATAACTCCATCGTCGTGTTGGAAAGCTGTTTCCAACGCCGTGAACAGAGAATGACCTATCGTGAAGCTGCTTTGGAAGGCACCAAAATCGTCACAAGCTCGGTCATCGCCTCTACAATCACTACCATTGTGGTATTCCTTCCGATCAGCATCATGGAAGGCCTATCGGGACAGATGTTCCAACAGCTGGGATTCACCATTGTGTTTGGTTTGTGTGCTTCTCTGGTCTCAGCATTGAGCCTGGTACCCTTGCTCTTCTACCGGTTGACGCCCGTGGAAAAAGACGGCTGGCCGGTCACCAGGTATCTGACAAAAATCGAAGATGTCTATGGAAGATTTTTGAAGAAAACATTCCGTCACAAAGGCCTCGTTGTTTTTGTCTCAGTGGCTCTGTTGGTCATTTCATTTGCCATGATGCCTTTTATCCATATGGAATTGATGCCCGACATCGACCAGGGCATGGTTTCTATTGAGGTGGATACAAAGCCCGGTCTCAAACTGGAGGAGCTGGATAAAACTTTAGTCTCCCTGGAAGAGATGGTAGCTGCGTCGCCCGATGTCGAGCGCTACTCCGTTTCTGGTGGCGGTGGATCCATGTTCTCCACCAGTACCGCAGATTCCTCCATTACGGTCTATCTGAAGGATGAGCGGGAGAAGTCCACAGATGAATGGGTGGATACCTGGCGGGAGCAGACCAAAGATTACCGAAATTGCGAAGTCACCGTCTCTGCCCAAAGCATGATGACCGCTCTCACCGGCGGCGGGAATGCTCAGGTCAACCTCCAGGGGAACGATTTGGATGTTTTGAGGGAGGCCTCCCTACAGGTGGAGGAGTTGATGCGCCAACATCCGGATATTGTCCATGTTTCCTCCTCCCTCACCTCCGGTGATCCCCAGGCAGAAGTGGTCGTCGATCCCATTAAAGCCACCGCTGCAGGGCTCACTCCTGCGCAGGTAGTTTCCTCGGTCTATGGGGTCATGTCTGGCACCACCCCAGATACCTTGCGGATAGATGGCCATGAATATGATATTGTGGTGGAATATCCCAAAGGAAGTTATGAGACCGTGGCAGATCTGTCCGGGTTGATGATCAACGCGCCCAGTGGCCGGCAGATTCCTCTGTTGGATGTCGCCTCTATTGAGTACTCTAATGCCCCCCAGAGTATCGACCGCAGAAATAACCAGTATGTAGTGACCATTACAGGGCAACCCACTACTGCTGCGCAACTCACCGCTCCCACAGAAATCACTCAGCAGGTTGCGCAGATGGAACTGCCTACAGGTGTTTCCATTAGTCAGAATGATATGACCGAGAGCATGAATGAGGAATTCAGCGCGTTGTTCGGCGCCCTGGCGGTCGCGGTATGGCTGGTCTTTATGGTCATGGCCATCCAATTTGAATCCATGCGGTTCTCTATCATCGTCATGATCTGTATCCCCTTCTCTCTCATTGGTTCCCTGCTACTGATGCTGATCTCCCAGGTCACTTTGAGTATGGTTTCTTTAATCGGCTTCCTGATGCTGGTCGGTACCGTGGTGAACAACGGTATTCTGTTCATCGATACCGCCAACCAATACCGCGGCAGTATGGACGCCGAGACCGCTTTGGTCTATGCAGGAAAAAGCCGTTTGCGTCCTATCCTCATGACCACCTTGACCACGGTTCTCTCCATGATCCCCATGGCCATGGGAATTGGAGACGGAGCGGAGACCATGCAGGGCATGGCTGTGGTTATTGTAGGCGGCCTTACCGCCTCCACAATTTTGACGCTGCTGTTGCTCCCTACCTTCTATCTGCTCTTCCGCGGGAAACCCCATAAAGAATATGAAAATCAGGAAGATATCCAAGCGAAAAAACCCAAGCCTGAACTTTCTCAGGAAGAATTGATCACCCATTAAATGATAACCTCTAGAAAAAAGTCCCTAGCCGCACATCCTGCGGCTAGGGACTTTTTTGCCAGGAATAACCCATCTTCTTCTAGAATATGTATGGTGCAGGGACATGCAAAACAAGCTGTTTGGACCGCAAAACCAATGGGAAAGGACTGAAGATTCTGTGGAGAAGTTGCAGGGGCTCACCAACCGACAAGCCCAAAACCTTCTGGACGAATATGGGGAAAATGTGATCCGTTCTTCCGCCAAAGCTGGTGTATTGAAATTATTTGCAGGCCAGTTCAAAGATGCCATGGTGCTAATTCTATTGGCAGCTACTGTGCTATCCGCTTTTTTAGGAGAGATAAGCGAAGCTTTTACCATTATTATCATTGTCTTTGTCAACGCATTGTTGGGCTTTTTCCAGGAGTTCCGTACAGAAAAGACATTGGAAAAGTTAGGGGAAATGGCCGCCCCCACTGCTTCAGTTATCCGAGATGGAGAATTGTCCAATATTCCGGCTTCTCAGGTGGTTCCAGGCGACCTATTTTGTTTAAAGGCAGGGGATCGAGTCCCAGCAGATGGGCTGGTACTGGAGGCACAGGGGCTATGCTGCGATGAATCCATGCTCAGCGGAGAATCCATCCCTATAGAAAAATTCCCCTGCTCTGGCCTCTCCGACCCTCCAAAAGCCAGCCAGGTCTATATGGGGACGATGGTTCCTCGGGGTAAGGCGATCTGCCGAGTTCGCGCAACTGGCGCCAATACAGAAATGGGAAAAATTGCCGATATGTTGGGCGGAATTGAGGCGCAACCCACCCCACTGCAAAAACGATTGGCACACATGAGCCGAATCATTGGAATTGGCTGTCTAATCATCTGCTTCGTCGTCGCTCTCGCGGGGATTCTGCGGGGGGAAGACCCTTTTTCCATGGTATTGGTGGGGATCTCCTTAGCGGTCGCTGCCATTCCCGAAGGGCTTCCGGCTGTCGTCACCATCGCGCTGGCGCTCTCAGTGGGGCGGATGGTGCGCCGGGGGGCTTTGATCCGGAGGCTGCACGCTGTGGAAACCCTGGGCTGTGCCAATGTCATCTGTTCGGATAAAACCGGTACCCTGACAGAAAACCGTATGACGGTCCGCGTACTCCAGACCCCTAACATCTGTGTAGAAGTGGGGGGCAGTGGAATGGAGTCGAATGGCTCCTTCACACAGGATGGACGCTCCATCCGCCCAACGGAGCGTTCAGACTTGATGTGCCTGTTGGATATTGCGATTCTCTGTAACAACGCCGATATCTCCCCCATTGACAAAGGCAGCGCCCAATTGCGAACGGTTGGCGAACCCACGGAAGCGGCTCTATTGGTACTGGCCGCCAAAGCCGGAATCTACCGAGAAAACCGCCCCTATCGCATCGGACGAGAGGTTCCCTTTGACTCTACACGCAAAATGATGAGTTTGGGAGTCCGGAGAGAGGATGGGCAGGCATTCCTATTTTGTAAAGGAGCCCCCGATTTATTACTAGAGCGCTGCACCCATTACCTATCCTCCAATGGATCCCGGCCCCTCTCCCCTTCCATTCGCAAGCGGATTTTGCAGTGGAATGATCAAATGGCCTCCCAGGCGCTCCGGGTATTGGGGTTCGCATTCCGGAAGGCCGGTTCTGAATCGGACGTGGTAGAGCAAAATTTGGTGTTTGTTGGGTTGGCAGGGATGATCGATCCCCCAAGACCAGAGGCTTTAGAGGCAGTGCACAAATGCCGGCAAGCGGGGATTCGGCCTATCATGATTACCGGTGACCATGCAATTACCGCTCGGGCAATCGCGTGTGACTTGGGAATCTGCCCTGTAGATGGGCGGGTAGTTACTGGAAAAGAATTGGATACGATGAGTGATGACCAACTGGCCCGGCAGATTCCGGACATTTCCGTATTTGCCCGGGTCACCCCGGCTCATAAGTTGCGGATTGTACGCGCCCTCAAACGTCAGGGGAATATCGTAGCCATGACCGGAGACGGTGTGAACGATGCGCCCGCTATAAAGGAAGCGGATATTGGCGTTGCTATGGGAATTACTGGAACGGATGTGACCAAAGAGGCCTCGTCTGTCGTATTGATGGATGACAATTTTGCCACTTTGGTGGCCGCAGTGGAGGAGGGGCGCGTCATCTATCAGAATATCCGTAAGTTTATTCGTTATCTATTTTCCTGTAATATTGGTGAAGTGGTCACGATGTTTTTTGCGATGCTGATGGGGATGCCAGTACCATTGTTGCCCATTCAAATCCTGCTGGTCAATTTGGCTACCGACGGGTTGCCTGCCATTGCTCTGGGATTGGAGCCAGCGGAGGAGGATGTGATGCGCCAAAAACCTCGGCGGGCAGATGAATCGGTCTTTTCCAACGGCCTGGCTTTCACGATTGTCATTCGGGGACTGCTCATTGGCCTGTGCACCCTGGGGGTCTTTGTCTCCCTCTATAAATCTTCTTTTGGCGACATTGCTTTGGCCCGTACCGGCGCGTTGACAGCCCTTGTGCTAATGCAGTTGATCCATGTCTTTGAATGCAAAAGCGAGCGGAAGGGTCTGTTTTCCATTCCATTTTTCAATAACTGGAAGCTGATTGGTGCTGCCCTCATCTCTTTGGGATTGCTCTGCCTGGCCCTTTGGCATCCTCTACTCTCTACCCTATTCCAGACGGTGCCGCTCTCCTTCTCCCAGTTGAGGACCGTCCTTTGTTATTGCCTGTTTGTCCCTCTATTATCAGGAATTGTTATGTCTGTTAGGCGGCGTGGAGGGCTTCGGACAGAATCTACCAACAGCGATCCTCTCCCATTGCTCAAATGAATGTGGTTATTAGCCGGAATGGAAGAACAGGGTATCCTCTGTGGGTACCCTGTTCTTCCATTCCGAATTTCTGGTCTAAATCTAGGGCAGATGATGATTGTTCGTAAGATCTATAGTTGATTCCCCTTCTAAATCTTTTTTCAAATCAGGCCGAATCAATTCAAAAACCTTTTGCGGCATTGGCGGATTCCCTCCCGCAGCAAGCCAACCGGCCATAAAAGAAATACGCACCATGGAAAATAGCGCATTGGAAGCCTGATCAAATTCTCTCCGCTCTAAAAAATTTGAAAAGGCCTCTTCAAAGTCATTAGACATCACGACGTGTCACCTCCTGTCGCATCTACCTTCAGTGTAACATTATGACTTCTAATAGTCAACAACAATAACAACCAATAGTAATTAGGCAAAATGGTACACTAAGGGCAAGGCGGTGATTCCATGATTGTATCTTTTTCCAGAATTCTCAAACGTCTCCGCGAAGAAAGGCACTTATCACAACGACAATTAGCGGCAAAGATCGGCGTTTCCCCATCTATGGTTGGACTGTATGAATCTGGGGATCGGATGCCTTCTTTTGAAACACTTTTAAGGATCCGCCAGATTTTAGGTGTCTCCACCGACTGTCTCTTAGGCGTTGAGAAAGACGGCCTGAAAAATGTTAGTGTAGCTGGTCTGACCATAGAGCAAGTGAGAGCCATTTCTGAGATCATAGAGCAATTTCGTTTGGCCAACGACAAAGCAAATCCTATGTGAGTTAGACTTCACCTTCCGAATTGTAAAGAGGCGGTATTGCATGGGAATCGCACTTTAGCGGATTCATTGCTATATCGCTCTCCTATACCAGCACTAATATACCAAGAGGGAATGACAATTGTCATTCCCTCTTGGTATATTAGTAATCCAGTAGAAACGGAACCTGCTGCTCCTCCGCAAACCGCATAGCCCGCCAGAACATGGAAAAGGCGAACTTCGCCAAGGATTCTGTGCCATACTGGGTGTGCTCTGGAATGTCCGCCTTGCTATAATGCCCATCTGCCCCCACAGCACCATCTACCGGGTAGCCCTCAGTGCCAGTCCAGCTGAGGATGGTGTCCTCATCAGCCTGCCACGCCAGCTGGTTTAGCTTCTCCAATTCCTTCCGCAGTCCGCCCAGGGTGGCAATCATAGCCGGATCATCGGTGGGTAAGGGTGCCTGGAACAAAAAGCTATCCGGCAGTGGAATCCACCAGGTAGCCCCACGGAACAGAGACCACACCCGCTCCTTATCCGCCGCAAGACGGGCAATCAGGGGATGTCCCCCAAAGTCCCAGTTTTTCTCCACGCTGGGCGGCACCGGATCCCCATAAGTATGACAGGCGGCCACCAGCAGCATGGCGCCAAAGGCGTCCCAGTCTGGTTTGTCGGTGTAATAGGGGCGCTCGTTATCCTCCGTCCAGGGAGTGTAGGGCGGCTGGTCCGGCTGGGCTACGGCGGCAAGGATTTGATCCCGCCAGTTCTCCACCGCCGCCTGGACTTCAGCTGGGGACAGTTCTTCCTCGTTGTCAGCGGGCTCACCATCTGAGGTAATTTTTTGAAAGGTATAGCCGTTTTCCTCCGCCCACTGCTGAACAACGGTTTTCCAGTTGTGAGAATAGTACCGGGTCAGTGTTCCGGCGTAGATGTCAAGTCCCATAGTATTGCCTCCTTTTTGGTTTGGTCAGAGCCGTTCCAGGGTACAGTCGTGCCCGGATTGGTTTGGTCAGAGCCGCTCCAGGGTACAGTCGTGCCCGGAATGGTCCGTATCCAAAATGATTTCTGTAATGGTGCCCATGGTCTCTTTCCCGAGATCGCGGACGCTTTTTTCATAGGCCAGCCACTGGATGTGGATAGGATGTCCATACGCATGCCGCCCGAAGCCGCCCGGAGAATATCGTTAAAGGCGTTCAGGTTCCGACCAATCTTCCGGTCCAAACCAAAGGCAAACACCCGCTCCACCTCGTTATAAAACCCGGTTATGTTGGAAAAGCGGCGGCCGTCAATGGTGAACACCTCTTTCACGTCCATATAAACGGCTCCTTTAAGTGGTATTTCTCCATAATCCGCTTTTCCAGAGCTTCATAGGCGTTCATATCCTCTGGCTGCGCTGGAATACCCTTCTCCTCCCACCAATAACCGTTCCCATAGTAGAAAAACATAGCCCAGTAATAAGGCAGGTCATGGCCGAATATCGCCACTCCCATGACATCGGACACTGGCGCTGCCAGCGGTGAGCGTTCCACGATCTGGGAGGCTTCCTCATAGGAGATCCCCACCAGCTCCACCAGCAGGTGCTT
>CAJFPF010000127.1 GCA_904398655.1 uncultured Anaerotruncus sp. | reverse complement strand
GAAGCTGAGAAAGTAAGAAGCGACGCCAAGTGCGGTTGGCGTCGCTCATTATGCGCCCTCAGGCGCCGCTGGTATCATGGCCCCTACAGGGCCGTTTTTCATAACCACCCGTTTTACGGGTGGTTATGATTTGTCCTGCGGCCCTTTTCTGGGGACATAAGCCACCGCTCCCCTGCGTATATATAAAAATACCAACCAGGGGAAAGGGGCGCGTTTGATGGTTACCGTTACATGGAGGGTTACCAAAAGGCAGGGATTGGCGGCAGCGGCGGCTTTTTTGGCGGCACTGGGACTGGGAGTCTGGGGAAAAGCGGCTCTCAGCGAGCTGCGAGGGGAGCAGGTCCAGCCCACCGCGCAGGAACAGAAGGTTTGGAAAGAGCCGGGCCAGACCAACCAGGAGCGGCTGGAATTCCTGGAGGGGTTTGGTTGGCAGGTATCTCAGGAACCGGAGGAGATTGTAGAAATCCAGATCCCGGAGGAATTGGACACCGTCTATGAGGACTACAACCAATTGCAAGAGGCCCAAGGGTGCAATCTGGAAAAATACGCGGGCGAACGGTGCAAGCGGTATAGCTACCAGGTGACCAACTACCCAGGCCAGGAGGAAAATGTCCGGGCCAATCTGCTGGTGGCCGACGGGAAGATCATCGGCGGAGATATCTGTTCGCTGGAATTGGATGGATTTATGCATGGTTTCCTAAAACCTGAGCAAACAACTGGCGTGGTTCAGACGAATTTATGAATTTGATGTTGTTTTCACCAGAATTATATGTTATAATCTGTATACTATTACGGCCTACGTCCGCCGGGATATTCCCGGTGGGCGGCTATTTTGTACCTGCTGTTTGGATGGGCGGCAGGTGGGGGAGGGGATGCAGTGGCAGAACGAAAGGGGCCGGAGCGGCTGGACAAGCTGATCGCGGCCCAGACCTCCCTGTCGCGCCGTGAGGTACACCAGCTGATCAGCCGGGGTCAGGTGGTGGTGAATGGACAGGCAGTCCGGGGGTTTGACGCCAAAGCCGATCCGGATTTGGACCAGGTGACTGTGTCGGGCAGGCCCTTGGCTTTGAAGCGGTACAGCTACCTAATGCTCCACAAGCCGAGGGGGGTGGTGTGTGCCACCCAAGACCGGGCGCTGCCCACTGTATTGGATCTGGTGCCCCCGCCTTTGCGGCGCAGCGGCCTGTTTCCTGCCGGCAGATTGGACAAGGACACCACCGGGTTTGTACTCCTCACCAATGATGGGGCGTTTGCCCATCGGATTCTTTCACCCAAAAGCCATGTGCCTAAAGTCTATACCGCCCGTTTGGACAGCCCAGCTGGCCCCGAGGTGTGCCAAGCATTTGCCCAGGGGATGCGCATTGGCTCCGACCAGTGCCTGCCCGCCCTCCTGGAGCTGGTGGATCCGAGCGGCCTGGTGGCCCGGGTGACCCTGCGGGAAGGGATGTACCACCAGATCAAACGGATGTTTGGCGCGTTTGGCATCGGTGTAGAGGAGCTGCACCGGGATCGGATTGGCGGATTGGATTTGGACCCTGCGCTTCCCGTTGGAAATTGCAGGGAGCTGAACAGGGAAGAATTGGAAAAAATTTTACAGGAATAGGCGAGAAAAGGCGATTTGCGGAGATCCAGCGGCAAAATTCCCCAATGAAGGCGCCGGCTGTTCAAAAAACAGTAAAAATTTAGACACACATTGGGGGGAAAATTGTTGTAGAATGAGGCCAGCAAAGCCCAACTTCTATGGATCCCCAAATCGCAACGGTGAAATCTCCATTTTTTCACAAGGTACGCGCGAATTTGTATTGCAATATACACAAATTTGTTGTAGAATAAGCGTGATGGCTTGTTGAAATTCGGAGGCCCTTTGCGAAGCGCCATTTTTCCTGGAGCGTCCCGTGTGGACGGTACACATCTACTACCGAGGAAGAGGGGATCGAAATGTCAAATAGGCTTTTTCAGGGAATCGTACACCAAATGCGTGACTGCATCGACCGGGTGATCGGCGTTGTGGATGACAGCGCCACCATCATCTCCTGCAGCGACCTGACCAAGATTGGCGAAACCAGCGACTTTTTCACCCTGGAATCGGGGGATGCCAACGAGGTCTTTGTGCGGGACGGGTACACCTATAAGCCGTTTGGCAACAAGATGAAGCCGGAGTTTGCCGTCTTTGTGGAAGGGGTGGACGACCTAGCGGGCAAGTACTGCAACCTGCTGGCCATCTCCCTGGCCTCCATCAAGCAGTACTACGACGAGAAGTACGACCGCAACAATTTCATCAAAAACGTGATCTTGGATAACATCCTCCCAGGGGACATCTATGTGAAGGCCCGGGAGCTGCACTTCAATACCGATTCCACCCGGGTGGTGCTGCTCATCCGGATTGTGGCTTCCAACGATATCTCAGCCTTCGATGTGATCCAGAACCTGTTCCCGGACAAGCAGAAGGATTTTGTCTTCAACATCTCCGAGAGCGACATCGTTCTGGTAAAGGAGACAAAGCCTGGCATCGAGAGCCGGGATCTGGAGAAACTGGCCCGCTCGATTGTGGATACTTTGGGCAGTGAGTTCTACACCAAGGTAGTGGTGGGAATCGGCACCTCCATTGTGGGGGTGAAGGACCTGGCCCGCAGCTTTAAGGAGGCCCAGGTGGCCCTGGAGGTGGGCAAGGTGTTCGACACCGAGAAGTCGATTGTCAGCTATGACAACCTGGGTATCGCCCGCCTGATCTACCAGCTGCCCACCACCCTGTGTGAGATGTTCCTGCGGGAGGTCTTCAAAAAGGGTTCCATTGAGAGCCTGGACCACGAGACCCTTTTCACCATCCAGAAGTTTTTTGAAAACAACCTGAACGTCTCCGAGACCAGCCGCAAGCTGTTTGTCCATCGGAACACGCTGGTCTACCGGCTGGAAAAGATCAAAAAGCTCACCGGCCTGGACCTGCGGGAGTTCGACCACGCCATCATCTTCAAGGTGGCGCTGATGGTCAAAAAGTACCTGACGGCCAACCCGGTGAAATACTAAAGCGAAAACGGCCTGTTGCAAGACAGGCCGTTTCAAAGGCAGGGCGGTGTGTTCGTGATCGATTTTATCAACGTCTCCAAAGTCTATAAAAGTACCGGTACCCATGCACTGAACAATTTCAGCGTGCGGATAGACAAGGGGGAGTTTGTGTTTGTGTTGGGCCCCTCCGGCGCCGGCAAGAGCACGTTCATCAAGCTGTTGCTGCGCGAGGAGAAACCCTCCAGCGGCGAGATCTATGTCAACGGCCAGAATCTGGTGAAGATGCGCCGCCGCAAGGTGCCCTATTACCGGCGTACCCTGGGGGTGGTGTTCCAGGATTTCCGCCTGATTCCGACCATGAACGTCTATGACAACGTGGCTTTTGCCCTGCGGGTGACCAATGTGGCCTCCCGGGAGATCCGCGACCGGGTGCCCTACATATTGGGGCTGGTGGGGCTGTCGGGAAAGGCCAAGAGCCTCCCGGAACAGCTCTCCGGCGGCGAACAGCAGCGGGTGGCCCTGGCCCGGGCGTTGGTGAACAACCCGCCCCTGATTATCGCGGACGAGCCCACCGGGAATATCGACCCGGAGCTGTCCTTTGAAATTGTGGACCTGCTCACCGAGATCAACAAGTGCGGCACCACCATTGTGATGGTGACCCATGCCCACCAGCTGGTCAATGAGTTTGACCATCGGGTGATCTCCATTGACGAGGGAACTGTGGTATCGGATGACGCCAATGGGAGGTTTTTTATCGAATGAGAGGAAGCAGTTTCGGCTATCTCATCAAAGAGGGCGCCAGAAGCCTTTATGCCAACCGGCTGATGTCCTTTGCCTCCATTGGCACCCTGGTGGCCTGCATGCTGCTCATCGGCGCTTCCATGCTCTTCTCGATGAATGTCAACGAGATTGTGGGATATGTGGAGCAGATCAATGAGATGGTGGCCTATGTGGAGGATGGCGTGGACGAAGCGGGGCTGGAGGAAATAGAGGCCTCCTTAGAGCTCATTGACAACATTGACATGTCCCGTTCCATCTATGTGGACAAGGAGACCGCCCTCCAGGAGCAAAAGGAGCTTTTGGGGGACAACGCCTCCCTGTTGGAGGGTTTGGAGGGGGACGAAAACCCCCTGCCCAACAGCTTCCGCTTGAAGTTGCGGGATCTGTCGCAAACCGCCTCTACCGAAATGCAGGTGGATGCCATTGAGGGGATCGAATCGGTGCGGGCTCCCAGCGAAGTGGCAGAAATCCTCACCAGCATTCGCCACGCGGTTTCCGCAGGCGGAATGTTTATTGTGGCGCTGCTCATCGCGGTGAGCCTGGTGATCATTGCCAATACCATCAAGGTCACCGTCTTCAACCGGCGCAAAGAGATTAGCATTATGAAATATGTGGGCGCCACAGACACCTTTATCCGTCTGCCGTTTTTTGTGGAGGGGTTTCTGTTGGGGCTGATCTCCGCCATGGTGGCTTTCGGCCTGCTGTGGGTGGGCTATGACAGCCTGCTGCGGCTGGTGGCCCAAAACCCCTCCGCCTGGATCCAACAGGCCTCCCAGAGTTTGCTGCCCTTCCAGGAGATGGCCTTGCGGCTGTTCATATGGTTTGCGGCAGGAGGGATCGGCGTCGGCGTATTTGGAAGCATGTTCTTTGTGAATAAATACCTAAAGGTATGACCCGGCGGGTCCCTGCCTTTCAAATGGATATGAGGAGGATGGCATGTTGAAAACAGGCTCCCGTGGGAAACGGATTTTTGCTTTGGTGCTCTCCGCTCTGATGCTGCTGTTGTTTGTGGCGCCCATGGCCTCGGTGCTGGCCCGGGCGGACGAGGGGAACAGCGACCTGGAGGAGGCACAGGAGCGGATGGACGAGCTCAATGAGCAATACAAAGAGCTCCAGGCCCAGCAAAACCAGATCGATGCCCAGATCAATCAAGCCGCTGGAGAAAAACAGCAGGTCCAGGCCCAGCGGGAGCAGATTGACGCCCAAATCAACAATACCATCGAGCAGATTGACGTGTTGGACGAACGGATTGCCCTGATGGAGGAACGCATCTCCCAAAAAGAGAAGGAGATGGAGAAAAAGCAGGAGGAAATTGACGCCCTCAACGCCCTGTTTAAAGAGCGGATGAACGCCATGTACCGGGCGGGGGACAATATGAACACACTGGGCCTGTTGTTGGGGGCGGATAGTTACTCCCAGTTCTTGATGCGGGCAGAGGTAGTCAGCTCGGTAGCGGAGCATGACCAGACGCTGATGGCCCAGCTGGCAGCGGAAAAGGCGGAACTGGAGGAGATCCAGGAGGGCATCCAGTCGGATAAACAGGATGTGGAATCCGATAGGACCACGATGGAGGAGAAAAAAGCGGATCTGGGCACCCAGATGGAGCAGGCCAATGCCCGGATGCAGGACATTGCCGCCATGGAACGGGAGTTTTTGGCCAACAAGGAGGCCATGCAGGCTCAGATGAAGGAGGTCCAGGCGGAGATCGACCGGATTTTCCAGGAGATCAACCGCGAAAGCCAGAGCCCCTATGTGGGCGGCGAGATGCTCTGGCCCGCCCCCAGCCTGAGCCAGATCACCTGCGAGTTCGGCCCGCGCTTTGGCGGGAGCGACTATCACACCGGCATTGACATCTCCGGGTCCGGGGCATACGGAGCGACTATTGTGGCGGCCAACTCGGGGACGGTGAAGGTGGCCAACACCAGCTTCACCGACGGCTATGGCTATGGGAAGTATGTCATCGTCGACCATGGCGGCGGCATGCAGACACTGTATGCCCACTGCAGCGCTTTGAACGTCACTGTGGGGCAGTATGTCTCCCGGGGAGAGAAGATTGCGGAAGTGGGTTCCACCGGCTGGTCCACCGGGCCCCATGTCCACTTTGAGGTCCGTAAAGACGGTTCGGCGGTGAACCCCATCGGCTATCTACAGGGCTGATCGGCCAAAAGAGGCCGGACACGGTTGCCCTTTTCGGGCAGCTGTCTCCGGCCTTGCTGTATTTCATAAAAGGAGTCACGGAATGAATAAGAAAATTTCATTGGGGGCTGCCATCGCCTTCTGCCTGATTGTGGTGGCCGCAACGCTTTCGGCGGCTTTGATCTTCTCTATGCGGGCCTATAACAGCCGGCTTTACAATCTGCCAGAGCGGGAACGGATGTACGACAAGGTGGCGGAGGTGGACGATCAGGTCCGTCAGAACTATATCGGGGACATCACTGAAACCGAGTTGCGGGACGCCTTGGCCCGGGGTTATTTGGAGGGAATCGGGGACGAGTACGCGGAGTACTACAGTGCCGCCGAGTATCAGCGCCTCCAGGAGGACTACACCAGCCAGAGCGTCCAGATCGGCATTGTCACCAAGATGGATGAGAGCGGCTATATGCTCATCACTGAGGTCTATCCGGACTCCCCTGCCCAGGCTGCGGGCATCCAGGCGGGGGACCTGATTGTGCGCATTGATGATGAGGACATCACTGCGGAAAACTACGCGGAAACCGCCTCCCGTCTGTATGGGGAGGCGGGGACAAAGCTCTCGATCATTTTGCGCCGGGGAGTGGAGGACACCTCCATGGAGATGACCCGCCGGTTTGTGGAGGTCCCCACTGTAGAGGGGATGATGCTGGAGAACCAGGTGGGGCTCATCCAGATCCAGGAGTTCAACAATGTAACCCCCGATCAGTTCACACGGATCGTGGATGGGATGATCGACGAGGGGGCGCAGGCGTTGATTTTTGATGTGCGCGGCGTGACCTCCGCGACCCTCTATTCGGTGGCCCAAACACTGGACAAGCTGGTCCCGGAGGGGACGTTGGCCAGTTCTACCGACAAGAACGGCGAAACCACCGTGTTGGAATACTCCGATGAACGCCAGGTGAACCTGCCCATGGCAGTGCTGGTGGATGAACGCACGGAGGGGGAGGCGGAACTGTTCGCCGCCGATATCCGGGAGTTTGGAAAGGGGAGCATCGTGGGCACCCAGACCGCTGGCAAGGGTACCATCCAGACGCTGATCCCCCTCAACGACGGCAGTGCCATCCGGTTGACCACCGCCCGCATCAACAGCGCGGGGGGGACCAGCTATGACGGCGTGGGCGTCAAACCGGACTTTGATGTTCCTGTGACGGGGGAGCAGGTATTGCTCTCCTCTGATACAGGTGCCCTGGACCCACAGCTGCTGGTGGAGAGCGATCCCCAGCTGCGCCGGGCGGTGGAAGTGGTCCTCAACGGTATCCGTGCCTCCACTCCGGGGACGGATGACGACCTGACGGTACCTGGCACCAGTTCTGGTGAGTCGGTGGAGCTACCGGAGCAGCCATCCTCCAGCGAGGAAGAGACCTCCAGTGAAGCAGAAACTTCCAGCGAGGCGGAGACTTCCAGTAGCGATGAAACCTCCAGTGAAGAGGAGACCTCCAGCGCAGACGCCTCCGAGGATCAGGAGCCAGAGGAAGAGGAGGAGACCTCCTCCGGCGGACCGGCTGGCAGCATCAACCTGAGCTATCGGAACGCCGCGGGTGAGACGGTGGAAGTCTATGCGGTGTCCGACGGAACCGGCTATTACAACCTGGTGGATGGCT
This sequence comes from uncultured Anaerotruncus sp., assembly GCA_904398655.1. GTDB lineage: Bacteria > Bacillota > Clostridia > Oscillospirales > Ruminococcaceae > Anaerotruncus. The sequence goes on along the minus strand of CAJFPF010000127.1, from coordinate 17,104 downwards.
CCAATGAAGCTCTGGGCGTCCGGTGCAGCGGGGCGGGCTCTCCCTCCGGTGTCAACAGCTACCGCTCCAAGTCGGGAGACCTAAACGGCGCGGTGATCGGCGTGCGGGCTGCGGATGGCAGCATCCTCTATGGCGTCATGGATATCGCCCAGGACTACGAGTGGGTGATCACCTGCATGTACACCGACATCCAGCTCACCGAGGATGGGGATTACATCGGCATCGTCTCGGGTGGCGGAAGCGTCCTGTTGGACTGAGGGTGGCATAAACCAGCGAGCGGCTACATATCTTTGCTGTAAACCGGTTTGGCGTTCTCACAATAAAATTTCCACAAACGCTTGACATATTTCAATGAATTGTCTATAATACTAACCATTGCAGATGCGGGACGGCTGCCTGGTGAGGTGGCCGTCCGCATCTCTTTCAAAAAGATGATAGGAGATTGAGGGAAATGGCGACAGAACTTTTGATGACGCAGGAGGGCTATGACGCCCTGAAAGCGGAACTCAATGAACTGAAAAGCGTTACCCGCGGGGAGATTTCCGAAAAGATCCGGGTGGCCCGCGGTTTTGGGGATCTGTCTGAAAACAGCGAATATGATGAGGCAAAGAACGAGCAGGCGGTTGTGGAGGCTCGGATCAAGAAGCTGGAGGAACAGCTGAAAAACGTCAAGATCATCGCCAAGGACCAGATCAATACCGATACGGTAGCGGTGGGGTGCCGCGTGAAAATTTTGGATATGGAGTTCGACGAGGAGATGGAGTATGTCATTGCCAGCTCTGTGGAGTCCCACTCCGACCTGGACACCATTTCGGACGAATCTCCGGTTGGCAAGGGCCTGATCGGCCACAAGGTGGGGGACGTGGTGGAGATCCAGGCTCCTGCGGCGACATTGAAGCTGAAAATTTTGGAGATTGGCCTATAAAATTCAGCGGTTTGTGGAGAAAAGCGGGCTTTGCAAAAGCCCGCTTTTTTGTTATAATAAGCAGATGGAATTGGGAATGCCGGCCCCAGAGCCGGTGGACTTTGCGTATAAGGATGTGGAATGGATGAGCGAGCAACAGAATCTTCAACTGGAGCAGAGCCCACAGGAGGAAGCCCAGAAGCTTTCAGAGGTGCTCCAGATCCGGCGGGATAAGCTGGACGCCTTAAAGACGGCGGGCAAGGACCCCTTTGAGATCACCAGCTACCGGCGTACCGCCACCGCGGGGCAGATTGTGGCCCAGTTTGACCAGATGGAGGGCCAGAGGGTTTCCATCGCTGGCCGGATGATGAGCCGGCGGATCATGGGGAAAGCCTCCTTCATCGATGTCCAGGATGGCACTGGGCGGGTCCAGAGCTATGTGCGCCGGGACGGGGTGGGGGAGGAGCCCTACGCTGATTTCAAAAAGTGGGATATCGGAGACATCCTGGGGATTGAGGGCGAAGTGTTCCGGACCCAGAAGGGGGAGATCTCGGTCAAAGCGGAAAAAATCGTCCTGCTGTCCAAATCTTTGCTTCCCCTGCCGGAGAAATGGCATGGCCTCAAGGATACCGACCTGCGCTACCGCCAGCGGTATGTGGATCTGATTGTCAACCCAGAGGTGAAGGACACCTTTATTAAGCGCAGCCAGATTCTTCGGGAGCTGCGGGCCTATTTGGACAGCAAGGGCTTTTTGGAGGTGGATACCCCCATCCTCACCCCCTTTGAAATCGGCGCTTCCGCCCGTCCGTTCTACACCCACCACAATACCCTCAATATGGACATGGTGCTGCGCATCGAGACCGAGCTCTACCTGAAGCGCCTGATTGTCGGGGGCATGGAGCGGGTCTATGAGGTGGGGCGGATCTTCCGCAACGAAGGGATGGATACCAAGCACAACCCCGAATTCACCACCATCGAGCTCTACCAGGCGTTCACCGACTATAAGGGGATGATGGACCTGGTGGAGGAGATGATGAAGACGGTGGCCCAGAGAGTCTGCGGCAGCCTTTCCATCACCTACCAGGGCCAGCAGATTGACCTGAGCCACTGGGAGCGCCTGACCATGGTGGAGGCGGTGAAAAAATACGCAGGGGTGGACTTTGACGCGGTTTCCTCCGATGAAGAGGCGGTCGCCCTGGCCAAGGAGCACCATGTGGAGCTGCCGGAGCTGGCCACCAAGGGCCGGATCCTGGCGGAGTTTTTTGACACCTTTGTGGAGGAGAAGCTGATCCAGCCCACCTTTATCTATGACTATCCGGTGGAGATCAGCCCGCTGGCCAAGCGAAAGACCGACAACCCGGCTTTCACCGAGCGGTTTGAATATTTCATCAATGCCACCGAGTTCGGCAACGCCTTCAGCGAGCTCAACGACCCCATTGACCAAAAGGGGCGCTTTGAGCGGCAGGTGGCCGAACGGAAGGCGCTGGATCCCAACTGCCGGGCCCAGGTGGACTACGACTATGTGACCGCCTTGGAATATGGGATGCCGCCAACAGGCGGGCTGGGCTTCGGGGTGGACCGCCTGGTGATGCTCCTCACCGACAGCGCCTCCATCCGGGATGTGCTGCTCTTCCCCACCATGAAACCGCTGGACGCCCCCAAGGCGGCGGAGGCTGTTGCCCCCGTTTCAGCCGCGGCGCCGGTAGAGGAGTCCATCCCTGCCCCTGCCATTCCCACTTTGGATTTCTCCCAGGTCCAGATCGAGCCCCTCTTTCAGGAGGAGGTGGACTTCGAGACCTTCTCCAAATCCGATTTCCGGGCGGTGAAGGTCAAAGAGTGCACCGCAGTGCCCAAGAGCAAAAAGCTCCTGAAATTTGTGCTGGATGACGGCTCTGGTACCGACCGGGTGATTCTCAGCGGTATCCATGCCTACTATGAGCCGGAACAGCTGGTGGGCAAGACGCTGATCGCCATCACCAACCTGCCCGCCCGCAAGATGATGGGCATCGACTCCTGCGGCATGCTGCTCAGCGCCCTCCACGCGGAGGCGGGGGAGGAACGGCTCAACCTTTTGATGGTGGATAACCGTATCCCCGCGGGCGCTAAATTGTATTGAAGCCGACCTGAACTGCACCAAATGAAATTGCAAGATCCCGCAAAAAAATATTGACTTGCACTCCCGGAAGGTGCTATACTACATTTAATTTTGTGCGTCAGCGAGTTGGGCCTGCGGCCGGCAAGGCCGCAGCCCACCCTTTGAGCGCCCGAAAAAGGGACGGGCGCCCAACCAGCCTTGGCTGGTTTGAAAGGGAAAGGAGTGGATTGCCATGGATGACAACCGCCAGATGCGGAAGCTGCAGAAGCGCAAAATGGGGATCTTCGTGGTAGCGGTGATCATGGTGGTCCTCTTGGGATTGGCCTATGCCTACACCGTTGGCTCCGACCAGAGCACAGCTACTGTTGTGGTGGCCCTGGAGGGAAACCTGTCCAAGGAGCAGCTCCAGGCCTTCTCCTCCCAGTTTACCAATTATGCCAACGGATGGCGGGAAAAAATCCAGATACGGCTGTTCCCCTTCCCCTCCCAGGAGGAGGACCCGGACGGCTCCCTCTCCGGCCATCTGCTCACGAAGCTGCTTTATGAGGTGGAGTCGGGAGATCCCGACCTCTACCTCTTTGATGGAGCGGTGTGGGAGTTGGTCGGGAACCAGGAGCTGTTCGAGGATCTCTCGGAACGTTACGAGGGGGACCCCGCCCTGCTGGATCCCTGTCGGTACGCATTGAAGGGGAAGCCGTTTTTGGAGGCGGCGGGGCTGGAGGATCTCCCGGAGTTGACCGCCAGCCTGCGCAGCCAGGATTCTCCGGCGGTGAACCGCACGGCTGCCACGGTGGAGAGCTACCGGATCCAGGGGGAACTGCTGGATGCCATTGCGGCAGGGGAGCCCATGGAGGAGAAACCTTAAGAGAAAAGTCATACTTTGGCGTAAGCCTACAAAACGCCCCGCTGATTCGGGGGAAAAATGATGGTTTTGCCGGGTAGACAAGAGGGAGATTTGGATGTATAATTATACAAAAAATATGAATGGAAGGGAAGAATATTCAGTGACGGCCGCCGGTATCTCGCAGTTCAACGATCTGTTCCTCCCCAAGGCTGTCCCTTCTGTCTCTTTTGCGGATCTCCTTTTTTCTCATTTGTCCTTTCAGTTACCTATCCATTCTATTTGAATGGATAGGTATTTTTATACGCGGGCATCACAGAGCCCCGGGAGAGGAGGAAACAAATGAATCGTCTTTTGATCAAAAACGCCCGGGTAATCGACCCCAGCCAGGACCTGGACCGGGTATGTGACCTGTTGGTGGAGGATGGCAGGATTGCCCGCCTGGGCTATGGGCTCCACAGCTCGGGAGAGGTGGTGGAGGCCGCCGGACTGGTGGCTGCCCCGGGACTAGTGGATATGCATGTCCATCTGCGGGACCCGGGTTACTGCCAGAAGGAGGACATTTTTACCGGCTGTGAGGCCGCGGCCGCCGGTGGGTTCACCTCGGTGGCCTGCATGCCCAACACCAACCCAGTGTGTGACAGCCCGCAAGTGGTCTCCTATATCCTGGAGAGGGCCCGGCAGGCCAAGGCAAAGGTCTATCCCTTTGCCGCCATCACCCAGGGGCTCCAAAGCCAGCAACTCACCGACCAGGCGGCCCTGAAGGCGGCAGGGGCGGTGGGGATCTCGGACGACGGCCGCCCGGTGACCAACAACCGCCTGCTGTTGGAGGCCATGCGCCAGGCGGCGGAATTGGGGTTGCTGGTCTCCTGCCACGCGGAGGACCTTGCCATCACCAACGGCGGCATCATGCATTTGGGGGAGGTCAGCCGGCAACTGGGGGTCCCAGGGGTGGACCGGGCGTCGGAAGACTGCAACACCGCGGTGTGTATCGCCCTGGCGGCCGCCTCTGGAAGCCGGGTTCACATCGACCATGTGAGCACGGCCGGAGCGGTGGCGATGATCCGGGATGCCAAGGCCCGCGGGGTGCGGGTGACTGCGGAAACCGGCCCCCACTACCTGATGCTCACCCACGAGCGGCTGCTGTCCAAGGACGCGGATTACCGGATGGCCCCGCCTCTGCGGGAGGAGAGGGACCGGCAGGCGGTTTTGCAGGCAGTGGCGGACGGTGTGATCGACTGCATTGTCACCGACCATGCCCCCCATACGCCGGAGGAGAAGGCGGATTTTGTCAAGGCTCCCAACGGGGTGGTGGGCTTGGAAACCTCCCTTGCCGCCTGCCTCACCTGCCTGGTACACCCGGGGGTGATCCCCTTGTCCCGGCTGATCGCCATGATGTCCTGGGTACCGGCCCAGCTGTTGGGGATCCCGGCGGGGACCCTCAAACCGGGAGTGGCGGCGGACATCGTCCTGTTCGATCCGGAGGAGGCCTGGACGGTGGATCCGGCAAAATTTCACTCCAAGGCCAGGAATTCCTGCTTCAAGGGGATGGAGCTCACCGGACGGGTGAAGGCCACTTGGAAGGATGGCGTGGAGACCTATCGGGATGGAAATGGAAAGGAAGTTTTCTAATGAAGAAGCTCATGCAACAGATCATAAAGTTGAAAAATCCAACCGTTGTGGGATTGGACCCCACGCTGGACTATATCCCCCAGCACATCAAGCAGGCCGCCTTTGCGGAGCATGGCCGGACGCTGAAGGGTGCGGCAGCGGCCTATCTGGAGTTTAACAAACGGATAATCGACGCGGTATGTGATATTGTCCCGGCGGTGAAGCCCCAGTGCGCCTACTATGAGGCCCTGGGCTGGCAGGGGGTAAAATGCCTGGCCAAAACCATCTCCTACGCCCAAAAGCGGGGGATGTATGTGATCACCGACGGCAAACGCAACGACATCGGCTCCACCATGCAGGCCTATGCGGCAGCCCATTTGGGCCAGATCGATGTGGATGGGGAAACTTGTACCCCCTTTGGGGCGGACGCCCTGACGGTGAACGGCTATCTGGGTTCCGACGGGATCAAGCCCCTGCTGGAGATCCTGTCCCAGGATCCGGATAAGGGGATCTTTGTGCTCTGCAAGACCTCCAACCCCTCCTCGGACGAGCTTCAGGATCAACTGCTGGAGGGCGGCGAGTCGGTCTATGGGCTGATGGGGGACATGTGTGAGCGTTGGGGGGAGGACACCCGGGGCGAATACGGCTATTCCCAGGTGGGGGCCGTGGTGGGGGCCACCTGGCCCGCCCAGCTGGCGGAGCTGCGCCAGCGGCTGCCCCACACATTTTTCCTGGTCCCGGGCTACGGCGCCCAAGGGGGCGGCGCCAAGGATGTGGCGGGGGCGTTTGACCAGAACGGCCTAGGCGCGGTGGTCAACTCCTCTCGGGCGATCCTGACTGCCTGGAAAAAACAAGGGGTACCGGGAGAACAGTTCGCCCAGGCGGCCCGCGCGGAGGCCCTGCGCATGCGGGAGGACCTGCGGTCGGCCATTCCGGCCCTGGCGGAACAGGCTTGAACCTCATTCCGCTCAGAGCGGGGGATAGACGGGAGATGGCGCAAGGGCGCCAGTCAGAAAGATGGAGGTAGTTATGCAGATTTTGGAGAATGGGAGAAAGGCGATGCTCTTGCTGGAGGATGGCACCCGGTTTGAGGGGCTGTCCTTCGGGGCCGAGGGCACCAGCATTGGAGAAGTGGTGTTCACCACCGGCATGACCGGGTATCAGGAGACCCTCACCGACCCCAGCTATTATGGCCAGATTGTCACCCAGACCTTCCCGCTCAATGGGAACTACGGGGTCAACCACGAGGATGGGGAGTCCGATCAGAGCTATGTGCGGGGATACATTGTCCGGGAGTGGTGTGAACACCCCAGCAACTTCCGCTGTGAAGGGACCGTGGACCAGTTCCTGAAGGAGAAGGGGATCATTGGGCTGTATGACATTGACACCCGGGCCCTCACCCGGCGCCTGCGGGAGCGGGGAGTGATGAACGGGATGATTACCACCGATCTGGAGGGAACCTTGGCCAACCTGGAGCAGAATCTGGCACGGCTGCGGGAGTATGCTGTGCGGGATGCGGTGCAGAGCGTCACCATCTCCCAGCCCCATCTATATGACTGCGAAAATCCCCGGTTCCGGGTGGCCCTCATCGACTACGGTTACAAGCGAAACATCCGCCGCTCTCTGCTGGAGCGTGGGTGCGCGGTCACCGTCCTGCCTGCCACCGCGACCGCCCAGCAGATCCAGGAGGGCGGGTTTGACGGGGTGATGCTCTCCAACGGACCGGGAGATCCTATGGAGAACCAGACCATCATCCAGAACCTGCGGGAGATCTCTGCCCTGGGGCTGCCCATTTTTGGGATCTGCCTGGGCCACCAGCTGATGGCCTTGAGCCAGGGCGCCCGTACCGCCAAGCTGAAATACGGCCACCGGGGCGCCAACCAGCCGGTGGTGGAGCTGTCCACCGGCCGCACCTATGTCACCAGCCAGAACCATGGATATGAGGTGGTGGCCGATTCGGTGCCCGCGCCGGGGAGAGTCACCCATCTGAACGCCAACGATGGCAGCTGTGAGGGCGCCACCTATGAGGGAGGCCGGATTTTTACCGTTCAATTCCACCCGGAAGCTTGCGGCGGCCCCACAGATACCAGTGAGTTGTTCGACCGGTTCCTCCAATTGATGGAGGATGCCAAGGGGAAAGGGGGAAACTGAAATGCCGCTGCGCAGCGATATTAAACGGGTATTGGTAATCGGCTCCGGCCCCATTGTCATCGGCCAGGCCGCGGAGTTTGACTATGCGGGCACCCAGGCCTGCCGGGCCTTGAAGGAGGAGGGCCTGGAGGTGGTCCTGTGCAACTCCAACCCGGCCACCATCATGACCGATAAGGCCATGGCGGATAAAATTTATATTGAGCCGCTGACCCTGGAGGTGTTGGAGCGGATCATTGAGATTGAGAAACCGGACAGCGTCCTGTCCACCCTGGGAGGCCAGACGGGGCTGACCCTCTCGATGCAGCTGGCCCGGTCGGGCTTCTTGGATGCCCACGGGGTGAAGCTGTTGGGCGCCGACCCCCAGACGATTGACAAGGCGGAGGACCGCCAGATGTTCAAGGACACCATGGAGGCCATCGGCCAACCGGTGGTTCCCTCCAAGGTGGTGGAGACGGTGGAGGATGCGGTTGCCTTTGCCGGGGAGATCTCCTACCCGGTGATCGTCCGCCCGGCCTTCACCCTGGGAGGGACCGGCGGCGGCATTGCCGAAAACGAGGAGCAGCTGCGGGAGATCGCCCGCAATGGCCTGCGCCTGTCCCCCATCACCCAGGTGCTCATTGAAAAGTGCATCTCCGGTTGGAAGGAGATCGAGTTCGAGGTGATCCGGGACCGGAAGGGCAACTGCATCACCGTCTGCTCCATGGAAAATGTGGACCCGGTGGGGGTGCATACGGGGGACAGCATTGTGGTGGCCCCGGCGGTGACCCTGGCGGATAAGGAATACCAGATGCTCCGTTCGGCTGCCATCAACATTGTGCAGTCGATGGGGGTGGAGGGGGGCTGCAACTGCCAGCTGGCCCTGAAGCCGGACAGTTTTGAGTATGCGGTGATTGAGGTCAACCCCCGTGTCTCCCGCTCCTCCGCCCTGGCCTCCAAAGCCACCGGCTATCCCATCGCCAAAGTGGCGGCCAAGATCGCTGTGGGCTACACCCTGGATGAGATCCAGAACGCGGTCACCGGAAAGACCTATGCCTGTTTCGAGCCGACGGTGGACTACATCGTGGTCAAATTCCCCAAATGGCCGTTCGACAAATTTGTCTATGGCAACCGCACGCTGGGCACCCAGATGAAGGCCACGGGGGAGGTCATGGCCATCGGCACCTCCTTTGAACAGGCAATGATGAAGGCGGTCCGCTCCATCGAACTGGGGCTGGATACGCTGAACCTGCCCAAGTTGGCGGAGAAGAGCGACAAGGAGATCCATCAGCTGCTCCACAGCTGCGACGACGAGCGGATCTTTGCGGTGTATGAGGCCCTCAAACGGGGGATCACCCCGGATGAGATCTTCCAGATCACCAAGATCGACCGCTGGTTCACCTGGAAGCTGAAGAACCTCTGCGATTTGGAGGCCTGGCTGCAAAAGGAGGGCCTCACCCCGGAGACCTACCGCCGGGCCAAGCAGTACGGCTTTTTGGATAAGACCATCCAACGGCTCACCGGCAGCCCGGTGCCTGCCGGGATGCACCGCAGCGCCGTTTATAAGATGGTGGACACCTGCGCCGCCGAGTTTGACGCGGAGACCCCCTACTTCTACTCCACCTATGACCAGGAGAACGAGGCGGAGGAGTTCCTCCGGCATCGGAACTCCGACAAGCGCAAGGTGTTGGTCATCGGCTCCGGCCCCATCCGTATCGGTCAGGGCATCGAGTTTGACTACTGCTCGGTCCACTGCGTGTGGGCGCTGAAGCAGGAGGGGTATGAGGCGATCATCGCCAACAACAACCCCGAGACGGTCTCCACCGACTTTGATACCTCCGACCGCCTCTATTTTGACCCCCTGACCCCGGAGGACATCGACAACCTGCTGGACACCGAGAAGCCCTGGGGGGTGGTGGTCCAGTTCGGGGGCCAGACCGCCATCAAGCTCACCCGCCACCTACAGGAGCGGGGGGAGAACATCCTGGGTACCAGCGCCGACAGCATTGACGCGGCGGAGGACCGGGAGCGGTTCGATCAAATTTTGGAACAGTGCGGCATCCCCCGCCCTGCCGGCCACACGGTGATGGACACCCAGCAGGCGTTGGCGGCGGCCAACCAGCTGGGCTATCCGGTACTGCTGCGGCCCTCCTACGTGCTGGGCGGCCAGAATATGATCATCGCCTACTCCGACGCGGACGTGACCGAGTATATGTCCATCATCCTCTCCCACGGCATTGAGAACCCGGTGCTCATCGACAAATATATGATGGGCAAGGAGATCGAGGTGGACGCCATCTGCGACGGGGAGGACTACCTGATCCCCGGGATCATGGAACACATCGAGCGGGCGGGCGTCCACTCGGGGGATTCCATCTCGGTCTATCCGGCCCAGACCCTCTCCCAGCGGATCAAGGCCACCCTCATCGACTACACCGGCCGCCTGGCCCGGGCGCTGAAAGCGGTGGGCCTCATCAACATCCAATACGTAGTCTACAACGACCAGGTGTATGTGATTGAGGTCAATCCCCGCTCCTCCCGGACGGTGCCATACATCAGCAAGGTTTCCGGTGTGCCCATGGTGGATATCGCCACCCGGGTGATGCTGGGACACAAGCTGCGGGATATGGGCTACGGCTCCGGCCTCTACCCGGAGGGGGCGTATGTAGCGGTGAAGGTGCCGGTGTTCAGCTTTGAGAAACTCCATGATGTGGATACCGCCCTGGGCCCGGAGATGAAATCCACCGGCGAGGTGCTGGGGATTGCCCCGCAGTTTGGGGAGGCGTTGCTCAAGGGCCTCACTGCCGCAGGCTATAAACTTACCCGCAAGCCCCAGGGCAAGGTGCTCATCACTGTGAAGGACGCGGACCAGCAGGAGATGATCCCCTTGGCGGAAAAATTTGAAAAGCTGGGCTTTACCATCTACGCCACCCCCGGCTGTGCCGGCCTGCTCAACCGGAATATGGTGGCTGCCAATGTGGTGCGCAAGATGGATCAGCCCCACCCCAATGTGATGGATCTTGTGGAGAGCGGCGAGCTGGACTACATCATCTCCACCTCCTCCAAGGGGCGGCTGCCTGCCCGCCACTCGGTGCAGATGCGCCGGAAGGCGGTGGAGCTGTCCATCCCCTGCCTCACCTCCCTGGATACCGCGAACGCCCTGGCGGACAGCCTGATGCTGAAAAAGACAATTGCAGATGTGCCCCTGGTGGATATCACCACCATCTGATAGAGATTCCCTATAAAAAACCGGCTGCTTCGGCAGCCGGTTTTTTTGTTTGTGGCCGGAAACATTTGGGGGTTGACAAACGTTATAATTGTATATATACTATAATTACAGTTATAACAGAAGCGGGAGGGATCCCTCTGAACATCATCATTTCCAACGCCTCCCCCCGGCCGCTCTATGAGCAGATTGAGGAACAGATCAAAAACCAGATCCTCTCCGGCGCCCTGCGCCAAGGGGACCCCATGCCCTCCATCCGCCATCTGGCCAGGGAGCTGAAGGTGAGCGTCATCACCGCCAAACGGGCCTACGACGACTTGGAGGCGGACGGCTTTTTGACCACCACCCAGGGAAAGGGGACCTTTGTCTCCCTGGCCAATTTGGAGCGCCTGCGCCAGGTGGCTATGAGCCAGATTGAAGGCAAGCTGGCGGAGGCGGTGGATGCCGCCCGGGCCATCGGCCTGGGGCTGGAGGAATTGCAGCAGCTCATGGAGCTGCTTTACAAGGAGGAAGAACAGGATGAACGCCATTGAAATTTCCGGGCTGAAAAAGCAATTTCCCAAGAGCGGGTTTTCGTTGGATCTGCCCCATCTGGAGGTAAAGGAGGGCTACATCACAGGTTTTATCGGGGAGAATGGGGCGGGCAAGACCACTACTTTAAAGCTGATGATGGATCTCCTGTTCCCCACTGAGGGCCGGGTGCGCCTTTTGGGATTGGATGCCCATGCCCAGGGGGTGCAGGTCCGCCGCCAGGTGGGATATGTGGGGGAAACCCCCGGCTATCTGGAGGGCTCCCGGCTGGAACATCTGATGCGGATGACCCGCCCGTTCTATCCCACCTGGGATCAGGAGCGTTTTTCGGGGTATATCCGGCGGTTTGGTCTGCGGTTGGAGAACCGGTATAAGGACCTCTCCAAGGGCCAGCGCAAGCAGTTTGCCCTGGCCATGGCCCTGAGCCACCATCCCCGGCTGCTGCTGTTGGACGAACCCACCGCCAACCTGGACCCGCTGGTGCGCCAGGATATTTTGGACATCCTGGCGGAGGAGCTGGAGCGGGAGGGGATCACCGTCTTTTTTTCCACCCACATCACCTCCGACCTGGACAAGATTGCCGACTATCTGCTGTTTTTGCATCGGGGGCGGTTGCTCCTGGAGGGGGAGAAGGACGCCCTGCTCCAATCCCGCCGGCTGGTGAAGGCCCGCCGGGAACTCTATACCCCGGAGGTGGCGGCGCTGTTGGTGGAGGCCCAGGTGGGGGAATTTGGTTTTTCGGGGATGACCGAACGCCCCCAGGAGCTCTATGCCCTGCTGGGGGAGGAGGCGGTCTATGAGACCCCCACAGTGGAGGAACTATTTTTGGCGTATACCAGAAGGGATCGGGAGGTAGCGGCATGAGCGAAGTGACCAACCTGGTGCGGATGGATCTATGGAAATTGCTCTCCCTGGGGAAAAGCTTGGCCATCTATGTGGTGGTATTGCTGGTGTTCCTCCAGTTTCAAATGGCGCTTGTGGCGCCGGTCCTGTTGCTCTACCTGACCACTTACATCCTGGCTTACTACGATGACCAGAGCAAGGGAGGCTGCCTGGCGGGGTCCCTTCCAGTGACCCGCGCCCAGCAGGTCCAGGCCAAATACCTGTTGGATCTGGCGGTTTTGGCGGTGGCCCTGTTTTTGGGGACAGCCTGCTCCTGGCTGGCGGAACGATTTGGGATGCAGGGCGGCCTTTCTCTTGAGGAGGTGTGGCTGATGTTCCTGGCGGGGGCGGTATTCATCGCGGTGGCCCAGCCCATGTTGCTGTTGTTTGGTCCCCTGAAGGCTCGGTGGTGGATCTTTGGCATCTATTTTGTGATGTTTGGGGCAGTGGCGGCGTTGGCCTCCCTCACTGCGGCGGCCCCTGGATGGGCGTGGACGCTGGTGAGCGGCTCCTTTACCCCGTTAGCGGGGGTGATCTTGGGCTGGGCCGCGCTGTTGATCTCCTACCTTGTGGCAGTCCGGCGATATGGGCGCCGGGAGTTTACCGACTGAAAGGGGGAAGACCATGGAAGCGGTCAAGCTGTTGGTGGTGCGGGAGTGGCGGCGGATGGAGCTCCATCCCCGATTTTGGATCGGGAGTTTGGTGTTGTCCCTGCTGCTCTCCACTGCCACGCCCGCCATGCTTCTGGCCCACTATGTGGTGGTGGTGACCCTGTTGGGGGCACTGCCGTTGGGCCTGGACAACCCTGCCACAGCGGTGGAAACCCTTACACTGCCGGTGACCCGCCGCCAGGTGGTGACGGCCTGCTATCTGTGGGTGGGGCTGACGTCTTTGGGGCTGACAGGGGCCATGTCCCTCTGGAACCTCCTCTGCAGGGCGGTGCTGCCCTTTTCAGTGGGCAATGCTCTGGATCTTTTGACTGTCGGAGCGGTCCAGACCGGTTTGGCGGCGGGGGTGCTGGGGATCCTGGTCCCGCTGCACCTGTGCCTGGGAAACCGTTCAAGAACTTGGGACCTGCTCTGCTATCTGGGAGCTTTCTTTGCCATATTCCATCTGCTGGGCCGGTTGGCCCAAGGAGGCTCCTGGAGGCTGCCGCCTCTGGGATGCCTGGGGATCTACCTGGCCGCGGGGCTTTTTTGGTATGGCTCCTATTGGGTGAGCGCTCGCCTTTATGCGCACTGGGAACTGCCCTGAAACAGACTGACCGCCCGGGCTTTTGCCCGGGCGGTCAGTCTGTTTCTCACCGCACCTGGATGCGGTGGGTGTATTCGGTGCCGCAGGGCTGGATGGTGGGCAGCCCCAGGACATAGAGGTCGGTGGCCAATGCCTCCAGCCGGGCGAACCGGGCACAGTCGCCGCCCCGGTCCTCCAAACGGCGCAGGGAGTGGGAGACCGGCAGGCGGGTGGTGTAGTTGGCGGCGGAAAGGATCTCCATCCCCCGGCGATTGAAGGAGAGCACCCGGATATAGGGGACAGGGAGATTCATCAGATCGGCGGGAACTCCCAGAAAGGCGTTCCAAACCAGGCGGCGGATCCGGGATAGGGGATAGCGTTTGGTCTTTGCCAAAGAGAACAGCTCCTCCAGGCTTGCCGCCTGGCGTACCGCCTCATAGAGGCGGTTGTCCAACCCTTCGCCGGAGATGTCCGGAAGCTGGGAGAACCACTCCCGATCCATCCGGCGCAAAAAGGCGAGCACCGCCATGTGCAGGCTGTGAGGGGAACAGGGCATCAGCCCTCCGGTGGCCGCCGATCGGTAGACCTCCATGGAGGCGGGAGGGACAAAGGGAGCCAGGGCCTCCACCCCCTCCAACTCCATCCGCTCCCGCAGCAGGGAGGCGGAGGCGATCCCCGCTTGAGGCTCCGGAGCGTCGTGATCCACCCCCTCCCGGGGGATGGTAAACGGCTGCATGGGAAGGCCCAGACGGTTCAGCTGGCGCAGGTACTCCACCCCGAGGATGTTGTTGGGGGATTCCAACAGCCCGGCTACCTCCGGGCCGTAGAAGTGGGACACCGCCTGCTGACGGGCCTGGGCGTAGGGGATGCCGGTAGGGAGGAGGTTTTTGGCGTAATCGCCGCAGTAGGGGGAGTCCACCGCGTCGGCTGCCCGGGACAGGAGCTCCACATCCCCGCACTCGCTGCCGAAAGAGAGGGCCTGCACGCAGCCCAGCCCGGCGAGTGCGCCCACGGCGCCAAAGGCGAACCGCTCGGCGGTGGCCCCGGCATAGGGGAGAGGCAGCTCTACCACCAAGTCCACCCCCCCGGCCACCGCGGCATTGGCCCGCGCCAGTTTGGGGGCGCAGGCGGGACCGCCCCGTTGGACAAAGTTGCCACTCATTACCGCCACAATGTGGGTGGCGCCCGCCTGGCGGGTGCGCTCAATCAGGCGGGCGTGGCCATTGTGGAAGGGATTAAATTCTGCCACGATCCCCGCGATCACCCTGCTGCCCATGCCTTTCCCTCCTGTTTCCGCTGTTTTTTCTGCCAATTGACCTTTCACACAAAAAATTGTGGAATATGCAGAATTTTACAGCAATGCCCTTGTTTTTTCATCCATAATGTAATAGTATATAACTATATACGGCGTGTCAAGGGCATTTCGGCACGTCCTGTATTTCTGTTTTGAGAGAAAGACCGAAAATAGGAAGGAGAAAAACACATGAAAATTCTGGTTCTCAACGCCGGCAGCTCCTCGCTGAAATACCAGCTGATGGATATGGACGGCGAGAAGGTCCTGGCCAAAGGCAACTGCGAGCGGATTGGGATTGACGGCCTCATCACCCACAAGACCTGGGATGGGCGCAAAGTTTCCCACGAGGCTTCCTTCCCCACCCACACCGAGGCGTTCCAGGAGCTCATCCGCCTGCTCACCAGCGGCGAGGGCAAGGTGATCGACGACATCTCGGAGATCAACGCGGTTGGCCAGCGCACCGTCCATGGCGGCGAGCAGTTCAGCGGCTCGGTGCTGATTACCGACGAGGTGCTCAAGACCTATATCGATCTGTGTGACCTGGCCCCTCTGCACAACCCCGCCGGTGTGCTCTCCATCCAGGCTGTCCGCAGCGTTTTCGGCGACAAGATGCCCCAGGTGGGTGTGTTTGATACCGCCTTCCACCAGACCATGCCTGAGAAGGCCTATATGTATGCCCTTCCCTATGAGTACTATGAGAAGTATCATGTGCGCCGCTACGGCTTCCATGGCACCAGCCACCGGTTTGTCAGCGGCCGCCTGTTTGAGATCTCCGACATCAAGAAGGAGGGCAGCCGGGTGGTTACCTGCCATCTGGGCAACGGCAGCTCGATCTCCGCGGTGAAGGACGGCGCGTGTGTGGATACCAGCATGGGCTTTACCCCGTTGGATGGCCTCATTATGGGCACCCGCTGCGGGAGCATCGACCCCTCTGTGGTCACCTTCCTCCAGGACAAGGAGGGCCTTACCGCCGAACAGGTCAACACCGTGATGAACAAGAAGTCCGGCCTGCTGGGCGTTTCTGGCGTGTCCAGCGACAAGCGCGATCTGTCCGCCGCCGCTGAAGAGGGCAATAAGCGGGCGATCCTGGCCTGCGATATGCTCAGTTATCAAATTAAAAAGCTGGTGGGCGCCTATGCGGCTGCTATGGGCGGCGTGGATGCCATTGTCTTCACCGGCGGCATCGGCGAGAACGACAAGGATGTCCGCAGCGCTGTCTGCGCCGATATGGAGTTCATGGGCGTGAAGATCGACCCCGAGAAGAATGACTTCCGCGGGGAGGAGCGCTGCATCTCCACCCCTGACAGCAAGGTCCAGGTGTGGGTCATCCCCACCAACGAGGAGTTGCTGATCGCCCGTGATACCCGGGACATTGTCTCCAAACTCTGAGTGATTGTGTGAAAGACGGATAAAAGGCCCGCCGATTCCAATAGGAGTGGATCGGCGGGCCTTTTACTCATCGCCGTGGAAGAGCCCTTCCAACAGCTCAACGATTGCCAGCTTGGGTTTAAACAGAGGCTGTTGGTTGAGCTCTTGAATTTCCTGAAAGGCAGGGGTCTCCTCCGCCAGGGCGGTCGAAACACAGAGCGGGGGATACATGACGCACCACCAATTTTTTCCGGCCCCCTCCCCAATGGAGACCTGTACGGCGTCATAGATCCCCGCGGGGAGCAGCAGGTTCCCATATTGGCGGGTGGTGAAATAGCAGCGTTCTAAACGCACCTGCACAGGTTCCTCCACCCCCTGCTCCATGAGGACCTCCTGGGCGGCGTTTTGAATAGCGGGCAGCTGTGCCTGGGCGGTATCCAAAGCCTCCTGTTGCGTTTGTGGACGGGAGAAGGCCTCTCCTGTCTCCTGCAGGATTCGATCCCGGACCTGCAGCTTGAGTGCTTGATCAGCGGGGGCATCCGAGTTTGCCAGAATATGTAGGCGCACGGTGTGTCCGCGAAGAAGATCGCATTCGGCCCCGAATCCAGCGAAGCTGGAAAGAACAATCGCGAAAAATAGCCCCAGCAAGATCACAAGATCCTGATGGGAAATGGATTGGGATGGGTGCTGTGACATGGTGTTCACTCCTTTTCGATTTCCTGTTGGAAGTCTTGGCGAAGAAGCGGAGCGGTATACATGTGGGGGGATCTTTTTTGAAGCGCAGAAGGGTTTTTTGGAAAAAGAATGAAAAATTTTGAAAAACCTGTTGACAAAACAAAATACCTATGCTATTATAACTAAGCTGTCTCGTGAGTGCCTAACAGAAACGGCCGAGCGAAGCGGCGACAGCACCTTGAAAAATGAACAACGAGAGAGGAAAAGCGAAGGTTCCTGAAAAGGAACCGAAGCGTACGAAAACCCTTGAAATTTTT
>CAJFPF010000126.1 GCA_904398655.1 uncultured Anaerotruncus sp. | reverse complement strand
GAACCCCAGGGAACCCCTCGTTCCAGACTTGCACCCGCTCGCGCCCCTCATGAGGAGCGTAGCTCAGGACTGATGGCGCCGTTTTTGTGCTCCCCGGTCGTGGCCGCCCTCAGGTACTGCGCGGCGGAGAGGCCAGGGCGGGAAGGTTTTCTGTTCTCTATTCTATGAAAGGGTTGTCCTTCATGGGAGAGCAAAGACTGTATTGCATTTTCTATAGTGGGCTGCAAAGCGATTGTAAAAAATTTATTTGGCTTCATGTAAATGTCAACAAGATTGGAGATTTGAGGTATGATAATAGAACTCCCATGGGGAATTTTGTCGAAAAGGAGAATAAGCATATGGAAAGCATCTTAGAACAGCTCTACCTAGGCAAAATTGATCCCAGCAGCTTTGCACAGCCCAAAAGCAAACTCTACAATGACCTCCGGCAAAAGCATTGCGACCATTGCGCGGAATTTTCCCAGCAGCTCAAGCAACTGGATCCAGCCCTCTCCCGAGAGCTGCTACAGGTGCTGGACGAACAGACCCGCAGCATCTCCTTTGAGATGGTGGAGATCTTTCGCTATGGGTTCCGGTTGGGCGTGCGGATGATGGCGGAGATCTATCAAGAGAACCCTCCTGAGGATGCGGGAGAATAAGCGAAGGCCCTGGAGCGGAAAACCCGTCCCAGGGCCCTCTTTAGTGGAAGAAACAGTGCCACAGCCGTTTCCACGGCCGGATGATCCACCGCCACAGCCGCAACAGCAGGCAATCGGAGGGCTGCGGGTCCTCAGGCTGTTCCGGGGTTGGCTCAGGCTGTTCCGGGGTCGGCTCAGGCTGTTCCGGAGTCGGCTCAGGCTGTTCCGGGGTCGGCTCGGGCTGTTCCGGGGTCGGCTCAGGCTGTTCCGGGGTCGGCTCGGGCTGTTCCGGGGTCGGCTCGGGCTGTTCCGGAGTCGGCTCGGGCTGTTCCGGAGTCGGCTCAGGTTGTTCCGGAGGCAGGTGGTTCAATCCCGCTTGACGGATCAATGTGGGGTAATCCAAATAGGCCACATTCAGGTCGATGGGCCCCTCCACGCCGGGAATGCTGCCAGAACCGCTGTACTGCCAGATCCCCACCCGGCCGCTCCCCCGATAGGTGAGCCGGGAGGAGTAATCCGCCACCCAGTGGTCGAAATCCTGCAGCTGGTTGTCATAGAGATACTGGTCAAACCAATTGCTGGAGCCGTAGAGGAGGGGGTAGTAACCTGCGGCTTTTACCCGCTCCAAAAACGCCCGGCAGAGGTCGGTGCGCTGTTGGCGGGAGAGGGCCTGGATCTGGGGTTGATACTCCTGGTCAAAGGCCACGGGGTAGTTCACCCGCTGCCCTTCCAGCGCCTTCAGGCAGGCGTCCGCCTCCTGTTGGGCCTCCTGGACGGTGAGAGCAGTGGTGTACCAGTAGACGCCGGTGTCCAGGCCGGCCTGGCGGGCGGCCTCCATCTGGCTGCGGTAGGACTTGCTGATATAGGGGGAGAAAGTTCCCCCTGTCCGGGTGCCATAGCCCACCCGGATCATGGCGAAGGTACGCCCGGAAAGTTGAATGGCCGAAAAGTTCACAACACCAGTCCCATTCCCGTTGTTGGAACTGGTGTCCACACCCTGTGTCAATCGCATACACCCTTTCTTTGTGGGGGTATTCCAGCCTATGCGGCTCGTACAGGGGGCGTGCCTGTCCAAAAGGGCGAAAAAGTCAGAAAAAATATGGAAAACCCCTCGACAGACTTTGACAAGAGGCGTAAGAACGGATACAATAGAGGCGGAATGTTTTTTTGGTTCCATTTCGGGGAAATTTCCCGGAATTTGTGAAAAAATTCCTATTTGGAGACGGCGATGCACTACGATCAGATCCGGCAGGGACGTTTTCTTGCCCGGCCCAACCGCTTCGTGGCCCAGGTGGCCCTGGAAGAGGGAACGGTCATCTGCCATGTGAAGAATACCGGCCGCTGCCGGGAACTGCTCTATCCTGGGGTTCCGGTCTGGGTGCAGCTGGCCCCCTCCCCCACCCGCAAGACCCGCTGGGACCTGGTGGCGGTGCAAAAGGGGGAGCGCATCGTCAATATAGATTCCCAGGCCCCCAATCGGGTGGCCGCCCACTGGTTAAAGGCTGGCGGACTGGGGTTTGTCCCCACCCTGCTGCGCCCCGAAACCCGCCATGGGAACTCCCGGTTTGACTTCTACCTGGAGGCCCCCGGCCGGCGGATGTTTGTGGAGGTGAAGGGGGTCACCCTGGAGGAGGCGGGCACCGCCTATTTCCCGGACGCCCCCACCCTGCGGGGGCTCAAGCACCTGCGGGAACTGGAGGACTGTGTGCGCCAGGGTTTTGAGGCCTGTGCCCTGTTTGTGGTGCAGCTGGAAGGGATCCGGGCGTTCCGGCCCAATATGGCCACCCAGCCGGAATTTGGGGAGGCGCTGCGCAGGGCGGCCGCGCTGGGGGTGCGGCTGGAGGCCAGAAGCTGCCGGGTGTCGCCGGATACGTTGGAGATTGCGGATCCGGTGCCGGTGGAATTGCCTCCGTTTGAAGATGAAACTTGGAAAGAGGGGTTGAAATGACCGACCTGGAAGCCATAGAGAAACGGGTATCCCGGCGCACCTACTTGGGGGAACCCATTGGGGAGGAGGACGCGGCGGTTTTTGAGGAGATGATCGCCCGGTTCAACGAGGAGAGCGGCCTGCAGATCCAGCTGGTGCGGGATGGGAGCAAGGCGTTCGAGGGGTTCCGCCGGTGTTATGGCATGTTCTCCAATGTGCGCAGCTACTTTGCCATGGTGGGCAAATATGCCGACCTGTATTTAAACGAGAAAATCGGCTACTATGGGGAAAAATTGGTGCTGGAGGCCACCAAGCGGGGGTTGGGAACCTGCTGGGTGGGGGGGACCTTTGACCGGAAGGCCTGCCCCTGCCAGGTGAAGAGCGGCTGGGAGCTGCCCTGTGTCATCACGGTGGGCGCGGTGTCGGAGGACTGGGCCCTGAAGGAGCGGGTGCTCTATAAATTGATTCACCGCCCGGTCAAGCGCCCGGAACAGATCCTCTCTGGGGATGCGGAGGCCCCCGACTGGGTGCGGGAGGCGCTGCCCGCGGTCTGCCTGGCCCCCTCCTCCCTCAGCCGCCACCCGGTGACCTTGCGCTGGCAGGGGGGGAAGCTTTCGGCGGCGGTGCCCACCTATGCCGACCATCAGAGCATCGACCTGGGGATTGCCAAGCTGCATTTCGCCCTGGCCTCCCAGATGCCGGGGACTTGGAGCTGGGGGAACGGCTCCGCCTACCGTACCGGCCTGGATGCCCGCCCGGAGGACGCCGCGGCGGAGCGGGGCAGAACCACCATGCGGGAGCTGCGCCTGAGCGAGCTGCAGCCCGCCGCCCGGCTGATGGAGGAGACGTTTGCCGATTCGGTCATTTCGGATTTTTCCCCGGAGGGGGCGGCCTCCTTCCGGGCGTATATCGCCCAGGAGAGCCTGCAGCGGATGGTGAAGGAGCGCCAGTTGGATCTGTGGGGCTGCTTTGAAGGGAATCGCCTGGTGGGAGTGCTGGGGTTCTGCGCCCCCGATCGGGTTGCCCTGCTGTTTGTGCGCAAGCAGTTCCAGCACCAGGGGATTGGTACGCAGCTGGTGGGCCAGGCCCAACAGCTCAGTGTGGATGGCGGCCTCACCGTCCATGCGGCCCCCTCAGCGGTGGGGGCCTATCGGCAGTGGGGGTTTGCCCCCCAAGGGGAGGAGCAGGAGACGGACGGCATCCGCTATCTGCCCATGGCCCGGCTTTCCCAGAATGGAAGCCCGGCGGAGGATACCCAGGAGACATCCGCTCCGGAGGACCAGAAGCCTCAGAAGGAAGCTTTGCCCTCCCAGACGGAGGAGAATTCGGGTCAGCTGTAAAAGTAGAGAGAGGCGCGCCGCAAACATCCTGTTTGCGGCGCGCCCCTTGCGTCCCTCTGGGGCTCACCGGTTGGCCAACCGATAGATCTCGAAGATCTCCTGTTCCCCCAGTACCCGGAAGCTGCCGATGGTGCGCTTCCCCTGATAGGTGACCCCCACCGCCAACTGGTGGAGCTCCTCCTCGGCCAGGGGGCCGCGCCCCAACAGCTGGGGCAGGCTGGTGGGCAGCCCCAGGCTGGCAAACCAGTCCACAGTGGCCCGGATGCCCGCTTGGGCGGCGGCCTGGCAGTCGGATTCCTGGATCCCCCACACCTGCCGGGCGAACCGGGCGAACCGGGCGGGGTTTACTGGCAGGCAGTAGGTGGCCCAGGCGCCCCACACGGCGGAGAGGCTGGCCCCATGGGCCACGTCATAGCGGGCGCTCAACTCGTGACCGATCTGGTGGTTGGAGAAGTCCTTTTTGGCCCCCAGACCGGTGAGGCCGTTGTGGGAGATGCTGCCGCACCACATCAGTTCGCTCATGGGCTGGTAGTCCGCCGGATTTTGGACCGCCAGGGGACCATTGTGGAGTACTGTGCGCATCAGCCCCTCCGCCAGCTCGTCGGTGAGCTGGTTCTGGGCGGGTGGGGTGAAATACCGCTCCAAGGTGTGCATCAGGATATCCGTCGCCCCGCAGGCCACCTGGTAAGCGGGGAGGGTGGCACACAGCCGGGGGTTGAGCACCGCAAACCGGGGACGATTTTCGTCACAGCTGAGTCCCCGTTTCACATGGATCTCCTGGTTGGTGAGCACAGCGGAGTCGCTGGTCTCGCTGCCCGCTGCGGGGATGGTGGTGACCGCCCCCACCGGAAGCGCCCCGGCGACAGGGCGTTTCTGTTCCCAGTAGTCCCAGAGGGGCCCCTGGTTCACTGCGCCGATGGCGATGGCCTTGGCGGTGTCAATGGCGCTGCCGCCCCCCACGCCGATCACAAAGTCCGCGCCAAACTCCTGGGCCTGCCGGACCCCCTCCTGGGCCAGGGAGAGCAGAGGGTTGGGATGCACCCCGCCCAAAGCCTGGTGGGCAATCCCCGATTGGGACAGGGACTCCTCCACCCGCCCCAAAAGGCCGCTCTTCACAGCGCTGCCGCCGCCATAGACCAACAGCGCCCGGGTGCCGCCAAACCGTTTGACCTCCTGGCCAACCTGCCATTCGGCGTCTGGGCCGAACAGCACCTTGGTGGGGGAATAAAATGTAAATTCCTGCATGGATGGACCTCCTTTTTGCTTTGAGAACCGTGGCTATTCCCATGCTAAAGGGTGGGGAGGGATTTGTCAAGGGGAGAAAACGCGGCACCCGCTTCCCTTAAGCGGCGGCAGCTGAAAATCCGCCGGCTTTGCCAAAGGACAGGCCCAGAGGGGAAGAGGAATGCGTTGGATGGCTGAGGATGCCTTGTAAAGAACATGCTTTTATTCTATCATGATAAAAACGGAACATCAGAGAAAACGTTTGGGCCGATATCGGCAAGAGCGCAGCGAAAAAGGGAGGCTGGGCGATATGAAAAAGCTGACTGTGTGGATGTTTGTATCCGTCTGGATCTTTTGGATGGCCGGTTGCCAAAGGACGATCAGAGCTTCTGATGTGTACACATTTTCAGAAGCGGCAACGCAAATTACAGGGTCATTTTACACGCAGGGAACGGAGGGAAATTTTGCCATCGGACTATATGAAGATCACCCGGATGACTTATCCGCAATACCGGTTATTGCATGGTTTTATGGATTGGAGCTGAGGGAATGTGAGGAACCTGAGCCTGTGGAGGGGAATGCAAGCTACTCCTTTTTGGTGGACGGACAGCCGGCATTTACTTATGACAGCAGAGGAAGCGAAGCCTTTCTTGTTGTGAATGACAGGTGGTATGCAGTGGCGAATCCATCCGATCCGCCAGTGGGAGCAGCGGATGAACATGAAGTGGTTGCATTTCACGGGCAGCGGTTCAACAAATCTGCCCTCTCCCAAGAAACCCTGGAATGGCTTGCGTGGTACCATTCGTTATCGCCGGCGGAACAACTTGCCGTCAGCTCCATTCCCGCCGAGCTCTATGACGGCAACGGCGCAGGAACGGTTGATGCGGATGCAGAAGGATCATTTTGATTGGCACCCACGATCAAAGCCTTCACTGAAATGATGGAAATTTTTGATTCTCTGAAAATCATTGCTTTTCGCTAAAAGTGAGAAATGCGGCAGCGGGAACCGCGGCGGGGGAACTCCCTGGAGCAACAAACTGTCCCATAAAAAGGGCTTTTTATGGGGCGGTTTTTGTGTTATCCTGAAGGTAGAAGGAGGTGAAGCGCAATGCCAAAAGGATCCAATCAAAAGTTGAAGCTGCTGTATTTGAAGAAGATCCTCTTAGAGCACACCGATGAGGCCCATGCCATCACCCTCTCGGAAATCCTGGAGGCTCTGGCGGGCTACGGCGTGGTTGCGGAGCGCAAGAGTATCTATGACGATCTGGAGGCATTGCGCCTCTATGGACTGGACGTGGAGCGCCGGGGAAGGTACTATTTCGTGGCCAACCGTACCTTCCAGTTGCCGGAACTGAAGTTGCTGGTGGACGCGGTCCAGTCCTGCAAGTTCATCACCCAGCGCAAATCCGCCGAGCTCATCAAAAAATTGGGCGGCTTGGCCAGCCGCCATGAGGCCCGGATGCTCCAAAGGCAGGTCTATGTCTCCGGCCGGGTCAAAACCGCCAATGAACAGATCTACTATAACATCGACCGTCTCCACGAGGCCATCGCCCAGGGGGAACAGATCAGCTTCCGCTATTTTGAGTGGCAGCTGGATTTCTCCATCCAGGGCAGCCTGCGCAAACACTACCGCCGGGAGGGGGAGCGCTACCAGGTGAGCCCTTGGGCTTTGGCCTGGGAGGATGAAAATTATTACCTGATCGCCTACGACGCCATGTCCGGCGGCGTTCGCCACTACCGGGTGGACAAGATGGAGGACATCCAGCTCACCGGCCAGCGCCGGGAGGGGATGAAGCTGATGGAACGCTTCGATGTGGGAACCTACACCAGCAAGCTGTTCGGTATGTTCGGCGGGGAGGAACAGGAGGTCCGCCTCCAATTTTCCAACCGGCTGGTGGGGGTGGTAGTGGACCGGTTCGGCCGGGACCGGATGTTTTCCCGGGTGGACAGCGAACATTTTGCCGTCACCGTCCGGGTGGTGGTGAGCCCCCAGTTCCTCTCCTGGCTGTTTGGGTTTGGGCAGGAGGCAATGGTCCTCTCCCCCAAGCCGGTGGTCGATCAGATGCGGCGGATGGCCACCCAGGTGGCGGAACAGTACCTCAATTGAAAATATGCGAAGATGCCCGCAGGCAACGCCTGCGGGCATCTGTTTATCCGGCCTAAAAGTCCGTATTATAGGACACTTCCTCTGCTAAACTGGGATTAGAGAGGAGGGAGAACCAAAATGGGCATATGGATCTGGCTATTGGCAGTGGCCCTGTTCGGGCGGTATATCCGCGGGGAATGCCTCCGGGAGGCCCAGCAGGGTTATGACGAACAGGTGGCCTGGCTGGGCCGCCGGGAACGGCAGAGGAAAGGAGCGAGACAGATGGTCAACTATCGGATGGTATATGTGCGGGAGCATGTGGAGGTATTTGACGAGGAGGGCCGGTTCTGGTTCTCTGCGGATACCTGTGAGGAGGCCCTTCGGGATTTGGAGGAGCTGGCGGCTTAACCGGCGGCCGTTCCCTGGCTCTCCATGGGGGTCCAGGGGTTGACAAACACCTGGTTGACGCTCAGGGCAAAGTGCAGGTGGGGGCCGGTGGAAAAACCGGTGGAACCCACCCGGCCGATCTGCTGCCCCTGTTCCACCTGATCCCCTGTGGCCACATTCAGGCCGTTCATGTGGTAGTACCAGCTTTTGAGCCCCAACCCATGCTCAATGACCACCGTATAGCCGGTGAGCTGAAGGTAGTCGGCAAACAGGACCCGCCCGGCCGCGGTGGCATAGACCGGGTCATCCGCGCCGGCGGCAATGTCAATTCCCCCGTGGCGGGAGGGGTTGGGGTCGTCGTTGGTGTAACGGATCATGCCGAACTCGGTGGTAATGGGCCCCTGGGCGGGCATGAGGAAGGGGCCGTCCCAGTACCGCTGGGGGTCGCTCACCAGCTTGAGGGGCTCTATGAGGGTGTTCCACTCCTGGTTGGCCGCCGCGCTGCCGGCGGTGTCCTCCACGGTGGACTGGTCCACCACCAGGTGCTGCACCTCAAATTCCCGATCGGCCGCTTGGAAGGGGAGGGTGAACACCTGTTCCCCCGCCTGGACGGTGAGGGTGTATTCCCCCGGGGTGGTGGTATACCGGATGGGCAGCAGGGCGGTCATCCCCGCCCCATCGGGGAAAAACTGGGGGGAAAAGTTTAGGTCGCTCTGAGCGGTGAGTTCCAATCCCTCCACATACTGGGCACGGATGGTGAGCACATCCCCAATGGGGGCGGAGGAGGTCTCCAGCCAGACCTGGGGCGGCAGAGCGTAACGGAGGGGAAAGTCATAGGAGGT
>CAJFPF010000125.1 GCA_904398655.1 uncultured Anaerotruncus sp. | reverse complement strand
CCGTGGTAGCCCCAGGCGGTGTCGTAGTAGTTGACCCCGTGGGCCATGGCGTAGTCCACCATCTGGGCGGTGGCCGCCTCGTCCACCCGGTCGTCCTTTCCCTCCAGCACCGGCAGGCGCATGGCGCCCATGCCCAGGGCGGACAGCTTCAAACCTTGATAGTCCTTGTAAACCACTGCAAAAACACTCCTTTTCCAAACATGCAAACTGTTCTCCAGAGAAGTCCTCGCTTCTGCTGCCATTATATCCCCTGGAGTTCACTCCATGTCAAGGGGCCTTTGGGAAATTTTCTCGCGTAAAAAGGCAGGCCCCGGCAAACTTCCGCCGGAGCCTGTCTGGGGCCCTTTTTTAGTCCTTTTTCTTCTGCTGGAACAGCCGGGGGAAGTCGGCCATCGCTTCCGAGATCTTGATCTGCTGGGGGCAGACCGCCTCGCAGCTGCGGCAGCCGATGCAGGCGCTGGGCTGCTGTTCGGCGGGCAGGGCGCCCACCGCCCGGGGGGCAATGAACCCGCCGCCGGTGAACAGGTGCTCGTTATAAAGATTCAGCAGCATGGGGATGTCCAGCCCCTGGGGGCAGTGGCTGACGCAGTAGCGGCAGGCGGTGCAGGGCAGGGAGTTCTGCTGGAGCATCTGCTTGGCCACCCCCTGCAGGACGTCCCACTCCTGGGGGTTCAAAGGCTTCGGCTCCTCAAAGGTGCGGATATTCTCCTGGAGCTGCTCCAGGTTGGACATGCCCGAGAGGGTGACCAGGACGCCGGGCACCGACTGGACAAACCGGAACGCCCAGGTTGCCGGGTCCTCCTGGGGGCGCAGCGCCCGCAGCTGGGCCTCCTGTTCAGGGGTGAGCTTGGCCAGGCGGCCGCCCCGCACCGGCTCCATCACAATGATGGGCAGCCCCATCTCCCGCAGGTAATCCACCTTGGCCTTGGCGTCCTGGAACTCCCAGTCCAGATAGTTCAGCTGGATCTGGCAGAACTCCATCCCCTCGCCGCAGGCGTCCATAAACCGCTTCATGGTCTCCAGGTTCCCATGGGTGGAGAAGCCCAGATGGTGGATGCGGCCGTTTTTCTTCTGCTCCATCAGGTACTCATAGATGTGGTTCTTGGGATCCAGATAGGGGCCCAGGTTCATCTCGCAGACGTTGTGGAACAGGTAGAGGTCGAAATAGTCCACCTGGCATTTTTTCAGCTGCTCCTCAAAGATCTCCTCCACCCGGCCCATGGTGGACAGGTCGTAGCCGGGGAACTTGTCCGCCAAAATGAAGCTCTCCCGGGGATATTTGGCCAGCGCCTTGCCCAGGACGGTCTCCGACTTCTCCCCGTGGTAGCCCCAGCCGGTGTCGTAGTAGTTGACCCCATGGGCCATGGCGTAGTCCACCATTGCAAAACAGGCAGGTTCATCCAACTGGTCGTCCTTCCCGTCCACCACCGGCATCCGCATAAACCCCAAGCCCAAGGCGGAGGGCTTCAGATCCTGAAACTCCTTATAAACCACTGCTCGAACACTCCTTTTTCCCAATTTGCAAACAAATTTCCAGAAAATTCCCGCTGTGTCGCCATTATACTGTCTGAGGGGCGCACGGTGTCAAGTAGGATTTTGCACAATTTTCCATCACATATTCCGTCATAGGAAAGGGCCCAGACCGCCGGGAGCTCCCGCCTCAGCTGCCCCAAAAGGCCGCAAAGACAGGGTCCTGGTCGGGGTCGTGGACCACATAGCCCACCGCGACCCCCTCTCCGGCGGCCTGGCGGATCTCCCGAGCCCCTGCCTGTCCAAAGGCGCTGCACAGCTCGATGGCCCCCACCCCCTGGGCGGCACACTGGGCCGCCAGAGCGCAGGCCTCCGGGAGGCTGTGCACCGTGTAGATGTGGGTAATCATGCCGGGCGTCTCAAAGGTGGCCTGATCCCGGCCGGTCTGGTAGTCCTTCCCCATGAGGAAAAAGGCAAACTGCTTTTTCATACATTCTCTCCTTCCTGCCGGACAGCCTGTTCCAGCCGTCGGGCAATCGCCTCCAGATGGGCGCCGGTGGTGCCGCAGCACCCGCCGAACAGCCGCAGGCCAAACCGCTCCCGCAGGCGGAGCATCTGCTCCGCCAACACCTCCGGCGGCGTACCCTCCGGCGCCTCCTCCAGACGGTCCAGCTGGTCATAGGGCAGGCAGGCGGTGTTGGCCTGGAGCCCCCAGAACCGCTCCCGTACCAGGGGAACCCGATTGCAGGGCTGCCCCAGCGCCTCCTCCAGGATGAGGGGGTGCAGGCAGTTGGCCATATAACCCGCAGGAGTATAATCGGATATCTGATCTATATAGGCAATCGCCTGGGAGAGGGGGGTGCCATCGATCAGGCAGCCATCCCCCCGGAGGGTAAAGCTGATCAGGTAGGGCAGGCCGGTCTCCCCCATGGCCTGGGCCATCCCGGCCGCCTCCGGCAGGGTGGGCATGATCCCCGCCATCAGGAAGTCCGCCCCCGCTTGGGCAAACCGCTGGGCCGCCCAGCTGTGGAATACCCGGGCCTCCCGCTGCGCCAAGGCACCCTGGCCGGTATAGGCGTCCCCTCGGCAGCCCATCAGGCCGCCCACATACATCTCCCCCTCCCCGGCTTGGCGCACCTGACGCAGGAATTCCAGGTTTTCCCAAAACAGCCGGTCCCCGCAGCCAGCCCGGGCCACCCGCTCCCGATTGGCCCGGCGGGTGGGGGTTGTGGCCAGGAAGGGGAGCCGGTGGCGCCGGGCACTCTCCCGATACTCCCGCCAGAGGGTCTCCAGGGACTGACGTCCCTCCTCCCGCTCCACCAGGCGGGCCATGGCAATCTGGGGGTCAAAGGACAGGTGGTACTCCCGCTTCAGGCGCTCCCCCAGAGCCCCCTCCAATAGGAGCGCCGGGCTTTCCTTCAAGCAGGCCAGGCAGGACATTCCCCGCGCGCTCGCCGCCGCCATTTAGACGTTGGGCATCTGGGCGGTGGGCATCATCAGCAGCCGTCCGGTGCCCCGGTAGACGTTCACCAGCCCCTCCCCAGAGGCGGCGGAGCCGATGAGGCTTTTGCCCGAGCGCTCCACTGTGAAGTCCAAGCTGCCGCTCCAGGCAATGACAAAGTTGCCGTCCACCTTCAACACGTCGTTTTCCAGGTTGATCTCGATCAGCTCCTCCTTTGGGCAGTGGGATTCGATACAGAACACCCCCTGGCCGTTGAGGCTCAGGTTGAACAGCCCTTCGCCCCCCGCAATGGCAGAGGAGAGGTTGGAGCGCATCACCGCCTTGTGCTTCAAGCGGCTGTCACAGGCCAGGAACAGCCCGTCGTCCAGCACCACCGAACCGCCCCAATCGGCGGCATCCATAAGCAGCAGATGGCGGTAGGTGGGCTCCAGCACCAACAGGCCGCTGCCGGTGTACTCCGGTTTGATGGCCGATTCCCCGGAGACCTTGCCTCGGACCGCTTTTCCGAACAGATCCCCCACCCCTTTTACGCCTGTGGTGGCCTGCACATCCCCCAGCATCCACTGCATCGCCCCCGCCTGGATGGTCACCGGGGCCTTTTTCAGGTCGCAGACCAGCTGGCGTTTGCGCACATTCATCTGGGCGCTGTAGTAGGCCACCATGGCGGAGCCCGGGGCTACGCTGAGATCCCGCTGATACTCCACCACCTGGAACGGGCCCAGCTGGGAGAGGATCTTCACATCGTCATTTTCGGTAAAATTGGCAATTTGATACATCGCGGTTCCCTCCATTCTCTCTCACAAGTTCCCTTGGGATTCCCGGGCGGCTTCCAACAGGCGTTCCAGCTCCCCGCAAAGGGAAAGGGGGGCCGGATCCGCCAAACCGCCAGCCGCTTGGAGCTCCTCCAAAAGCCGCCGGCTCTCCCGGCAGGTTTCCAACGCCTGGGAGAGGGCCTCCGCGGCCTGCTGGCCGTTGGGGGCGTAGAGCGCCTGACACACCCAGGCCCCCAAACCGGTCCCGGATTGGAGCAGCTGGGCCAGCAGGCCCGGGTCCTGTTTTTGGGCTTTGGCCTGGCGGCAGGCGGCCATCACCGCCTGGACCAATGCCTGGGATATCTCTTGCAGCTGAGGTTCCATGGAACAGCCTCCTCCTGTGGAATTTCGCAGTACCATTGTACCACAGCCACCGGAAGCCGTAAAGGAGGGAGCTGGAAAAAGAGGCGAACCACGGCAACCAGAAGCAGTCCCACATCCAGCCGTGAACAGTCTCTGCCGCCGCACACAAAAAGAAAAGGCACCCGGATGGGTGCCTTTTCTTTGACAGTAGCAGTTCGTTTAGACCGCGGGCGCCCGCAAAAGGGTGGTAGCGACCGCGAGCCGTTGTGAGGGCGCTTGCAACCGAACCGGCGGGCCGAGCGTGTCCTTTTGCGGAAAAGAGGAGCAAGGGCGCGGGCGGATGACTTCTTTTTTCCGAAGACAAAAAAGAAGTCGGAGCAAAGCGGACTTTGCTCCGACGTGGTGGGAGAGGATGGATTCGAACCATCGAAGTCAGTGACAACAGATTTACAGTCTGCCCCCTTTGGCCACTCGGGAACTCTCCCAT
>CAJFPF010000124.1 GCA_904398655.1 uncultured Anaerotruncus sp. | reverse complement strand
TTGGTCCGTACATTTTAGTTAGGAGAATTCTGCTATGACAGGACTAGAAAAAATCGTAAAGCAGATTCAGGACGAAGCGCAGCAGGCGGCTGGGGAGGCTCTGGCCCAGGCAAAGGCCCAGGCACAACAGATCCTGGAGCAGGCCCAGGCAGAGGCCCAGGCACAAGTGGAGGCCATCCGCCAGAAATCCGAGAGTGACCTGGCCAACGCCAGCTCCGCTGCCCAGTCGGCGGCGGAGCTCACCCGCCGGCGTGCAGTCCTCGCCGCAAAGCAGCAGATGATTGGCGAGACGATTGACGCCGCACAACAGGCGATCTACCAGCTGCCAGCGGAGGAGTACTTCGACCTGATTCTGCGCATGGTGGAAAAGTTTTCCCTCCCGCAGGAGGGGGAAATCTTCTTTTCCTCTGCTGATCTGGCCCGCCTTCCTGCCGATTTCGACGACCGGCTGCAGAAGGCGGCAAAAGGAACGCTCAAGCGCTCCAACCAACCCCGGGCGATTGACGGCGGCTTTGTGCTGACCTATGGAGGTGTCGAAGAGAACTGTTCTATTGAAGCGCTCTTCTACGCCGCCCGCGAGGAGTTACAGGATAGGGTGCATGCGTTGCTCTTCTCCTGATCCCCGCGCCAACAAGCACAAAGGAGGTTTCGGCAATGTCCAATCAATATGTCTATGCGGTGGCACGGATCCGGTCTAAGGAGCTCTCCCTGCTCAACGACCAGGCCATCGGGCAGTTGCTGGCCGCCAAGGACTATGGGGAGTGCCTGCGGATGCTGGCCGACCGTGGATGGGGAAACGGTGAAAGTGATATTTCCGCAGAAACTATGCTGGCCGACGAGCGGGAGAAGACTTGGGCTTTGATTGGCGAGCTAGTGGATGATCTTTCCCCTTTCGACGTCTTCCTCTATGCCAACGACTACCACAACTTGAAGGCCGCCATCAAGCTGGTCTATACCGGCGAACAGGACTTCGGCGTCTTCATCAGCCACGGCACCCTGCCCCCCCAGGAGATCCGCCGGATGGTGGAGAATCAAGCTTTCTCCGAACTGCCGGAGGGGATGCGCGCTCCCGCAGAGGAGGCCTATACCGCTCTGTCCCAGACGGGAGACGGACAGCTGTGTGACATCATCCTGGACCGGGCTGCCCTGGAGGCGGTGGTACGCGCAGGTCAGGAGTCCAAAATCCCTCTGTTCGCTCTCTATGCGGAGTTGACAGCGGCCTCTGCTAATATCAAGACTTCTGTGCGCTGTCTAAAAACCGGCAAATCCGTTGATTTCATCCGCAGGGCGTTGGCCCCTTGCAGCACCTTGGACGTCTCCCTGCTGGCCAAAGCGGCCTCTGAGAGCATGGACGCTATCTGTGACTATCTGGCGCAGACCGACTATGCCAGCGCGGTGTCCGCCCTGCGGCAGTCTCCGTCCGCTTTCGAACGGTGGTGCGACAACCTGATGATTCAGCGGATCAAACCACAACAGTTCGAACCGTTTGGTATCGGTCCGTTGGCTGCCTACATCCTGGGGCGGGAAAATGAGATCAAATCGGTGAGGATCATCCTGCTGGGCAAGCTCAACGGCCTGCCCGAGGAATCCATCCGGGAAAGGGTCAGGGAGATGTATGTATAAAGTAGCAGTGATCGGCGACCGGGACAGCATCTACGGGTTCGCTGCTCTGGGCTTGGACGTCTTCCCTGTCTCTGAGCAGATCGAGGCGGCCCATAAGTTGCGGGAAATCGCCGAAGGAGAGTATGCAGTGGTGTATATCACCGAAGCGCTGGCGGAACAGCTCCGCTCCGAAGTGGATCGGATCCAGCAGGCAGCGTTGCCGGCGGTCATCCCTATCCCCGGCGTCTCTGGAAATACAGGGGCGGGAATTGCAAACGTGAAAAAGTTCGTGGAGCAAGCGGTTGGCTCCGATATTATCTTCAATGGCGACTAAATGAGAAGCAGGTGAAAAGAATCCATGAGTAAAGGTACGATTAAGAAGGTGGCCGGGCCGCTCGTCATCGCCGAAGGAATGCGCGACGCCAACATGTACGACGTGGTGCGCGTCGCCCAACAGCGCCTGATCGGTGAGATCATCGAGATGCACGGCGACCAGGCCTCGATCCAGGTCTATGAGGAGACCTCCGGCCTGGGCCCCGGTGAGCCGGTGGAGTCTACCGGTGTGCCTATGAGTGTCGAACTGGGACCTGGTTTGATCACCAATATTTATGACGGCATCCAGCGTCCGCTGGAAGAGATCCGCAAGAAAATCGGAAATTCCTTGGAGCGAGGCGTGGAGGTGCCCTCTCTGGATCGGGAGAAGAAATGGCACTTTGTCCCCTGTGTACAGGTAGGAGATGCGGTTTCCGGCGGCGACCCCATCGGTACTGTGAAAGAGACCGAAGTGGTTACTCAGAAGATTATGGTTCCGCCAGGTGTCTCCGGCAAAATCAAGTCCATTGCGGAAGGGGATTACACCGTTGTGGAGACGGTGGCCACCCTGGAGACCGACGGCGGGCAGATACGAGAGCTACAGCTGATGCAGCGTTGGCCGGTGCGTACTGGCCGCCCCTATCAGCAAAAGCTCTCCCCGGATATGCCATTGATCACCGGTCAGCGTGTCATTGATACCCTCTTCCCCATCGCCAAAGGCGGTGTCGCGGCCGTCCCCGGGCCGTTTGGCTCCGGTAAGACAGTGGTGCAGCACCAGTTGGCCAAGTGGGCAGAGGCCGACATCGTGGTCTATATCGGCTGCGGCGAGCGCGGCAACGAGATGACCGACGTGTTGATGGAGTTCCCTGAACTGAAGGACCCCAAGACCGGCCGTTCCCTGATGGAGCGCACGGTTCTGATCGCCAACACCTCTGACATGCCGGTGGCCGCCCGTGAAGCGTCTATCTACACCGGTATCACCATCGCGGAGTACTTCCGGGACATGGGCTACTCGGTGGCGCTGATGGCGGATTCCACCTCCCGCTGGGCCGAGGCGCTGCGCGAGATGTCCGGGCGTCTGGAGGAGATGCCTGGTGAGGAGGGCTATCCCGCCTACTTGGGCAGCCGGCTGGCTCAGTTCTACGAGCGTGCTGGCCGGGTGATTACCCTGGGCAAGGAGGGCCGCGAGGGCTCCCTGTCGGTGATCGGGGCCGTCTCCCCTCCCGGCGGTGATATCTCTGAACCGGTCTCCCAGGCCACTCTGCGGATTGTGAAAGTGTTCTGGGGGCTGGATTCCCAGCTGGCTTACCAGCGTCATTTCCCCGCCATCAACTGGTTGACCAGCTATTCCCTGTATGTGGACAATATGGCTAACTGGTTCAATGAAAAGGTCCATAAAGACTGGATGAGCCTGCGTCAACGGCTACTGGTCCTACTGCAGGAGGAGAGCGAACTCAATGAGATCGTTCAACTGGTGGGTATGGACGCACTGTCCGCCCCTGACCGCCTGAAACTGGAAACCGCCCGCTCCATCCGTGAGGACTTCTTGAACCAGAACGCCTTCCATGAAGTGGATACCTACTCCCCACTGGAAAAACAGTACCTGATGATGCGGCTGATGTTGGACTACTATGACGCCGCAGCCAAGGCGTTGCAGCAGGGCGCTGGAATCGAAGGACTGGTGGCACTGCCGGTGCGCGAACGGATCGGCCGTTTCAAGTATATTGAGAGTAACCAGATCCAGCAGGAGTATGACGCCATCCAGAAGGTGTTGGCGGAACAGATCGACGCCCAGATTCAGGCGAGTAAGGAGGAATTCTAATGCCGAAGGAATACCGTACGATCCAGGAGGTTGCGGGTCCTCTGATGCTGGTGCAGGGCGTGGAGAACGTCACCTACAACGAGCTGGGCGAAATTGAGTTGGCCAACGGCGAGAAACGCCGCTGCAAGGTTTTGGAGATCGACGGCGGCAACGCCCTGGTGCAGCTGTTTGAAAGCTCCACTGGCATCAACCTCTCCAACTCCAAAGTGCGGTTTTTGGGCCGCTCAATGGAGCTGGGAGTCTCCGAGGACATGCTCTCCCGGGTGTTCGACGGCCTGGGCCGGCCCATTGATGGCGGTCCCGAGATCCTACCCGAAAAGCGCATGGATGTCAATGGCCTGCCTATGAACCCGGCTGCCCGGGACTATCCGCAGGAGTTTATCCAGACCGGTGTCTCCGCCATCGACGGCCTGAACACCCTGGTCCGTGGACAAAAGCTGCCTATCTTCTCTGCCTCTGGCCTGCCCCACGCCAACCTGGCGGCCCAGATTGCCCGGCAGGCCAAGGTGCGCGGCACCTCTGAGCCGTTCGCCGTGGTATTCGCTGCCATGGGCATCACCTTCGAAGAGGCCAACTTCTTCACCGAGAGTTTCCGGGAGACCGGCGCTCTGGACCGGTCGGTCATGTTCATCAACCTGGCCAACGACCCGGCTGTAGAGCGTATCTCCACTCCGAAGATGGCCTTGACCGCCGCAGAATATCTGGCGTTTGAAAAGAACATGCATGTGTTGGTCATCCTCACCGATATCACCAACTACGCGGACGCCCTGCGCGAGATTTCGGCAGCCCGCAAAGAGGTCCCCGGACGCCGTGGTTACCCGGGCTACATGTACACTGACTTGGCCGCTATTTATGAGCGGGCCGGCCGGCAAAAGGGCCACAGCGGTTCCATCACCATGATCCCCATCCTCACCATGCCAGAGGACGACAAGACCCACCCCATCCCCGACCTGACGGGATATATCACCGAGGGACAGATCATCCTCTCCCGTGAGCTCTACCGGAAGGGCATCGCCCCGCCGATCGATGTACTGCCCTCCCTGTCCCGTTTGAAAGACAAGGGTATCGGCAAAGGCAAGACCCGTGAGGACCACTCCAACACCATGAATCAGCTGTTTGCCGCCTATTCCCGCGGCAAGGACGCCAAAGAGTTGATGGTGGTACTGGGCGAGGCAGCCCTCACCGATATTGACAAGCTCTATGCTAAATTTGCTGACGCCTTTGAACAGGAATATGTCTCCCAGGGGTATGACACCAACCGGGACATTGAGGAGACGCTGGATCTGGGGTGGAAGCTGCTCTCCATCCTGCCCCGCAGCGAGCTCAAACGGATCAAGGACGAGTATCTGGACGAGTACTACGGAAAGTAAGGGGGAGCGGCTGTGGCGAACACCAAAACGGTAAACCCAACCCGTATGGAGCTGACCCGTTTGAAAAAAAAGCTGGCTACTGCCCGCCGTGGGCACAAGCTTTTGAAGGATAAGCGGGATGAACTCATGCGGCAGTTCCTGGATCTAGTCCGGGAAAATAAAGCCCTTCGGGAGAAGGTGGAAGCGGGGATCGCCGCCGCCAACAAGAACTTTGTGCTGGCCCGAGCGAGCATGTCCGATGAGGCGTTGAATGTGGCGATGCTGGCCCCCGCCCAGAAGGTCTTTTTGGAAGCGGGAACCCGCAACGTCATGAGCGTGGAGATTCCGGTTTTCACCTATAAACCCCGCTCCTCTAACGCCGCCAACATCTTCTCCTACGGCTTTGCCTTCACCTCTGCCGACCTGGACGGCGCGGTACAATCCCTTTCCGATGTGCTGCCCGACCTGCTCCGACTGGCTGAGGTGGAGAAATCCTGCCAACTGATGGCCACCGAGATCGAAAAGACTCGGCGTCGGGTAAACGCCTTGGAGCATGTGATGATCCCCGACCTGCAGACCAACATCAAATATATCACGATGAAGTTGGACGAGAACGAGCGTTCCACCCAGATCCGGCTGATGAAGGTCAAGGATATGATGCTGGAGGACGCCCACCACTACAAAGAGCGGTTGGTGGCTCCAGAAGAACAGGCGTAATTTCTATTTGCAGCTGCGCGGCAATGCCGCGCAGCTGTTTTTTGCGCGTAGAAAATATTTACAAATTCCTCTTGATTTTTGCTGCAGATAGGGCTATAGTTATATTAGCACTCATTATATTTGAGTGCTAATTCTTGTCTCTGATATAGTTTTCAATAGAAAGGACGAATGCACACATGCGCACCAAGCAGTTTAAAGCGGAATCCAAACGCCTGTTGGATCTGATGATCAACTCCATTTATACCCACAAGGAGATTTTTTTGCGGGAACTGATCTCAAACGCCTCTGATGCCATCGACAAGCTTTATTACCACGCCTTGTCGGAAAATATCACCGGGCTCTCCCGCGGCGACTTTGCCATTGACCTCTCTGTGGACAAGCAGTCCCGTACCCTTACGGTGGCGGACAACGGCTGTGGTATGACCCAGGAGGAACTGGAGGAAAACTTGGGCACCATTGCCAAGAGCGGTTCCTTGGGCTTTAAAAAGGAGCTGGATCAAGAGAAGGCCGAGGATGTGGATATCATCGGCCAGTTCGGCGTGGGATTCTATTCTGCCTTTATGGTGGCCAAAAAGGTCACCGTCCTCTCCCGCCCCTATGGATCTGAACAGGCCTGGAAGTGGGAGAGCAGCGGCGCTGACGGCTATACCGTAGAACCGGCGGAAATGGAGGGGCACGGCTCCAAAGTGATCCTCACCTTGAAGGATTCCACAGAGGAAGAGAACTACGATGAATTTCTGGAACCCCAGCGGCTGGCCGGACTGGTGAAGCGCTACTCCGACTACATCCGCTACCCCATCCGAATGGAGATGCCCACCTCCCGGCTGAAAGAGGGCTGTCCCGAAGACAAGCCGGAGTATGAGACGGTCTATGAGACCAAGGTGCTCAACAGTATGGTCCCTATCTGGAAGAAATCCAAAGCAGAGGTCACTGACGAGGAGCTCAACAGCTTTTATAAGGAGAAGTTTTTCGACTTTGAAGACCCTGCTCTGGTGATCCGCTCCAGCACCGAAGGGGCTGCCACCTACAATGCCCTGTTGTTCATTCCCTCCCGCGCCCCCTTTAACTACTACTCTCGGGACTATGAAAAGGGGCTCCAGCTCTATGCCAGCGGCGTGCTCATTATGGACAAGTGCCCTGACCTGCTCCCCGACTGCTTCAGTTTTGTGCGGGGGCTGGTGGACTCCCAGGATCTGAGCCTGAACATCTCCCGGGAGATGCTCCAACACGACCGGCAGCTCAAACTTATTGAGGGGCGGTTAGAGAAGAAGATTCACTCGGAGCTGTCCAACCTGATGAAGAATGATCGGGAAAAATATGAGGCATTTTGGAAAAACTTTGGTCTACAGCTGAAATACGGCCTCTATGACCACTACGGCCAGCAGAAGGATCTGCTCCAAGATCTGGTGCTCTTCTACTCCTCCAGTGAAAAGAAGTTGGTCTCCCTGGAGGAATATGTGGGCCGCATGAAGGAATCCCAGAAATACATCTACTACGCCTGCGGCCAGACG
This sequence comes from uncultured Anaerotruncus sp., assembly GCA_904398655.1. Lineage (GTDB taxonomy): Bacteria > Bacillota > Clostridia > Oscillospirales > Ruminococcaceae > Anaerotruncus. The sequence goes on along the minus strand of CAJFPF010000124.1, from coordinate 53,641 downwards.
GTGGACAAGATCGACCTGCTGCCTCAGACCGAGCTGCTCAAGGATCAGGGATTTGAGATTCTCTATCTCACCGACGATGTGGATGAATTTGCCCTGAAGATGCTCTACAAATACCAAGAGAAGGAGTTCCGTTCGGTCTCCGACAAGGATCTGGGGTTAGAGAGTGAGGCCGAGAAGGAGGAAATTAAGAAACAAAACGAGGAGAATCAGCCGCTCTTACAGTTCCTCAAAGAAGCTTTGGGAGAAAAGGTACAGGCGGTTTGCCTCTCTGGGCGGTTGAAAAGCCATCCGGTCTGCCTCTCCAGCGAAGGAATGCTCTCCTTAGAGATGGAGAAGGTGCTCAATGCTATGCCCAACGATCAAAAGGTCAAAGCCCAGCGGGTGTTGGAAATCAACGCTTCCCATCCGGTATTTGCCGCTCTGAAGCGCTGCTATGAGAAGGATCCGGAACGGGCCAAATCCTATGCGGGACTGCTCTACGACCAGGCACTCCTCATCGAGGGGATGCCCATCGAGGATCCGGTGGCTTTTTCCAACGCCATCTGTGAGCTGATGGCCCAGGAAAATTGAGTCTCCTCTGCGTCAGAGCTGAAGAAAAAGGGATGGCGGAATACCCGCCATCCCTTTTTCTGTTTGAAGCCCCCGGTTGTCTAAAAAAATCCTACTTATCTATTCCATTTTGGGCGAAACACAGATTGACTTTTCCTACAGGTTCCTGTATAACTCATAAGGATGTTCAACCTGTCAAATTCGGGGGCTAATATATGGATGATTTCACTAAAATCAACTCTCGCCAATATTTGATCGGCCTCACCTGGCCCATCTTTGTCGAACTGGTTCTGCAGATGTTGGTGAGCAATGTGGACCAGATGATGGTTGCCAAAACTTCCAGCACCGCGGTGGCCGCCATCGGCAATGCCAATATCATCACCAATCTGCTGGTGATCTCCTTCTCGGTCATCTCCACTGCCGCCACAATTCTCATCACGCAATACCTGGGAGCAGGCAGCACCCAAAGGGTCTCTCAGACCTATACCGTGGCCCTATTGATGAATTTTGCCCTCTCATTGGTGATCTGTGTGGCTCTTACAGGGTTCTCCCAGCAGATCTTCTCGCTGATGGGGGTTCCCTCGGAGTTGATGCCGGAGTCCTGCGACTATCTGGAGATCATTGGCCTGGGGATGCCTTTACAGGCGATCCATTTGACGTTTGTTGCCTTCTTCCGGGCTCATGGCCTCACCCGGCAGACCATGGTGATCTCCTTGGTAATGAACCTGCTGAATATTGGGGGAAATTTCATCCTCATCAACGGGCTGGGACCGATCCCCGTCCTGGGGGTGGCGGGAGCAGCTATCTCCAGCGTTCTCTCCCGGTTGATAGGGATGGGGTTTGTCATCCTGCTATTCCACCGGCATATTGGGCGGGCGTTTCTGCTCTCCAACCTGCGGCCTTTCCCTTGGGATCACTTGAAACGGCTTTTGAAGATCGGCATCCCCTCGGGCGGGGAGTCGGTCTCCTATAACCTGACCCAGATCGTGATCCAGACCATGTGCAATACGATGCCCATTTTTGTCATCACCGCCAGGGCTTACTGCAACATGTTTGCCATGCTCTCCTATATCTATGCCAACGCCATTGCACAGGCTACGCAAATCGTAGTGGGCTATCTGATGGGCGCCAGACGGATTGAGGACACCGACCGGCGGGTGAACGCCACCTTGCGAGGGGCTATGCTGGTCTCCTTTGTCATCTCTCTGCTGTTGTTTTTGCTGTGTGAACCATTGTTTGGCCTGTTTACCTCCGATCCTCAGGTATTGGCCACCTGTAAAACCATTATGGGCATTGAGATCATTTTGGAATTGGGCAGAGCGGCAAACATCTGCCTATTTGGGGCTTTGCGCACCGCTGGAGATTTAAAATTCCCCCTCTGCCTCAATGTCTGCACCGTTTGGACAGTGGCTGTTGGCGGCGGTTGGCTTCTGGGGATCCATTTCGGCTTGGGACTGACCGGACTTTGGGCTGCTATGGCATTTGACGAGTGCTTTAGAGGGGTTGTCTCCTTTTTGCGGTGGCGTAATGGAAACTGGAGGCACAAACATCTGATCGATTGAGGCTCGATTTTTCCGCGGCAGTGTGGTACAGTATGGAAAAAGGACGCCATCGGCGCCTGCCAAGTTGTGCTGAAAGGAGTATTCTGATATGAGGCCCATAAAATTCGCTATTCTGGGCGCAGGAAATATCGCCCACACGATGGCCCGGACGGTTACCCAAATGTCAGAAGTGGAGCCCTATGCGGTGGCGGCCCGAGAATTGAGCCGAGCCGAAGAATTCGCCGCTCAATACGGTTTCGCAAAATCCTATGGCTCCTATGAGCAATTGTTGGCCGATCCCCAGGTGGAGCTGGTCTATATCGCCACCCCCCACTCCCACCACGCCCAACAGGCTTTGGACTGCCTGGCAGCAGGGAAGCATGTGCTCTGTGAAAAGGCGTTTACTGTCAACGCCCAACAGGCCCAACAGGTGTTGGACACCGCCCGGCAGCGCCAACTGTTGGTTGCCGAAGCCATTTGGCCCCGCTATATGCCCATGGCCAAACGGTTGCGGGAGGTGTGTGACAGCGGCATCATCGGCAGGGTCCACACGTTGACCGCTGATTTGGGCTACAACGTCCTCTCCCGCCCCCGGATCCATGATCCCGCTCTGGCGGGCGGCGCTTTGCTGGATGTGGGGATCTATCCTCTGACCTTCGCCTCCGTTGCCTTCGGTGACGATATCACCTCGGTGGCCTCCTCCGCGGTTATGGCCTCCACCGGTGTAGATGCCCAGAACAGTATCATCCTCACCTATGCTGATGGCCGAATGGCGGTGCTCCACAGTTCAGTGACAGCGATCTCCCAGCGGGGCGGCACCCTCCAGGGCGAAGGGGGATTCGCTGTGGTGGAAAATGTGAACAACTATGAATCCATCCGGGTATACGACCATCGCCGGGAGTTGATTGCCGAATATCGGCAGCCAAAACAGATCACCGGTTTCGAATATGAGGTAAAAGCCTGTGTGGAAGCCATCCGAGCCGGCCGGATAGAATGTCCCCAGATGCCCCACGAACGGATTTTGGGGATGATGCGCTTGATGGATACCATTCGCGGCCAGTGGGGCCTGCGCTATCCCTTTGAGAAATAGGCGGTCTATCAGCGTAGAGGGCCTGCAAGCAATCGCTTGCAGGCCCTCTTTGTGCAGATATTTTTTGCCAATGTATTATAGGCAGGTATAGCCTCCATCCACAATGATGTTGCTGCCGGTGGTATAGCTGGAGGCGTCGCTGGCCAAATAGAGCAGAGCAGGCAATAATTCCTCTGGCTTTCCCATCCGGCCCATGGGGATCATGGGGATCCAGACTCGGCGTTGCTCCTCCGGGATCTCGTCCAGGGCCCCGGTGGCGATATATCCGGGGCTGATGCTGTTTACCCGGATCCCATATTTCACCCACTCCACCGCTAGGGACTTGGTCATATGGATCACCGCTGCCTTGGAGGCGTTATAGGAACACTGCCACTGGGGAAGATTGACAATGGAACCGGACATGGAGGCCATGTTTACAATACTTCCGTGGATCCCTTGGTCGATCATGATTTTTGCGGCAGCCCGGGCCACCAGGAACTCCCCAAAGAAGTTCACATTCATCACGGTATGGAAATCCTCCACTGGGGCATCTACCGAGTCCTCGTGGATACAGATGCCCGCATTGTTGAACACCACATGGACCGACCCCGAGCGCCGCAGAATCTCCGCAAAGGCGTTGTTGACACTGGCCTCATCGGTGACATCGGTGGGTACCCAATAGGCCTGTTCGCCGGCGGCGGCAATCTCCGACAGGGCATCTTTCGGCTCACTGCGGCAGAGGATTGCCACTTGGGCTCCCGCCTTGGCCAACCCCACAGCGGCAGTTTTGCCAATCCCCTTGCTGGCGCCGGTGATCACTGCCACCTTGCCTTTCAGCCCGAACATTTGCTCCAAATACATGGCATTCTCCTCCTCTTCTCAATCCGAAATTTTGATGACCCCTTTGACCACATGCGCCTTATCCTGGATGCAAATGTCCAGAGCCTCGGGCAGCTGGTCAAAGGTAAACTCATTGGTCACAATGCGCTTCAGATCGATCCTTCCCGAGGCCACCGCCTGGATGGCCATGGGATAGCAGTGGCGGTAACGCCGGAGGCCCTTGAGGGTCAGCTCCTTGTTGATGGCCGCTGCCATGGGCAGAGTCAGCTCCCCAGAGGCCCCCAGCCCAACCAATACAACGGTGGAGCCCTCCTTGGCCATCTGGATGGCCTGTCGGGTGGTAACTTCCGCTCCCGCCGTTTCAATCACCAGGTCGGTGCCCCGGCCCTCGGTCAAACGCATCACCTCGGCCACCACGTCCTGGGTGGCGCCGTTGATGACGCCATCCGCGCCGCACTCCAACGCCTTTTGCAGGCGAGTCTCCATCACATCCACCACGTAGACCTTGGAGACCCCCATCGCCTTCATCGCCATGAGGGAGACCAGTCCGATACATCCAGAGCCGGTGACCACCGCAGTCTGCCCCATATGGGCTTCCCCCAGGTTGGCGGCATGGATCCCCACCGCCAGCGGCTCGATCAGCGCGCCCTCCATGGTGCTCATATTGTCCGGAAGCTTGAAGCAGAGGCCCGCGTCATGGGCCACATACTCCTGGAACACCCCGTCCACCGGAGGGGTGGCGAAAAAGACCATATCCGGACAGAGATTATAGCGGCCGGTGCGGCAGAATTCGCAGTGCCCACAGGCCTTCCCAGGCTCCAGGGCCACCCGGTCCCCCACCTTCAGGCCGGTGACAGCGGAGCCCACCTCCACCACTGTGCCGCCCGCCTCATGCCCCAGCACAAAGGGGGTTTGTACCTTGCAGTCCCCGATCCCGCCGGTGGCATAGTAGTGGAGATCCGAGCCGCAGATGCCCACATACTCCAATTTCACCAGTACCTCGTCCGCCTTGGGCTGGGGGATGTCCCGTTCCACAAACGCGCTCTTCCCCACGTCGGTCATGATCGCTACCTTCATCTTACCCTGCATGGCAGGCCGCCTCCTTTATTAGGATATTTTAATAAAGTTCCTAATTAATAAAATAGCGATTTGGGCCCCACTTGTCAATGGGACGGAATTCACAAATTTGAAGTGTCCCCTTTATCAAAAAAGTGGAAGGCGTTTCCCTCCACTTTTTCATCGACTATACCCCTTGCAAAAACGCTTGTACATACAGCAGTGCCGCCCCTACGGCGGACGCCTCTGTTCGATACCGGCAGACCCGAACATAGCTGCCATCCCGGTCAAAGCGGTTCAGAGCGGCCAACCGGATCCGGAGAGGCTCCAGATAGTCCTCCATATAGGCCCCCACATAGCCCCCCAAGATGATTGGGCAATCAAAAGCCATCCGCAGGATATCCACGCCGGCCGCCAAATCGTCCAAATAGCGCTCCCAAGCGGCATGGGCCTTTGCGTCCCCGGATTTCAGCTTTTGGAAAAAACCTTCCAAATTCCCCTCCGCCAGGCGGGAGAGCACCTCGGCGGAACAGTAGGCGTCCAGGCAGCCTCTTTTGCCGCAGTAGCATTGGCGGCCATCCCGCTGGACGGTGATATGGCCAAATTCGCCTCCCCGCTGGTTCTCTCCCATATAGAGGCGCCCTCCCAACAAAATGGCGCCGCCCACGGTGTTGCTCAGGGAGAGGTAGAGGGCGTCCGGAGGGCTTTGGACATCCCAAACCTCCGCAAATCCGGCGGCATTTGCGTCATTACAGAATTGACAGGGCAATGGGATTGCCCTGGAGAGCTCTATGGTGCGCAGGTTCTGCATCCGCAGCAGGCGGGAATCCAACATCAGGCTGCCGTCCTCCGAAAAGGTCCCAGGCATGGAAATCCCCACTCCCAGGACACGCTCCGAAGAAAATCCGCTCTGTTCCAACAGGGCCTCTACCATTTTACCCAGGGCAGCGGCATAGCCTCCGTTGGCCGTAAATACCCGCCGCTCCCGCAGTTGAACCAGGATGTTCCCCTCCAAATCCACTGCCACGCCGCTCACATGATGGACGGTCAGATCCAACCCCACCGCAATCCGGGCCTTTTGGACACAGGCCAGGGCCACCGCCTTCCGTCCACCGGTGGAATCCAGGCTTCCCGCCTCCTCAATCAGGCCGGCGGCCTGAAGCTGGCGCACATTCTGCATCACCGTGGGCATGCTTAAACCCAGCCGGTGGCAGAGTTCCGGCCGAGAGATTCCCCGGTTTTGGTAGATCATGCGGTAAATACGGTTCCGGTTTGCTGTACGCGGGGGCAGGGCAGGTTCTTCAGGCATAGGAGCTACCTCCTTCCAACAGTTACCCTTTGATTGTAATCTTTTCCCTGCCGTTTGGCAAGAGAAAAGTATTTTGCCTTTACAATCTTTCCCAGAAGAGAGGTGTTGCAAATTTCTTGCCATTTCCTTGATCTCCTCCTGAAAAAGTGTTGCCTTGAAAGAAGAGCGCCGGATATTTCTGGAAATAGTTTTTCAAGAAATGCGTCATAATTTCTTTTTTCTTTTCTCAATTTTGCCACACAATTCCTGCGTATACTAAAGGCACAAAAGTGAAAGGGGAGTTGGTCATGAAACGGATCTTCGCCATCTTATTATCGGCGGCTGTTTCCCTCAGCTGCCTGTCAATCCCCTCCTTAGCGGCCTCCAGCTCGGAGACATCCTCCCAACAGAGTTTGGGGTCTTCCAGCTATTGGCTACAATGGAGTCAGCAGTACGCAGGTCTTTCCGGAACCGCCTTGGGGGACAGTGGATCCTCCGGACAGGGACAGACACCTGCTACCGGAACGGGGGAATCTCTCCAGGAAACTACTCCTTCTCTCCCAGAGAGTTCCTCCAGCCAATCCCAATCGAGTTCCCTCGCTGGGGAGAATGCCTTCTCTCAGGAGAATAGCTCTTCTCAAGCAAGTGACATCTCTTCCATCGGGGATTCCGCTTTCTCTTCCAAGAGCGGCGGTACTTCCTCTGAAAGCGAGCCTGCGGGAGGCAGTTCTGAGCCAGAAACTTCGTCTCCTGTCACAAACTCAACCATTCAGCAGCGGGACACTCTGTCCAATTCCTTCCAGAACGGCCCTACCACCACCCCAGGAGCGGAAACGGAGCAGACCTATGCGGTCAGCTATTCCTCCAACGGCGGCGGTAACGTCACAGTGACCGGCCCGAATGGCTCGATCTCCAACGGGGAACAGGTGGCCCAAGGCACTTCCATCACCATCAGCGCTACCGCCAACCAGGGCTATGTGTTGGAGAGTTTGCAGGTGAACAACAAGGATTTCACCAGCGGATCCACTTATACAGTCCAGCGTGCGGTTTCCATTGTGGCCACCTTTTCCCAGGAGTCCAGCACCCCCGGTGGTTCTGGCGAAAACTCCTCCAACAGCCAGAACCCCTCCAATAACAATGACAGTCTCTCTACAACCGACTTTACCCTCTCCATCTCCACCCTCAGAAACGGGACTTTGAAGGTCACACGGAATGGTGAGGAGCTCTCCAATGGGGCCGCTGTCCAGGCGGGGGACCGGCTGACCATCCAGGTGACGGCAAATCAGGGATACCAGGTGGACTCGATCACCGTGAATGGGGAGACGGTGGAAAATGGCGGCACCTATACCGTGCCCAACAGCCTGGCGCGCAGCAGCTCCCAATCCCTGTCGGTGCAGGCGAACATCTCCCCTTCTTCGACCAACACAAACGGCCATACCGTCTCTTGGACTGAACCCGCAAATGGCAGCATTTCCGTGAAGACCCAGGATGGTAATGATGTCATCAATGGGAGCTCGGTAGCTGAAGATACGGTCCTTGTGATTACCGCAACCCCTGACTCAAACTATCAATTGGCGAAGGACGGCTTAAAGGTCAACAATAAACCGCATGCTAGCGGAAAAACGTATACTGTCGGAAAAAACGATATCGCCATCTCCGCAACCTTTGAGGAGATTTCTGCTACCGAATATACCGTCTCCATCTCCTCTACAAGTAACGGCTCGGTCACTGTGAAAGACGGCCAGGGAACGACGATTTCCTCCGGTAGTAAGGTAGCAGAGGGCACAGAGATCACCATTACGGCCGCTCCTGCGCAAGGCTATGCTTTGAGTGGTCTAACAGTGAAAAACGGAACCAATTCGCAAACCTATACCACCACTCCGGTTCAGATCACGGTGGCAGGGGATGTCAGCGTTTCAGCGATCTTTATTGCTGAAGCCAGCGTCAATTCAACGGGCTATTACAAAGTTGAAATCCCATCTATTCCCAATGTAACAGTCACAGCTCGTACGGCTTCTCCTGGCTTTTATAACGATGTGAACGGAAGTTCTACTATTGGCATACAGCTTACCGAGGGATCTATAGGATATGTACAGACTGGGACAACAGTCACCTTCAATATAGAGGCGGATAGCTTCGCCTACAATATTGATGATATCACCAATACGGCGGATGGCAACTACATTTTGGAAGGAGACGTCAACAGCCGCAGCGCTTCTGTGAAGGTAACGGTCACAGAAAATGTAACCCTTGGTGTCACAACGATCGCGCGCTCCTCCAGCAGCTCCGGCGGCCTGGTCTATGCCCCCATCGCGGTGCAGGACGAGGACGGCGAGGATTTAGAGGACATCGACGGCGATAACTTCGACGTCGACCGGATCGCCTCCGATGGGCGGATCACCCTGGACGGCGTAGCCCCCGGCCAGACCATCTATATCAAGCTGGGAGAGAACGGCTTTAACCCCTGGACCTTTTTGGACTGCGATGACGGATATTCCCACTATGCCTCTGCCAGCGACCTGGTGGATGACGACCTGTTCAAGATCTCCATCAACAAGGACGGGGATGGCAAATCCCTGATCTCCTCGATCACCCAAGTGGGTGAGCGGAACCTGGACGGCACTCGGGGCAGCTACCTGAAGATCGTCCTCAAGGATTCCACCACCACCGAGGAGCTGAAGGCGGAGGCGGAGATCACCTTTAAAGCCCGGGACGACTCGGAGGACGAGAGCGGCAACGACGGCGAATGGTGTGACGGCGATTACGCAGTGCTCAACCTGGTCATGTGGATCAACAACGAAGAAGCCACCGACTCTGCCGACACCGGCGACAGCATCTATATCAATCCGGACGAAAACGACTATAACGTCTTTGTCTGGGGCGACGACCGGGCGGCGTTGGAATTCTATGCGGATGATGACGCAGAGGACTTCTATGCCCGGCTCTCCACCAAGAGCTATGTGGATATCTACACCGAATATGGTGATCCCGTGGATGCTGAACTTTGGTTCTACGACTTCGTGGGCAATCCTGATATTCCCTGCACCTCTCGGGCATCTTTGACCCTGGGTATCCCGTGGGACGATGATGACTGGGATTACTACTCCCCCGAGGACTTCTATATCTATGAGTTGGACAGTGACGGCTATCTCGTGGATGTGACCGACCGGTTCACCTATTCGGACGACGACTATGAGATCCCCGGCTGGACCATCCGTACCCGGGTATTGGGTACCTATGTGGTGTCGGACACCGAGTTGGACCTGGACAGCGTCTACGAGGTGGATTATGATGACGACTATGAGGAGGACGACACTGACACTGTTTACGAGGAAGAATACGAGCCCCTCAATAAGGTGAACCCGGTCACCGGCGGCGGCGATTACTACTATACGCCGGTGGCGGAACCTGCCAACTACTCGGTTTCTAACACCTACGACAGCGGTTCCACCTCCACTTCGGATACCGATAGTACCGACGCGGAAGCGGAAGAGGACGAGGAGGACACGGACGCCAGCCTCACCACCGCCAGGGATGTCGCGGTGGAAGAGGCAATCCCCCAACCCTCCAGCGATGAAGGCGATGAGGAAAGCGGATGGGGCATGCTACCCGGAATTCTCCTGCTGGCAGCGGCCGGCATCACCCTCGGCGGCGGCGTATATTGGTTCTATCGCCGGGGAAAAGAACTCTCTGAATAACCTCTCCTCCTAAATTTGAAGAGGACGCGCATGGGTTCCATGCGCGTCCTCTTTTTGGAATCCATACTTGTCTTTTGCCATTGCCTGCCGTATACTACTGGAAGAAGGAGGCAGTTGGCCATGGAATTTTCAGAGGCGTTTCCCGTTTGGAGCGATTTGACCGGGGAACAGCAAAAACAGCTCTCCCAAGCGGCCGTCCTGCGCAGCTTCCCCCAGGGGGCAACCCTCCACCGGGGGGACGCGGATTGCACTGGGCTCCTGCTGGTGCGCTCCGGCCGCCTGCGGGCGTATATCCTCTCCCCGGAGGGCAGGGAAATCACCCTCTACCGCCTCTCTCCGCCGGATTTCTGCCTGCTCTCCGCCCCCTGTGTGCTGCACAACCTCCATCTTGAGGTACAGATTGAATCCGAGCGGGACACCCAGCTGTGGATGATCCCTCCGGAAAACTACCGGACGTTGATGGCGCAGTCCCCCTGCGTCGCCAACTACACCAACGAAGTGATGGCGAGCCGGTTTTCCCAAGTGATCTGGCTGTTGGAACAGATCCTTTGGCAGAAACTGGACCGAAGATTGGCCGATTTCCTATTGGAGGAGGCGGATTTGGAGGGATCTTCCCACCTAAAAATCACCCATGAGGCCATTGGCCGCCATCTTGGCACAGCCAGAGAGGCGGTCACCCGGATGCTCCGCTACTTCCAGGAGGAGGGGCTGGTCAATCTCTCCCGTGGGGCGATTGAATTGGCCGACCCTGGAAGGTTGGCCCAGCTTTCTTAAAAACGGCATCACGGCGCTCCATTGCGCGCCCGGCAGATCAGCTGCGTCATTGTTCCCATCGGGCAATAGACACACCAGGAACGGGGTTTAAACAGCACCATTGTGGCCAACCCCAACAGGGTGGATGTGAGCATGACGCTATAGAACCCAAAGGCAAACTGGGCCACGCCGGGGGAAAATAGGGTGCCGTGGTAGGCCCAATTCCATGGCAGCCGGAAGGTCCAAAGCACCGTCACCACCTGTTTTAGGTCTTGGGCGCCGGAAAATACCAAATAGGTGGTCCAGAGCATCTGGAAAAACATTGCAAAAAAGAAGATCAAAAAGCCATAGCGGAATCCCCGGCTTCTCATCCAGCCGGGGACATCTTTTTTGCGGGAGAGGCCAAATTTTCCCCCCAACAGGGAAAACAGCTGCCCTCTGCCGCAATAGCGGTTACAATAGCCCTTGGTCCCCTTCCCTATAGAAATGGCCAATGGCAAAAAGAAACAGATCAACCCCAGCCAGGCAAACAAAATATTGACAAACCCCAGGATCAGATAGGACAAAGAAGCAATCCATAAATAGTCGTACCAATGTTTTTTCATGTCTCCACCTCCTGGATCTCGATCACCGACGCGGGGCATTCCCGGGCACAGCGCCCACAGCCCACGCAGCGCGCCAAATCGATCCGCGCCTGCTGCCCTTTGTAGATTGTAATGGCCGCAACCGGGCAGACCTTTACACAGCACCCACATGCCACGCAGTGGCGCACATCCACCAGGGCTTTGCGTGCCCGCCTTTTTGCCGTCTCCATACCACATGCCGCCTTTCTTACTCATTGGATTTAGGATACCACATCTGGTCGGCGGCTTCTGTGACAAACGCACATTTCTCAGCATGGAAAAGGCCGTGCCCTGGTTTCTTCCACAGGGCACGGTCTTCCGTGTTTTTGTTTGTCTTAAAATGCCCTTCCAGTTCATAGGGCTTCAGCGGGAAGGATATTTTCCCTCCAAAAAATGGTCAATCCTCTGCCGGCAGGACGGTAATCACATAGCTGATTCGGAACTCCCACAGTGGAGAATGAGGTTCGGAATACCACTGTCCCTCCTCTGTTTTCGAGGGATCACTCTGAAGATTAAACTCGATATAGGCCACGGTGCCGGGGCCTATTGCACGTATAGGGCCGCTAAAGTCCCCATCATAGCAAGCAATCCGTTCCACTACTGGGCTGTATCCTTCCCCCTCAGGAGTTTGCATAGCGCCATCGGGGGACACCACGCGGACAAGGACGGAATTGGTACCATAGGCTATTTGTTCCGGGTCGGCGGGGCCATTGGACCAGCCTGCTCCGCCAAAGCTGCCGGATTGGGATTCCTTCCAAGGCGTGGGGTTTTCACCTCCATATTCGGCCTTCAATTCCTCCAAAGTGAGCAATGGACGCGTCACTTCTTTGACAGTACCAAACTCAAACTCGTCCCCCACATGGGCGGTGATATAGATGGTCTGGGTCCCCAGGTCACAGTCGGTGACCTGGGCGGGCTCGGTAACGCACAGGTCACGGGTGTACTGGTCGGGGTTATAGAGGCTGGGCATCTCCACCTGGAAGCTCAGAGGGTTGCTGGGCTGACGGGTAGTCTTGATATAGATTGTAGGGGTAATGGAGGCCTGCCCCGCCTCCGTCTGGGCGGACCAACCGGCAGCCAGATAGACCGCCCCGTCCCTGCTGAAGGTGACCGTCTGGCTCAGCCCCGCCTGGGTGTCCTGAGCGGAACCGGTCTGGGCATCCAGCACCAGGGGGCCGTAATAGAAATATTCCCCCGTCTCTTCATCCCGCTTCATACCAATCCCGCCATAGAGGGGATCGTCCTGGTCCGCCGCCGTCCAATAGAGGAGCGGATAGCCGCCCTGCATATCGTAGGGCGTCACCCCGCCGCCCGCATCCTCGAACGAAGGCAGCCAGGAGAAGGTGACCGCCCCTCCCTCCGGGACGGTGATATAGAGTTCCTGGGTCTCCGGATGATACTCCTGTACCACTGCCGGTTCGCTGATCCCCAATCGCACATGGTAGGCCGATGGGTCCAGTGTCCCGGCGGGGTCAGTGAGCTCCTGCCAAAAGACATAACCATCCGGCAGCACTTCCACTTGGCTGGAGGCAGCCGTCGGCTGTTCCTGTGGGCGGGAGAAATGTGCTGCCGTCGCGGCACCTCCCACCACTACTGCGGCAGCGGCAATCCCGGCCATCACCTTGGTCCCGGCCGCGCCCAATAGCCCCGCATGGGCAGCGCTCGCAGCAGTCGCTGTGGACGCTGCGGAGGCTCCCGCACCAGCGGCAGCGGCTTCTGCAGCGGCAGTCCCTGAAGCGGCAGCGGCTGCGCTGGAAGCGGTAGCGGTTCCAGCGGAGGCAGCTGTGCCGGCCGCTGCCGCTGCACCAGCTCCCGCCAAGACCTGTGGCAGCATTCCCTCCAAGCTGCCGGCCAGCTGGTGGGTACTGTCCGCCAACATCCAATGCAGGAAGGGGAAGAAGGGGATGGCATAGAGTTTGGTTCCCTTCTTCTCCAACGCCTGGAACTGGGTCAAAAGTTTTTTACGGGCATAGGAGAGCCGGCTCTTGATGGTGTTTTCTGGGACCTCCAAAGCCTGGGCAATCTCCCCCACCTTCATCTCCTGAAAATAGTAGAGCAAGATACAGGTCCGCTGGTCATCCGGCAGTCCATCCACAATCTCACGGACCAGGCGTTTGGTCTCGCTATAGTCCAGCGATTCATCCGGGCGGAAGGTGAGGTCCTCGTCCTCTCGGTCGGGTTCCTCCCCCTCCTCATTGGTCATCGATACTTCAAATAAACGGGGTTTTGACCGGGTAAGAAAATTTTTGCACCGGTTGGTGACAATCCGGTAGAGCCAACTGGAAAAATATTCCGGATGCTCCAGTTGATCCAACGATTTAAACGCGTAGAGATAGCTCTCCTGCAAAAGGTCCAAGGCGTCCTGATCGCTTCGGACCATAGAGCGCGCCCGCCCCAGCATCTGTTCTGCCGTAGCGTTATAGAGTTCGGTATAGGCAGCGCTGTCTCCCTGTTTTGCCGCCTCCACCAGGGTTTTCCAGTCCTTTTTCACTGCATCGTTTCCTCCTCGTCCCGTAAAATTTTCAAGATCCGTTGAAGCAGCACTCGTAGGGCATCTCCCTCCAACATTCCATAAATCTCTCGCAGCATTGCGCGCAGGGAGTAGCTTTTCTCCATAGGCATCCCTCCTTGCCCTATTGGACACAGAAAAACAGAGGAGGGTTTTTTCTTCAAAAATTTTTACTTCACAAATTCATCCTAACATAGAATCCGTTCGGTGTCCACCTACCTCCACAAAAGAGAGGCCGCTGTGGATTGTTTCCACAGCGGCCTCTCTTTAGAAAATTTAAAACGCATTGTAGACAAAGGAGACTTCCACTTGGGGGGCCCAGAGCCAGAAGGCGAGCAGGCCCACCCCCACCAGCAAATACCACAATAGGCGGGCCCAACGGTGGCGAAACATCCACTCCTTACAGGCTGTAATAGTAGTCGATAAGCGCCCGATCAACAGCAAGCCACCCCTTCCATCCCAAATGCATGGTATCACACATAAAATATTCCTCGTACTCATATCCGGTGAGGTCCAGCATCTGGATACCATATTCCGACGCAATCTGCCGGACATTTTCATAGTAGGTTTCCCGCCGGTCCTCTGTGAAACCGGTGTAGTCGCTCCACTGGCCGTGCAGCGGCACATGGATGAACAGGGGGTCAATCCCCTTCTGTCGGCAAATTTCAAAGAGGATCCGTAAATCGTCATATTCTTCGGAGTTGGAATAGTCCAGATCCCGATCCCGGTCCCGCTGCCGCTCCAGCCGGGATCCAATATAGGTGGTATAGTAGTCGTTCTCCATCCCAAAGTCGTTGTTGGAGGTCATCTCCACCGCCTGGCTGACCGCCATCTTCTCCTCCGCCTCCCAGTCGATAGGAGCTGGTTGCTCTGGAGCCTGGGCGTCCTTCCCCGATGCCAGAACAGAGCGGGCGGTGACCAGGTCCTTCATTCCCAACAGATGGTTCTCCAGGGCGTAGTAGGGGGAAAGCAGGGCTGTTTTGAGTGAGGAGGCAACGGATGGAGCTGCCCCATGCTCCGCCAAAGCCTGAATCGCGGGATCTACCGGCGCGGCGTCCGGCATCTGCTGGTATTCGTCCAAAAGTTCCGCCACACGACCGGAAAGATAGGTCTTTACCTCATTGGACAGATCTTCATCCTCCAATAGGGCCAGATATTGTTCATAGGAAAAATTGGCAAAAAACAGGTCGGGAGCAATTCCCTCCGGCACATAAGATTGGGGGGAGGTGATGAGCACCACCTTTTCCCCTTCAAGGCTGTCCCCTGAAGCAGCGATCTGGATGGCATGGATCAAGGATTGGCAGGATCCGCGTCCGATGAGGTCCACCTGGAATCCCGCCCGTTTGCCGGCGAAAAAGTTGGCCGGATGGGTGGAAATCTCGGTGGTACGGAGCTCACTGGAGCCAAAGATGAGAAGGGTATCCTCCTGCGCGGCGGATTCCTTGATAAGGTAGGTTCCCGTGATCTTTTCAGTGTGGTTTTGATCCCCCACACTGTCCCGCCAGGGGGGCATCGACCACAGCAATATCCTCCCCACCCCCCATAGAACCGCCACCGCTGCCAACAGAAGCGCCGCCACCGGCAAGGCCACCTGGCGCAATGCCCCCCTCATGCCTGGGCCTCCCGGATCAATTGGGCAATCTTTTCGGGGGTGGCGATCAGTTGGCAAGAAATCTCCCCTATCTCCAGGGAAACCCCAAACCGCTCTTCCAGCTCCATCAAAAGCTGGATGGTGCCAAATGAATCCAGCAACCCCTCCTCAAATAGGTCCAGATCCGATGTGATCTCCCCTTCCTCAGCACCGCAAACGCCGTTTAGGACTTGAATCACCGTCTCTAAGGTTGACATAACATTCCCTCCATTACAGCTCGGGGATCGAAGACGCTTCCTCCGTCCCTGGCGGATCAATTATCAGCCGAGTTTCCCGATAGGTTCGGATCCGCTCATTGACATCCTCTCGGGGTTGTCCATCCTCATAGTAGTACCGGACAAACACCGGCGGCAGAATCTCCAACTCCATGTACTCCAACGGCCCATAGGTCTCCTCATAATTTTCCAGCTCCGCAGTCAGCTGCTCTATCAATGCCTGTGCGTCCGGTTCCGGATTGACAGAGATCTGGATAGGATCCGGTGTGGGATAATCTTGGGGACAGTCCTCTCCCATGTAGTGCGCCTGGACCTCTTCCACCTGGCCCGGCTCCAGGGTGCCTAAATCGATCAACCGCTGACCCCAAAAATGGGAGGCACTCATGGTGTTGTCACCTTTGAGGAAGTAACGATAGCGGACGGTGCCGTCCTCTGCGATATCATCCTCCAGGTCGCAGTCCAGATGGTACCAAACACCGTCCACCTTCACTTGGCTCCAGGAGTGGTATCCCAAGCCTCCCTGGGCCAGATAGGTCATCCCGGTCATATACCGGGTCTCCACCCCCATCTCCTCCAGCAACAGGTTCAAAGCCGCCGTATATCCTTCGCAAGTTTCGAACCCAAACAGGAGCATGTGCAATCCCCGCATCTGCTCATAGGTGGGGATGCTGTCCCCAACGGTGCGCCAACGCCAGACATCTAGAGCCACCGGCCGCCTGTAATAGGCATAGCCCATCAGATAATCGGCCGCGGCCTTCACCTTTTCAAATTCCGTCATGCCCGGCTGTTCAATCCGGGCGACATGCTCTTGGACAATCTGCTGGATATAGTCCTGTGTGGAGGGAAGATCCTCTCGGGGATCCGGCTCCACAACCTCCTCAGGCTCCGAAGTTTGATTGGGCTCCTGTACCTGAGGGCTACTGGAGGCATTCCCGGACTGGGATGCAGACGGCGCTGGGGCGCTACAACCGGCCAGCAGAGCTGTTACCAACAGGGCACAGAGAGGCGCGCACCAGTGTTTGGAATGCTTCATAAATTACCTCCTTCAAAACAGCCGACCGGAAAAGATCAGCAGGCCAAAAGCAAACAGGTGAAAGGTCACCAGAACGCAACAGACCTGCCCTATCCCTTGCTTTTTAAGTTGACGAAAGGGCTTCCAATGTAAATCCAGATATTCGTTCAAGCACAGCAGTATCCCATGGTAGGCGCCATAGACTAGATAGTGGGGCGCCAACCCATGCCACACCCCCATGACCATCATGTTGAGCAGGTACCCCAGATAGGATGCCGTGCGCTGGTTTCGGAACCGCTTGACCTTTAAAGAACGCATGACAAATCGGGTATAAACATAGTCCCGCAGCCAAGTGGACAGGCTGATATGCCACCTGGACCAAAAATCCTTCATATCCACGCTGAGAAACGGCTGGCGGAAATTTTCCGGCACCTGTACCCCCAATAGATACCCCGTACCGATGGCCATGGAACTGTAACCGGCAAAGTTGAAAAACAAAAACAGCGTATATCCATACATATAGGAGACGGTGGCTCCAAACCCACTGTCTGGTAGGGGTGCCAACCAGTAGGTCTGAATGAATCCACCCACCAGGATCCCGGCAAACGCCCCGCCCACCAGCTTCCACACCCCCTGATAGAACCCCTCAAGATATGACTCCCGACTGGGAGGGGCGGAGATATTGGTGGAAAAGCGCTTCCAGCGGTCGATAGGGCCGGAACTCACAGAGGGGAAAAACAATAGGAAATAGGTCAGATCCCAAAGGGGCAGACTTTTCATTCGACCGTCATAGGTGTCCAACAGCACCTCTACGGCTCGGAAGGTCATATAGCTGACCCCCAACATTCGAAGGAAGGAGAGGGGCTTCCACATCTCCCCTACCTTTACCAGGGCCAGGGGCAGGACCGAAAGGGTCACTGCCGTCCACAACAGGGGACGGCAGCGGTTTTTCAGCCGAAAAAAGGCTTTGCAAAGTCCCAATTCCCACAGAGCAAAAACGATTAAGAACCACAGCTGTCCATTGATTCCAAATACAATGCCGAGCATCCCCAGGGAAAATAGAAGTCCATACCCTTTCAGGGACTTGCCCCACAGCCCCAATAACACGGCGGGTATCAGTGCCAGCCCTAGCAGATAGAAAAATAGCAGGCCGGAATAGGGGGTCATACCTCACCCTCCTGTAACCGCCGGGCCAGCTCCTTTTTGTCCACCTTCCCGTTGACGTTCAGTGGGAAGGCGTCCACCGCAAAGAACTTCCGAGGGATCATATAGTCGGGCAGCAGGGCGGACGCCTGGCGCTTGAGCTGAATCGAGCGTTTGAGCGGGGTGAGGCCGTCCGGCACCTGCAATAACAGAAAAGCCGCCAGATATTGTACCTTCTCCCCCTCCCGTACAGGTACCACCGCCACTCGGGAGACGTTGGGAAGCTTTTGGAGGTTCTGCTCCACATCCTCCACCTCCACTCGAAAGCCATTGAGTTTCAGCTGGTTATCTGCCCGGCCACAGTAGTAATAAAGTTCCCCCGCTCGGTAGCACAGATCCCCCGTGCGATACCCTCGTAACCCCGTGACCAGATCTTGGAAAAAGCTTTTTTCTGTCAGATCCGGACGCCCAAAATAGCCCGGACCCACACTCGGGCCCAAGATCACCAGCTGTCCCTCCCTTCCGTCCCCCGGGATGAGGGTACCGTCCTTGTCCTCTAGGCGGAGCTGTACCCCTGGGATTGCCCGTCCAATGGGAATTGAACGGCTGTCATCCTCCCGCATCCGGTCGGTGACTTCCACCGCCGTTACCAGAACGGTAGCTTCTGTCGGTCCATAGGTGTTTATCACCTGAGCCCGTGGGAACCGATGGGCCAGGGCATCGCAGAGGGTGTGGGTGAGCACCTCCCCGCAGAAGAGGAATTGCCGCAGGTTGGGGAGTAATGCCTCCTGAAATAGGCCCGACTGGATACACAATTCCGCAAAGGAGGGGGTGGAGGCCCACAGAGTCAGTCCCGAACGCCCCAGTTGGGCAAACAGCTCCTCATACTCCCGGGTCATCTCCTTGTCCACTGTAAATAGGGTCATCCCGCGGGCAAGACCCACATAAACTGCGCATCCGGACACATCAAAGGAATAGGAGATTTGATGAAGGATTACCCCACCTTCCTCTTTGGGATACCAGGGCAGCAGTCCCCAATAAAAATTTTCCAAATTGGAAACAGTGATGGGCACCCCTTTGGGAGTACCGGTACTACCGGAGGTGAATAGGATGTAGACTACATCTTCACCGTGGACCCACCGTTCCCTTGGAACCGGCACCTCCAGCGGCCGTGTCAACAGCTCCGCCACTTTTGAAGGGTCCAGCACCTGTGCCTCCGTCTGGGGAGAAAGACCCCCAAAATCCACAATTACCTTGGGGTGAACCTCCTCCAGAATCCGGGTGGCCCGCTCCCGAGGCACCGCCCGGTCAATGGGTACATAGGCACGTCCGGACTTCAATGTCCCCAGTAGGCAGCAGAGGAAATCCATCTCCTTCTCTCCATAGAGGACTACGGGGGTGCGGTCCTCTCCCAATGTCGCCAACAGCCAGGCGGCAAACGCGTCCGAGCGCATGTCCAGCTCCTGATAGGTGAGCTGTTTTTCCCGGTTGACCAAAGCTATACGGCCCTTTTCCCCATGCTCCCGGAGCTTTTCCAGCACCAACATGACATCCCCTCCTAGATCAGTCCCCTGGTCAAAAAGATGGCAATTACAGTATCATTCTCCATGTCAAAGCAGAGGGCCGGCTCGCCCGCCTCATCAGAGACCCGGTAGGTCAAAGTGTATCCATCATCCTCATCCGGCTGGCCATAGGCGTCCTCTACCTCCTGGCGGGTAGCGCCCACTGCAATCCCCTTGGAGGTCGTCACAGATGGATCCTCTGTATAGATCTCGGTCAACATATCCCCCTCCTCCAGAGGATTGGTATAGAACTCCGCCTGCGGATAGGAGTAGGTCTTGTCCAGTCCGTCATAAGCGCAGGACTTTCCTTCGGCGTATTCGTAGCCCTCCCCCAGGTCCGCCACCACCGTCTGGATGTCGTCCCCGCAACGGTAGGTGTTGTCCGAGACATTCAAAACCAAGTCCTCTTGGGAAAATCCTGAAGACGGCTGCTGAGAACAGCCGGAGAAGGCCAATAGAGCGCAGAGCGCTACGAGGGCCAGCCGTGTTTTCATAGAAAAATACCTCCTTACGCACCCATATAGGCGTTTAAGACATAGTCCACAAAATAGGGGCGGGGATCATAGGAACTGGGGCAACTGCTGGTAATCACGTTCACCATATTCAGCTCTGGGATCACATGGATAAACTGCCCCGCATGCCCAAAGGCAAAGTAGACATCATATTCCGTGGTGGGATAGGGGGTGGCATAAGTGCCATAACCTCCGGTGGTGAACGAGCGCATCCACCACTGATAACCATAGGACCCTGTGGCGTCTCCGGCACCGTTATTTTTCGCGGTGGTGGATTCCGTCACCCAGTCGGCGGGAACCAACTGCTCTCCATTCCATACGCCGCCATCTAAAAACAGCTGTCCGAACTTTGCCGCATCCCGGGCGGAGATCACCAGGCCGTTTCCACCATCGGCAATGCCCTGAGGGTCGGTTCCCCAATAGGCCTCCTGGCTGATCCCCATGGGGTCAAAGAGGCGGGAACGGCAGTATTCCTCCTGGGTCATCCCAGTGGCCGCCTGGAGCACCGCCGAAAGCAGGTGGGTGTTGCCAGTGCTGTAGTTGAAAACGGTCCCCGGCTCATAGAGCAGGTCCTGGTTCAGGATATAATCCACCCAGTTGTCCGCTGAACGAAACTCCCCCCAGTTGCTGTAGCCGCTGCCCCACTCATACCAGGCCAACCCCGAGGTCTGAGTCAACAGGTGGCGCAGGGTGATCTGCTGTTTGCGGGTATCTGCCTGATCAAACACCTGGGGCAGATATTTGGAGATGGGATCGTCGATGCTGTCGATATACCCCTCCTCCAGGGCGATTCCAATGAGGGCGCTGGTAAAGGATTTGGAGGCGGAGTGAACTTGGAAGAGACTGTCCTCATTGTAACCGTCCTCATAGTATTCGTCAATGATGACCCCGTCCTTTACTGTCACCATTGAGTGGATACCCGATCCAGGGAGAGCGGCGTGGAGCGCTTCCAGGACCGCCGGGTCCATGCCATGGTTTTCCGGACTGTCAAACTGCCAGTCGTCGGAAACCTCTGAATCCAGAGGAATGTCTTCCTCAGGGGATATCTCCTCCGGAGCCGAGGATTCCGCAGCGCTGGAAACTTGGGAAATGGGCTCCGAAACACTCTCCTCCGTACTGGAGGACGCCCCTTGGGCCCCTCTGGAGCAGGCCGACAACACCAGGGTGGTGGTCAATAACAACGCCAACATTTTTTTCACAGAATTCATCCCTTTCCAATCCACATATTCTTGCAAGTGACAAAGAGGAGTCACCCCTCATCCGGTGGGCCAAATCCCTCCAGCCCAAAGACCGGCGGGACTGTGTTGAGCTGCATAGGTTCCAGAGGACCATGTTCCCCCTCCCAAGCAGCGACCTCCCCCTCCGCTTCCAAACGCAGGGCCTCCAAATTTGGGGCGGCGCCATCCTCCAACATATACCGCTCTGGGGACGGATAATCCTGAGGGCAGGCGGGCGTGGGGTAGTCCTCCGCAATCTCCCGGTTTTGCTCCGGAGTTAATAGGCCGGTGTTGATTAAGTTCTGTCCCCATCGGTGGGAACCGGACATGGTGGCGTCCCCTTTGAGAAAATAGCGATAGCGGATAGACCCATGGCGCGAGATGTTGTCCTCCAGCTGGCTGTCCAAATGGTACCAAACACCATCAATCCGTACCACCGTCCAGGCATGATCCACCAAATTTCCCTCCACCGAATAGGTGAGTCCGGGGACATATTGGGCCTCCAGCCCCATTCCTCTCAACAGCAGAGTCAAGGCGGCGGCATAATCCTCACACATGCCCACTCCAAACCGCAGGGGGCTTAGAGCCCGCTGCTGGAGGTAAGGAATCGGCTGATCCCCTCCCCCATGTACCCGCCAGAGGTCCAAGCCGATGGGCTCATCCAGGATGGTGTGTTCCACCATATAGTCAAACGCGGCTTTTGTACGCTCATATTCGCTCATGCCAGGGGTGTAGATTTGGGTGACAATTCCGTCCACCAACTCCTCTAAATAGGGGTGGAGTTGCTTTGTATCTTCCTGGGAAGAAGCACCGCTCCCCTCCTGAGGCGGATAGGCTACCCCCCCTTCCAATTGAGAGGAATTCGCCGGTGGATCCAGCGTCTTTTCTGGCTGGGAAGAGACGCCCACGGATTGGGAATTCGTAACCGGAGATCCCTCTCCGGAGGGGGATTGGGAGGTGCCCCGTTCACACCCACTCAACCATAGCGCCGCAACGCAGATAAAGACTAGCATCCTTTGGTTCATCCATCTTCCCCCTTTGTGATATCCTTTCCAACAAGGGTGCATATCCTGTGCCTCTCTCTTCGTGATATGATTCATTTTAACATCTAGAGTTAACTCTAGGTAAAGGCCCAACTGTGAATATTTTATGGAACTCTTTGTAAACTTTTTTTGAAGCGCCAGCCGGCAGGTATCCACCCCTCCTCATCCGGTATTTTGCGCGTAGAATGCAAAAAAGCGCCCACTAGGAGCGCTTTTTTGCAGAAATAGCCGCTTTATCCAGCGTAAATTTCTCTTTAAAGTCCCATCGCGCACATTCAGCCGGCAAGAGCCCGGGCAATCGCGGCAAACTGCTCCATAGATAGCTGCTCCGCCCGAGCCCCCTCCGATACCTTCGCCCGCTTCAACAGCTCTCTGACCTGCTCTTTAGATACCCCCAGTCCGCCAGATAGGCAGTTGAGCAGGGTCTTCCGGCGCATGGAGAACGCCGCCTTCACCACCTTAAAAAACGCCTGTGGCGGGGCATCCACCGCCGGCTTTGGGAGCACATCCAGGCGGATGACCGCACTGTCCACATCTGGCGCGGGCATAAAAGAACCCCGGCTCACCTGAAAGAGCACTTTGGGTTCGCTGTAATACCGCACCGCAATGCTCACCGCACCCACCTGGCGGGAACCGGGAGCAGCACACAACCGCTGGGCAGCCTCCTTCTGAACCATGACGGTGATGGAACGCACCGGTAAATTCTGCTCCAACAGGCGCATGAGGATAGGAGAGGTGATGTAGTAGGGCAGGTTGGCGCAGACCACCACCTCCAGGCCCGCGAACTTCTCCGCCAAAAGCGCTTGTAGATCCACCTGCATCACATCGGCGTTGACGATCTCCACATTGGAAAATTCCGCCAACGTCTCATCCAATACCGGCAACAGCCGGGTATCAATCTCTATACAAACCACCTTTTCCGCCAAGCGAGCCAGCTCTGCGGTGAGCACCCCCACCCCCGCGCCGATCTCCAATACCCCCACACCGGGGGCTGCCCCTCCCTCCCGGGCCATCCGCGGGCAGACGGTGGGATTCACCAAAAAGTTCTGTCCCAACGCCTTGGAAAAGGTGAAGCCATGGCGGGCCAATAGCTCCCGCAGCACCTTAAGATTGGATAGATTCTCCATAATTCCTCCCCAATTTCGATGGCCCGTTCCAAGGTTTCCGCATAATGCGCATCATCAGAAAGATTGCCGTAGTCAAACCATTCCGGACCCATATATGTATCTGTGATCTCCTTTTGCACATTCCCCACATTATAGCTGCGTTTGCGATATCCCTGGAACCGAAACCACTTATTGGAGGAGTATGCTTGATAGACCACGCTGTCTTTCATGGTGCCACTCCCCAAAATGACCATTTCCACGGCACCTGTGCAATTCTTTCGTCCCCATTGCCAGGCAACATCACCCACATTTTTCCACAGTTGTACCCCCCAGGGAGCTCTCATTTTCTGAGATTGCAATAAGGCCTGAAAAATGGTATACTGAAAAGAGAACATTCAGCAGGGCAGAGGCGCCCTCTGTCCCCTTCCTTTTCTAAATTCCCTCTGTATTATAAAGGATTCTGAACATTCTTGCAATCCTAACTAGCAAGTAGGAGGAAGAAGGGATTTTGTGAAAAAGATTTCCCGGCGGTGGGCCCGGGCGGCCATCCTGTTGTGTGCCTTGGGCGCTGTTTTGATGTTGGTGGGCCAGTGGTGGGCGACAACGTGGCTGGTGGGAGCCGGGGGAGGCTGCCTGATTGCCGCTATCCTCATCAAATACTCCTTGCGCTGCCCCAAATGCGGTTGGCGAGGGGCGCCGCCCCAGTGGTCCAAGAATGGAACCATCCACTGTCCCAAGTGTGGGGCGCCATTGGAATATGACCGCTGAGTGTACCGACGGCCTGTGAAAAAGGATGTGAAATCAACTATGGAGAGACGGGACAAGACCAACTACTATCTGGATATTGCCGAGACGGTGATTGAACGGGGAACCTGCCTGCGGCGTAATTTTGGAGCGATTATTGTAAAAAATGATCAAATAGTCTCTACCGGCTATGTGGGCGCCCCCAGGGGCCGCAAAAATTGTTGTGACCTGGGGTATTGTACCCGGGCCCAGCTGGGGGTTCCGCGGGGGCAGCGGTATGAGCTCTGCCGTTCGGTACATGCGGAAATGAACGCCATCATCCATGCCTCCCGCAACGACATGCTGGGGGCCACCCTCTATCTGGTGGGCAAGGAATATGACACTGGCGAATATGTGAAAAACGCCTGCCCCTGCTCCATGTGCGCCCGGGTGATCATTAACGCGGGTATCTCCACAGTGGTCGTCCGGGATGACCGGGACCACTACCGCACAATCAACGTCTCAGAGGAATGGATCACCAACGATGAGAGCCTCCAAGGGAGCTCCAATTATTGACCCAACGAAAGGACGGACAGATGCAACAACCAGCCATCCATCCCACAGCCAGACTTCTCCCCGGTGCAGTGGTTGTAGGGGATGTCTCCATTGCCGCTCACTGCGGCATCTGGTACAACGCGGTGCTTCGAGGGGACATTGCCTCCATTTCGGTGGGCAAGGGAACCAACATCCAGGACTGCTGTGTGCTCCACACCGACACGGGTTTCCCCCTACAAGTGGGGGATCATGTGACGGTGGGCCATGGCGCGATCCTGCATGGCTGCACTGTGGGGAACAACTCCCTCATTGGCATGGGCGCTATCGTACTTAACGGGGCGGTGATCGGCAACAACTGCATTGTGGCAGCTGGCGCTCTGGTGACCTCAGGAACAGTGGTGCCCGACGGGACAATGATCATGGGCCATCCAGCCAAGCGTACCCGTCCGCTCACTGCTCAGGAGATGGACGGCAACCGGCAATCTGCTGAACACTACATGCAATTGTTAAAGGACCGAGAGAGCCTCTCCGAAAAATTCCTTTGATTTTCATGAAAAATGTGATATGCTTCTCTTTGCGTCCCGTATAAACATGGATCGGGCATATCCTCCAAAGAATGGTCAATGCTAACAGCATCACCATTTTGAAGGAGGTATTTTCCATGCAAGAGGATGTTTTGGCCTATGCCCAGGAGGACCCCTCTTCAGAGGGTCCGGAGCCTCTGCCAGATCCCGCCCCAGCTGACCAAGTGGACCAAATTTTGCAATTGGGTGGCGTCACCGCCTCCAAGGGGAAGCATGTGATCCACTGTCTGACCATTATCGGACAGATTGAGGGGCATTTTATTTTGCCGGCCCAGAATAAAACCACCAAGTATGAACATGTCATCCCCCAACTGTTGGCGGTGGAGCAGGATCCAGAGATCGAGGGCCTGGTCATCATCCTCAACACGGTAGGCGGCGATGTGGAGGCGGGGCTGGCGATTGCAGAGCTGCTCAGCGGCATGCGTAAACCCACCGTCTCACTGGTATTGGGCGGCGGGCACTCCATTGGTGTGCCATTGGCGGTTTCCGCCCGCAAAAGCTTTATCGTTCCCTCCGCCACAATGACCGTCCACCCTGTGCGGATGAACGGGTTGGTTTTGGGAGTGCCCCAAACCCTCTCCTACTTTGACCGGATGCAGGAGCGGATTGTCAAATTTGTCACAGAAAACTCCCGCATATCCGCCGAACGATTCCGCCAACTGATGATGAACAAGGATGAGCTGGTCATGGATGTAGGCACCGTGTTGGATGGGGAATCCGCTGTGGAGGAGGGGTTGATCGACGCGCTGGGAGGCGTATCGGATGTGATCGACGCCCTTTACGTCATGATCGAGGGGAGGGCATCCTGATGCTGCTGCACACCATTCAACCTCTTTCCCTCGTTTTCTATCGGCCAGAGGGCCAGTCATACACCTACCGTCAGATGCATAACGGTTATCTGCAGGGGATTCAAAACCGGGATGGAAGCTTCACCCTCTCACGACTGATTTCCACCGATCCCGGTCTCTATCTGGACCCCCGTTATTTTCCGGGAGCGGTCGTTCCTCCGGGGAAACTTCCCCCCGCTAGACGCCGCCCTTAAGACAGAAGGAGCAAGCATCTATGACCATCTTACAAGCATTTTTGCAGGGGGTCCTGCAGGGTCTCACCGAGTTTCTGCCGGTCTCCAGTTCCGGCCATCTGTCCCTGTTCCAATATTTCAGCGGAAACTCCGGAGACACCGGATTTTTATTTTCCATTCTTCTCCATGCAGGTACCCTGGTGGCGGTGTGCATCCTGTTTTGGCGCACCATCCTGGAACTGATGGTGGAGGGATTCCGGCTGTTGGGCGACCTATTTACCGGTCGGCTGTTTCGCCAAGGGGCCCGGTCCTTCCCGCCTGCCCGGAGGATGCTTTTGATGCTGGCCCTCTCCCTGCTGCCTCTATTTGTGATGCTGCTCCTGAAAGATTTTATAGAGGGGTTCTCCACCGACCGGGACATTACTGTGGAAGGATTCTGTTTTTTGCTCACCGGGCTGCTGCTTACCTCGGCCTCCCGGCATGACCGGGGGAGGCGCACCGCCAAGGATATGACCGCCAAATCCGCCGCTGCCATTGGCATCGCCCAGGTGGTGGCGACCATGCCCGGTATCTCCCGCTCCGGCTCCACCATCTGCACAGGGATGCTTTGGGGACTTCAGCGGGAGTTCGCGGTTACCTACTCTTTCATTCTGGGAATCCCCGCTGTACTGGGGGCCATTATTTTGGAGATTCCCGACGCTGTCCAGGAGGGGATCCAGCTACCCCTGGGGGTTATTCTCACTGGTTTTTTTACCTCTCTGGTGGTGGGAATCCTCGCTATCCGCACGGTACAGTGGGTGGTCCGGGGCAACAAGCTCAAATATTTCGGCTGGTACACGTTGGTCCTGGGGACATTGACGCTGGTGGTGGGATTTTCCGACCGGCTTCTGGGGTATCCCATTCAACAGTTTTTCTCCAGCCTGTGACGTTCATTTTTTCTGAGGAAAAGAGGAGGCATCATGGCCACAAGATCATCTTCCAAGGGAGGCAAGCGTTCCAGCGCCGCCACCCGCAAAAAAAATGCCGCCCAAAAGCGGGCGCGCCAACAGATCCATGCAGTGATTCTGTTCGCTCTGGGGATCTTTTTGACTGCGCTCGCGCTTGTGGAAGGCGTCAGCCTTTGGCGGTGGCTACATAACGCTCTCTTTGGCCTCTTTGGCCTCGGAGCGGTTGCGCTGATTCTGCTGCTCTTCTACATCGCTGTTTTGTTGACCAAAGGGCAAAAGGTCCAAGGGAAGGCCATCTGTGGAGCGGTGCTGGTGGTGCTCATCTGCGGTGCGCTTCAGATCTTCCAGATGGGGGTTCCCCGTTCGGTGGACATCAATCTGTTGGAGATGCTGGTGGAATGTATCACCGAGGGGATTGCGCTCCACTCCGGCGGATTGGCTGGGACACTGGTCGGTTTGCCGCTTTTGCTCTACTGCGGCAAGGTGGGGGGCGGCATTGTGATTGTGCTGCTCGTCTTTGTATTCTTGATGATTCTCACCGGAGGCACCCTCATTGGGCTGGCCCGGGCCGCCAAACAGCCCGTGAAACACCTGGAAGAGACCTATGCGGATCAAATGCTTCAACAGGAGCAACGGCGCGCACAGCGTCCTCCCCATCCTCCAAAAGAACAACGGACTCCCGCAGCTGCTGTTCCCATTCAAGAACCTGTCTCCAGGACCTCCAAAAAACCGCAGAAACACAAATTTTCCATTGATATCCCCATTGATGATGACTTTGATCCCGCTCAAGCAGGTGGGTTCTCTCTCATGCCGGAAGACGACGCGATGCAGTATGTCCCCCCCGCTCCATCCGCACAGGAGAAGACCTCCCCGCCGGTCGAGGAGGAGGGATTCCATTTCAATCTTCCGCCTGAAGTCAAGGAATCTGACTCTCAGGAGACGGAAGCTCCTTTGGATTGGGACAAGCTGTTCTCCCAGCCCATGTCCGATCTACCGGATGCTTCCGCTGAACCGGAGCCGGAAGAAGATGTTCCTTCCCCAGAAGAAACGCCATCTCAAGAGGCGTCCGCCAGTTCCGCTCCGGAGGAATTGGAACCAGCTGCTCCGCCGGTGGTCTACCAGAAGCCTCCGCTCTCCTTGTTGCGGGAACCTAAGCGGAAGCGGGACGGGGATCTCACAGAGGAATTAAAACAGAACGCCCAGCGGCTGGTGGATACCCTGGCATCCTTTGGAGTTCAGACGCGGATTGTAGATATTGCCAGAGGGCCGGCCGTAACCCGCTATGAGCTCCAACCCTCCGCTGGTGTAAAGATCTCCAAGATCACCAATCTGGCGGATGACATCGCCCTGAATCTGGCCTCTGCCGGCGTACGTATTGAAGCCCCAATTCCCAACAAAGCGGCCGTTGGGATCGAGGTGCCCAACAAAACGGTGTCCGCCGTCTCCATTCGGGAGATCCTGGACTCTCCCGAGTTTCAAAACGCCCCCAGCCGTCTCTCGGCCGCTCTGGGCCGGGATATTGCCGGCAATATTGTGGTTGCGGATATTGCAAAAATGCCCCATCTGCTCATCGCCGGTTCCACTGGTTCGGGCAAATCGGTATGCATCAACTCGATCATCGTCTCTTTGCTCTATAAATCCACCCCCGATGAGGTACGATTTTTGATGATCGACCCCAAAGTGGTGGAACTGGGGGTCTACAATGGTATCCCCCAGCTGCTGGTGCCGGTGGTTACCGACCCCAAAAAGGCGGCGGGCGCCCTCTCCTGGGCGGTCACTGAGATGCTCAAACGATATAAGCTGTTTGCGGACAACTCGGTGCGGGACCTGTCCTCCTACAACCATCTGGCGGAGCGCACTGAGGGGATGGAACCTCTGCCCCAGGTGGTCATCATCATTGACGAGCTGGCCGACCTGATGATGGCGGCACCCAACGAGATCGAGGACTACATCTGCCGTCTGGCTCAGATGGCCCGGGCAGCGGGGATGCATCTGATTATCGCCACCCAGAGGCCCTCGGTGGACGTCATCACTGGTGTCATCAAAGCCAACATCCCCTCTCGGATCGCCTTTGCCGTCTCCTCCCAGGTGGACAGCCGCACCATTCTGGACATGGGCGGCGCTGAAAAACTATTGGGACGGGGCGATATGCTCTTTAACCCGGTAGGAAACCCGAAACCCACCCGCGTACAGGGTTGCTTTGTCACCGATGAGGAGATCGAAGCGGTCATAGATTTTATCAAGAGGGATTCCACCGCTGCCTATGATGAAACGGTGATCGAGGAGATCGACAACCACGTGGTGGCCTCCAAAGGATCCAAATCCGGCGGGGATGCCGGAGAAACAGAAAACGCAGAGGATGAGATGTTGTTGCCCGCCATCGAGGTGGTGGTGGAGGCGGGCATGGCCTCCACCTCCCTGCTCCAACGGCGGCTGAAATTGGGTTACGCCCGAGCCGCTCGCATCGTGGACGAGATGGAGGCCAAGGGAATTGTGGGCCCGTTTGAGGGCAGCAAGCCCCGCCAGGTGCTCATCTCTAAGGAACGCTGGATGGAGATGAAGCTCAACCAGCAGTCCTAAAACTCTATAGGAGGCGCTTTTGATGGGACCGTTTCGTATAATGGCGGTTCTCCTGGCCATCCTCTGCCTGGGGGCCTGCGGGACTCGCGAGGACGCCGCTGTCTCCCAGGCGGAGAGCTCTCCCATTTCCAGTGCGGTTGCTTCCTCCCCTGCCTCTAATACCACAGAGCAGGAGGATCGCAACACCCCGGAGGAGAACCCCTTGACATGGGTGCGGGAGACCTACCTGGATCCCCTGGGATGGGATTTGGTCATTGGGAAAACCTTCACCTCCCCACGGGAGATCGGTACCGACTGGATGTTCTACTTTGAGGATATCGCCCTCTACCAACAGCAGCAGGGGTTGGCAAGCCCCTTGGACGATTACCCAGACGGCTGCTACCCGGTCGCGGTGGTGACCAGCTGCCTCACCCAATACTTTGAAGTGGATGAGCAGACCATTCTGGCGGGAGTGCAGGCGGATTTTCGCAGCCAGTACGACCCTGTTGCGGGCACCATCACCCACGAGAACGGCCGGGGCGGCGTGGGCAACCGGGTGGAGGTGACCAGCTATACCGAAGCGGACGGGAACGCCTCTATTGAATACCAGTTGCAGGATTTCTATACCGGCGAGCCCCAAAACTCCTATCGAATGGAGATCCGGCTTCTGGAGGACGGAAGCTTCCGTTATCTTTCGATTCAAGAGGCGTAAAGTCCCTCTCAACAGCCGTTTTTTCCAAAACGGCTGTTGCTTTTTGAGGAAAAATCCGGTATAGTAATTCTATAAAAAGGTCTATTTCTGCCAAATAAAGGGGGATTTCCATGAA
Source organism: uncultured Anaerotruncus sp. (assembly GCA_904398655.1). GTDB lineage: Bacteria > Bacillota > Clostridia > Oscillospirales > Ruminococcaceae > Anaerotruncus. Next base: position 23,038 of record CAJFPF010000124.1, on the reverse strand, counting down.
AAACCGTTGGATGGGAAGACTGAGCTTCGCTTTGGCTGCCTGTGCCGCCCTTTCGGTTCCGGCCTATGCTGCAGAACCTGTGACGATGGACGACTTCTCCGACCCTACCACTTTGGAGGACAACTGGGAGGTGGACAACTACCAGCCGGATGACTTCTATGTGGACCAGGGAGCGCTCTATCTGGCTATGGGGCCGGATGGCTACATCCGCAACCGGGACGAGGAGCACCGGGACAAATCCTATAACATGCAGGGATACCGGTTGGAGGTGGATTCCGTCTCCGCCACTGGCTGGACTGCCAGCGCCAAACTGCTGTTGGACGACACCTGGTACGGTGTGCGCACCGACAGCTATCTGAAGGAGCGGGCCCCCAAAGTGGAATATCAGACCACCCTTGACAACAAAAAGAAGGTACTCTTCCAGGTGGATCTGATTGGCAGCAACAAACAGCCCCCAGCCATCACTGTGATTAAGGGCGGGGACGATGCCCCTATTGTGAAGTATTATGATCCCGAGGCCGATCAGGAGTGGGGCACCGCCCAGATTGACTGGGAAGCGATCCAGGCCGCAGCCAATGAGGCGAACACAGAGGCTGCCCAGGAGGGCCTGTGGGTCACTTTGACCATCACCTTCCAGGACGGGGAGGTCACCTACTATCTGGACGATCAGAAGATCGGCAGTTTTACACGGGATTCTGTGAAGGCCCAGCCCGATTACTTGAAGCTCTCCATGCAGAACTTCCAGCGGCCGGACGTCTCCGTGTGGGATGATGTCTGCCTCTATGATGGGGTGCAAAAGCCCTGACCCTTTTTTCGCTGTCAGGCCGCGCGGTCGGAAAAGCCGCGCGGCTTTCCTTTCGCCCCAACTTCAAAAATCTGGAGGAATTTCCCATGTTTTTGCCGCTCAACAAACAGGAGATGGAAGCCCGGGGATGGGATGCCCCTGACTTTGTCTGCGTCACTGGGGATGCCTATGTGGACCATCCCAGTTTTGGCATGGCCATCGTCTCCCGGCTGTTGGAAGCTCTCGGGTTCCGGGTATGCATGGTGGCCCAGCCCACCCGGGATGAGGACTATTTACAGTTCGGCTTACCCCGTTACGGCTGGTGGATCAACGGGGGCAACATCGATTCAATGGTGGCCCACTACACCGCCGCCAAGCGCCGTCGCAGTGACGACGCCTACACCCCCGGAGGCAAAGCCGGAAAACGTCCTGACCGGGCGACGGTTGTATACTGCCAGCGGCTCCGGCAACTGGTCCCCGAGGCTCAGATCATCATCGGCGGCCTGGAGGCCTCCATGCGCCGGTTCGCCCACTATGACTATTGGGCGGATCAGGTGTTGCCCTCCATCCTAGTGGACAGCGGTGCGGACCTATTGATCTTTGGCATGGGGGAACGCCAGACTGCCCACATTGCCAAAGAATTGGCCGCCGGCGTCCCCGCCAAAGAGATCCGCTGTAGGGGAATCTGTTACCTCACCGACCAGCTGGGACTGCCCCACGATGCGGTTTCGGTGGCCTCCTTCGCCAAAGTACGGGAGAACAAGCGCTCCTATGCCCAGGCCACCCATACCCTCATTGAGGAACAGGATGCGGTACGGGGGCATAAGCTGATCCAAAAGCAGGGGGACAACCTATTTCTGGTGCAGACCGAACCGGCCCTCCCGCTCAATACCCAGGAGTTGGATCAGGTGTTTTCCCTGCCCTTTGAGCGGATGTACCATCCCTCCTATGAGTCCCAGGGCGGGGTCAAGGCTATCCAAGAGGTGGAGTTCTCCATCATGCACAACCGGGGATGCTTTGGCAACTGCAATTTCTGCTCCATCGCCTTCCATCAAGGGCGCGCCGTCACCTGCCGGAGCCATGAATCGGTGCTGCGGGAAGCGGAAAGCTTCCTGAAAAATCCCCGCTTCAAGGGGATTATCAGTGACGTAGGTGGGCCAACCGCCAACTTCCGGCAACCCTCCTGCAAAAAACAGCTGGCTCATGGGCTGTGTGCCCAGCGCAAATGTCTAGCGCCCACCCCCTGTCCGGCCATGGAGGTGGACGAGAGCGACTACCTGTCCCTGCTGCAAAAGCTGCGGGAACTGCCCGGTGTGCGGCGGGTATTTGTGCGCTCCGGCCTCCGGTTTGACTACATGATGCTGGATCAGGATGACCGGTTCATGCGGGAACTGCTTCAATATCATGTGAGCGGCCAATTGAAGGTAGCCCCTGAACACTGTTGCAACCATGTGTTGGACTATATGGGCAAGCCCCACATTCAGGTGTTCGAAGCGTTTGCGCAACGGTTCTATCGGATTACCAAGGAACTGGGAAAGGAGCAGTACCTGGTCCCCTATCTGATCTCCTCCCATCCGGGCGCCACCTTGAAGGACGCGGTCTCCTTAGCGGTCTTTTTGAAGCGCCACCACATTCACCCCGAACAGGTCCAGGATTTCTATCCTACCCCTGGTACCGTCTCTACCTGCATGTTTTACACCGGATTGGACCCCTATACCATGAAGGAGGTCTATGTCCCCCGCACCCAGGAGGAGAAGTGGCTCCAGCGCTCCCTGCTCCAATGGTGGAAGCCCGAAAACCGCAGGGCGGTACTCACCGCTTTGCATCGCACCGGACGGGAGGACCTGATTGGAACCGGCCCCAACTGCCTGGTTCCACCCGACCGTTCCATGCAAAAGGGAACAAAGAGGGAATCCTTCCCGCCCAGGAAAACTTCTTCCAAAGGGCCAAACGGGACTCGCAGCGGGAGGAAAGGAGTCCTCCAACATGGACGGCGAGGGGCAGGGAGGTTTCTTCAGACAGAGCCTCCTGTCCATAGGAAAAAGAGATGATGTCTCATAAACACCCCCTCCCGTTGGAGGGGGTGTTTATGGCCACATTGGCCTTTACATTAGCAATATTTTCATTAGGTAACTTTTAAAACTGTATGAATACATATCTTATGTATTAAGATCATATGGAAACATTACATATGGAGGGATGCCCCAATGATTCGTCTCAACGCGTTGGAGCTGCTGGAAAAGAGCGGTCACTCCAAATATTGGCTCAGTAAACAGCTGGGAATCAGTGGACAGAATCTCAACAAAATGCTTCTCAATCAGACCAAATCCATCCGGTATGTGACCTTGGAGGCGCTCTGCCAGATCTTCAAGTGTACCCCCAACGATCTATTCCTGATGGAGGAAGAGCGACCGGAGGGGAATCAGCGATGAGCGCCCGTAGAAGAAAAAAGCGCCTCGAACTGACGCCCAAACAGACGGTTCTCAGTATTTTGGGGGTGGCGGCTGCCTTTTTGGTGGTGGTGCTGCTCAACGAGGCCATTGGCAGCTCCCTTCCCGTTCCCAGTGTAGCAGAAGTCCAATCTTGGGTGGACGACCTTTCGGCCCGGACAGGTCTGACACCTGCGCCGGTGGAGGTGGAGGGGAAGGTTGCGGTTCACTTCATCGATGTGGGCCAGGGGGATTGTGAATTGATCCAGACTGAAAGCCAAAATGTCCTGGTGGACGCGGGCAATCCCGGGGACGAGGATCAGATTGCCGCCTATCTAAACGCCCAACAGGTGGATCGGATCGACCTATTGATCGCCACCCACCCCCATGCCGATCACATTGGCGGTATGGAGGGGATCGTCCAACAATTCGAGATTGGGCAGGTACTCTTCTCCCCCTTGCCTGACAGTTTAATCCCCACCACCCGCACCTATGAGGAGCTGCTGGATGCCATCGCTTCCAAAGGGCTCTCCATCACCCCTTCCTCCCCTGGCATGACCTTTGACCTGGGAGAGGGGGCGCAGATCACCATCCTCGGACCGGTGGGAGAATTTGATGACCTCAACAATGCTTCCATCGTCTTCCGCCTGGACTTTGGGGACACAGGCTTTTTGTTCACAGGGGACGCGGAAGCCCCCAGTGAGGACGCCATTTTGGAGCGGTTTGGAACCGATCCCCTGCAGGCCCAGGTGTTAAAACTGGGGCACCATGGCAGCGACACCTCCTCCCAGGAAAAATGGCTCAACGCTGTCTCCCCCACTCTGGCTGTGGCAGAGGTGGGATATGACAACAGCTATGGGCACCCTTCCCCTCAAACGTTGGAGAGGCTTGCTGTCCGCCAGATTCAACTGCTGCGTACCGATCAAAATGGCACCATTGTAGTGGTGAGCGACGGAGAATCCCTCTCCATTTCCACAGAAAAATGACGCAATGGAAGTTTCTTGCAAACCGGTATGCTCGTTGACAAGGGCGCTTTCCCTGGGTATACTAAATGTGGAGCGCATTTTAGGAAAAGAGGGATGGTTATGGCAATTTTAGTCACTGGGGGCGCCGGCTATATTGGTTCCCACACCTGTGTGGAACTTTTAAATGCTGGGCGGGAAATTGTGGTTTTGGATAACTTCTGCAATTCCAAGCCGGAAGCGCTGCGCCGCATCCAGAAAATCACCGGAAAACCGTTTCCTTTCTATGAAACCGACCTACTGGATCGCCAGGGCGTGGAGCGGGTATTCCGGGAAAACCAGATTGATGCGGTGATCCACTTTGCCGGGCTCAAGGCGGTGGGAGAATCCTGCCAAATTCCCCTGCGTTACTACCACAACAACCTTACGGGGACATTGGTTCTCTGCCAAGTGATGGAGCAGTTTGGTTGCAGACGAATTGTTTTCTCCTCCTCTGCCACCGTCTATGGGATGCACAACCCTGTTCCCTTTCAGGAGGAAATGCCCCTCTCCACCACCAACCCCTATGGCACCACCAAGCTGTTCATTGAACAGATCCTGACCGATCTTTGGAAGGCGGACAACCGTTGGAGTGTGGCGCTCCTACGGTATTTCAATCCCATTGGCGCCCATCCCAGCGGCCTATTGGGAGAGGACCCCAACGGGATTCCCAACAACCTACTGCCCTATATTGCCCAGGTGGCCACTGGCAAGCTGTCCCAGCTTTCTGTCTATGGGGATGATTACGACACCCCTGACGGCACCGGCGTTCGGGACTATATCCATGTGGTGGATCTGGCGGTGGGGCACCTAAAGGCCCTGGATTATCTGGAGGGGCGCACCGGCGTGGAGGCCATCAACCTGGGAACTGGGGTGGGCTACTCGGTATTGGAGGTGCTGCATGCTTTCGAAAAGGCCTGCGGGCACCCCATCCCCTATCGGATTGCCCCCCGCCGTCCCGGAGATATTGCCACCTCCTATGCTGACGCCTCCCGGGCCAAGGAACTGTTGGGCTGGGTTGCCCAACACTCGCTGGAGCAGATGTGTGCGGACAGCTGGAATTTTACCAAACAGAATCCCAACGGACTTTAAATTTTGTGCCAGACCCGCCGGCAAATAAAAGCCGGCGGGTTCTGTTTTCTCCGCCAGAATTCGCCCTTTTGCTTGTCAACCCTGGAAAAAACTGCTATCATAAGAAGATAAGCATGGAAAATACCCACCCAGTCCCGATGGAGGCTCTGCTATGTCCAACCGCGCACGTCAGAAAAAAAAGTGGGGAATCAAATCTCTCTGCAGCTTGCTGTTCAGCAAGATTGTGATCGTCAGCCTGCTGATCATTGTACAGATGCTCTTTTTGCTGGCGGTGATCATCCTGCTGGGGGATCACTTTGTATGGATCTATACCACACTGATGCTATTGAGCATCGCCATCGTCATCTGGCTGATCAACAAGAGTGAAAATCCCGCCTATAAGCTGGCATGGGTGATCCTGATCTTGGCCTTCCCCCTATTTGGCGGGCTATTTTACCTGATGTTCGGTAACAAAGGGATGCCAAAAAAGCTGGCTCGCCGCATCCGGGCGGTGGAGAAAGGAGCTCACCGAATCTGTTCCCCCGGGGGGCCGCTGGTTCAGGAGCTGGAACAGCTGGATTCCCGCTGCGCGGCGATCTCCAACTACATCACCCGTACCACCGGCGCACCCCTCTGGAAGAATACCAGCTCTGAATACTTCACCATCGGCGAGGACATGTGGCGGAGGATGCTGGAGGAGCTTCCTAAGGCGGAAAAGTTTATTTTTATGGAATATTTTATCCTGGAAGAGGGGGAGATGTGGGAACCTATCTTCCAAATTCTGCGGGAAAAGGCGGCTGCGGGTGTGGAAGTCCGGTTTATGTACGACGATCTGGGTTCCATCTTTACCCTCCCCCCCAATTATGGGGACAAGCTGCGGGCCGCAGGGATTCAGTGTGAAGTGTTCAACCCCTTCCAGCCCCACTTAAATTCCATGATGAATTACCGGGACCATCGGAAGATCACTGTCATTGATGGCAATGTGGGGTTCTGCGGCGGCATCAACATCGCGGATGAATATATCAATACCTATGAAAAGCATGGGCATTGGAAGGATACCGGTGTTATGCTCAAGGGAAACGGGGTTCAAAACTTGACCGCGATGTTCCTCTCCCTATGGAATTTCTCCAGGCAATCGGATGTGCATTTTGCCCCCTTCTGCCCCACCTGCACTTTCCAAAGTGACGGGTTTGTCCAGCCGTTTGGGGACAGCCCTCTGGATCGGGTGAACGTCTGCGAAGATGTCTATATGCAGATCATCAACCGGGCCACCCGCTATGTCTATATGACCACCCCCTACCTGATTCTGGACAACGAGATGGTCACCGCCCTGCAGACCGCTGCCCGCAGTGGCGTGGATGTGCGGATTTTGGTCCCCCATGTGCCCGACAAGTGGTTTGTCCACCAGACAACCCAGTCGTTCTATCAGACTCTGTTGGATGCAGGGGTGCGCATCTATGAGTACACGCCGGGATTTGTCCATGCGAAGATGTATGTCTCCGACGATGAGATCGCCATTGTGGGGACGGCCAACATGGACTATCGCAGCTTCTACCTGCATTTCGAGTGCGCGGTGGCCTTCTACCGCGCAAAACTGGTACAGGACGTCCGAAAAGATATCTTGTGCACATTGGAACAGAGCTTTGAAATTCCCCGGGACTACTCCAGCCATGTCCGTCTGTGGAAGCGAATTATCCGAGCATTTTTGCGGCTATTCTCTCCCATGATGTGAATGTGTAGCGTTCCAGCAATATCCATTGACCAATCTAGGTGAGGAGGGCCGTGGAGGATGTTATGGCCATGGAGTGAGCTTGGATTGTCCGGTCCTGCCGAATTGGAAAAGATCAAACATGCTTATGCAAAACAGCTGCGGGAACTCCATCCTGAAGAGGATCCAGAGGGATTCCAGCGGCTATACCGGGCCTATCAAGCTGCCCAGCAGATGGCTGCCGAGCGATCCATCCCATCGGGCAAAGCGGGAACGGCGGGATCCGGCGTCGAGGACTCCCCCCTTTCCCAGAACGCTACAAACTGGGATTTTGAACAGCTGTTATCTCAGGGGGAACAGGAGGCCGCTCCAAAGGAACTGTTCCCGGAAGAAGAGATCTCTTGGGTCCCTTCTGACAGCCGTCAGCACTCCCGCCGGAGCGCCGCCCGATGGATTGTCCTGCTGGTGATCGCAATGTCTTTGGTTTCGGTGTTCCTGGCTGTGAATTATCTGAGGGAGCCTACCCCCGCCGTTCAGGCCATGGGCTGGTTGGAGAAGGACTTTGGCGTGGAGCTGGTGTCCTCCCCTCAGAATCCGAACCGTGAGGAACCCAGATACCTCTATTGGCTCAAGGAGGACCCGAACCTGCGTTTCCAAGCCATCTATCAGGGGGAACGGCAAGAGCCCGGTTCGGGATACCAGACCAACTATACGTTGGCGCGCTTTTATCAGGCGCTGACGGAATTTTCCCAGCAGTGGCCGGACTGCCCCCTCTGGTTTGACCAGGAGATGACCGACTCCCAGGGAGAAGGGGCCTCAGGTGGGGCTCCTCCGAACCTCTATCTGTTCCAGGTGCCCTTGGAAGGTGCGGACGGATTTTTGAACGCCCTGGGGGCGAAACTGGAACAGCTTTCCAAGGAGGAGTGGTACCAAACCTTGCCGCCGGAATTCCAGCTGATCCTGGCCCATGGAAATGTGGTTCTCTACTCCTATATCTCCACCGAAGAGGGGTCGCTTTCCAGCCAGGAGCTGCTGGACGCCTATCAGCAACAGGCCGGTCTCTCCCTTTTACAGGATCTGTTGCTCCACCAGGGGGTGGGGCGGTGGGATTTTGCCTCGCTGGAGGAGACGGCGTTCGCCCGCTATGGCTATGTCACTATGATGGGGGCGCCCTGCTGGTGGATCACCTGCTATGGGCGGGATCTTTCCGGGGAACACCTGGCGATGAATTACTATCTGCGCCAGGATCTGGCCGCCATCTATTGCATCCCGGAGGAACAGGTCCCTCAGGGGGATGAAACGATTATCCTCACCTGCACCGAGACGCTGGATTTGGACTGTGGCCATCGGTTGGAGGTCTATCGTCTGGCGTAAAATTTTCAGGTTGGCAAAAGCCACTGGATTGCAGCTTGCAATCCAGTGGCTTTTCTAATTCGCCTCAATTTGTGCCGCCCAAATCCAAATCCCAGGGCAGGGAGTAGGGGCCATCGGGGCGGTTTTTCAGCTCCCAATAGCAGTCTACCCGGTGCTGGACCGCCTCCTTGTCATTGGCGGCCCCTTCCCCATGGAAGACGCCGGCAAAGTAGGCCAAAAACCCCAGGTAAAACTCGTCCCAGGAGGAAAACTGCCCCTGGATCTACCGGCAGACCGCTCGGCTGCGATCCACCAGCTCCGCCCGGCCCGCCCAGTTCATCACCACAGCCATCCCCGACAGGGAGCTGGCGCGGGAGAGCTGCCAGGCCCGGGTCTCCTGCTCCTGACAGTTGGTATAACCAGGCCCTTGGGTCATATAGTCTACCGTCTCCAGCAGCTCCTGGTAGTTGGCGACCCCCCAGGAACTTTTGAGCACGTACCGGATCAGCCACCGGGTATAGGGAGTGCTGGGAAGGCCGCCAAACCGGAGGGGAAGCGGACGTTTGCTGGGAAAAAGTTGATTATAGCGGGCGAGGGACTGAGCCCAGAGGGCATGGGCGCCGGCCAGCCACTTCTCCACATCATTTCGGGCCCGGGTGCGTTCCCGCACAGGGCGGAGTGCCGCAAAGACCACCAGCAGAATGAGCGCCACCGCTGCAATCCACAGCCCCAGCATCCCCACCCAGGGGAACCAGCCGGAGAAGGCGGTCTTAGCCTGGCCGGATCCCTCCATATCCACATAGTGGGTGGTAACGCCCAGCCCCAATCCCTGCCACTCCAATTGATCCAGCTCCTGGTTGTTGAGCGGCCAGGGAACCCAGCGGCCCACTGGTGACCTTCCCCTCATATTGGCAGTTGTCCGCGTTTACCAGAGCGGCCACCCGCTCCCCGCTCTCCAGGGTCAGCACCCGATAGGCGGCATCCCCCAGATGGAAGTACTCCGCGTCATCCCAGCGCTCCTGTACCATCTGGACGGTGAATTCCAGATCCTCCACCGAACGGGCGAAGGGGGTGTCCGCCTGGATGGGTCCTCCCACCGAATCCGAGGCCAGCCCTCGCACCCTGGCGTAGACCTCCCAAGCCGGCTCTATCAGTGCTCCCGCCACCAGTCGGCAGAGGATCAGCAGCAGGATCAGGGCCGCCACCAGTGCAACCCGCAGCAGTTTCCCGAGAAAATTCATCGGTCCTCACATTCCTTTCCAGCGAATTTCCCCGTTCAATGACGATAGATGCCAATAGAGGGCCAGGGGGAATGGAAGTCCGGCTTTTCTATCCGTTCTCCACCGCGAAAATGGGCATATTCCAGTGCATCCATCTCCGAATGGAAGGTGTCCGCCGGGGTACTGATCAGGTAGGCCCCGTCGTAAAGATAGAGCCGTCGGGTGACCCCCGTCTCCGCCTCCACACCACCCACCACAAAGTAAGCGTCCCGCTCGTCCAGGACCACCTCTCCCAAGTCTTCGAACCAGTGGGGAGTGTCCCCGAAATCCATTTCAGCCAAGCCGCTCTCCTCCACCATGTACTGCACCAGATCGGCCGGCAGGTCGTTTTGGTAATAGGAGAGCAGCTCTTGGCCGTCAAACGGTTCATCGGGTGCCGTGTAGGTGAAGTAGTACACCGCCCCCACCGACAGCCGCAGCTGGAAGGATGGCTTCAACAGAGCGAACCAATCCTCCTGGAGCAGCCGCTCCATCTCCACCCCTAATGCCTCGATACAGGCAGAAGCGCCCTGCAGGCTTGTTTCGATCCGGTAGGTGGCGGGGGGTTCAGAGCTGAGCGTAGGTGCGCCATCCTCATTGAAGAGCTCCAGAGTGCAGTCGTCCTCCCACTGTGCCGCAAACCGTTCCAATGCCTGGGTCATCAGCGCGTTGCCCAAGTCGGTCCTATAACCCAACATGCCCAGATCGGGGGCACGCTCCCCCTGGGGCCAAGCGGAAAAGGTCAGCTGCTGCACCGGCAACCTGTAGCGGTTTAGATAGCTCTCGTCCTTGGTGGTCAAATAGAGGGATTCCACCTGGAACCCCAAGTCCTCCTGCAAATATTGAGAGATTGTCTGGACCTGTTGGTAGTTGGGGCGCTGCACCAGATAGATGACTCCCTTGATGGCCGCTTGGGAGGCACCCCATAGCACCAGGATGAGGGCCACAGTTGTTAAAAACGGATGCCGGCTCCATAGGGATTTGGGCTTCTTGGGCTTCGGAGGAGCCTCCCGGTGCCCGTGAAGCACCCAATAGAGATCCCTGTAGGCAGGAGGAATGTTTGTCTCCTGCAGAAGGCCATAGGCGCGGAGCAGGTCGACACGGATTTGGGGATTGTGTACCGGCCAGGTGCGGAAGGCGTCTACCAGGCCAGCGATGAACGCCGGAATCCCTCTGACCTGGAAAAACAGCCGGGAGGCTAAAAACCGTTCCCAGTCGGTACGGGGCAGGTTATCCTGCAACAGTAGGCGCACCAATTCCAAGGCCTGCCCTACCGCCTGGCCCTGGTCGCCATATTTTTGCTGATTGGCCTTCTCCTGCTGCGCCTCCGCTTCTTGGAACAAACGATCAAAATCCCATTGCTCCTTTTGTTCCGGCTGTTCAAATCTGGCGGGCTGTTCCGGGGTTTCTTCCTGCTGAAGTAGGTTGTCAAACTGGAACTGCTGGGATGGGGTCTCCTGTTTTTCCGGAGGCTCCTCCTTCCTATCCTGCTGGAGCAGGCTGTCAAACTGGAACTGGCGGCCTGGCGCCTCCTGCTCTTCTGAGTCCCCCTGCCCTTCTAAACTCTTTGGCTGTTGTGGGTGGCCGGGCGGCTCCGGACGGTCTGCCGTCCGGGGATGGGCGCCTGATCCAAATGGGACCGGGGGGCGCCGCCCCTTTCCCTGGGCTTGACGAGCGAGCCGGCGCGCCTCCTGGTAAGCCTCATGGAGCCTCTGGAAACCTTCCGGGTCCTCCTCTGGATGGGTTTGCTTCAGACGCTGGGCATAGGCCTGGCGCACTTCCTCCAGGGAGGCAGGGCCATCCAGCCCCAGCTCCCCCCATGGCCAGCTCAACGCAATTCCTCCTGATCCCAATCGTCAGAGAACGGGTCACGCAAAGCGTCCTGTCCCAAATAGGTCTCTACACCATCCAAAAACTGTTCCATCCGCCGAGAGGCCTTGGCCACCCGTATCGCTTCCTGAGAGGACAGTTCGTTTTGATACCAAGCCAGTATCTGGGCCACCCGTTGGCGCAGATCCCCCACTGTCATGGCGAAGACCCGCTCTGCCCGAGCCAATAGCGCACGGGGGATCTCCTGATCCCGGGGATGGAGCTTGAGGGCGGAGAGCTCTTTGAGCCGCCGCTCCACCTCCTGCTGCGTCATCTCCTTATTTTGGATCACCAGCCGGGACATCTGACCATTTTGGTTGGCAGCCTCCACCTCCAAAAGCCCGTTGATGTCGTAGGTAAAACGTACCCGTACCGATTGATGCCCCCGGGGGGCGGCAGGAACCAAAACGGATAACTTCCCCAACAGGGTATTGTCCTCACAGTAGGGATTTTCACCCTGGTAGACCTTCAATTCCACCTTGGTTTGGCCATCATGAACGGTGTAATAGAGCCCCTCCTTGCTGGTGGGGAGCACATTGTTGCGCTCAATGAGCGGGGACATCAAATCCCGGTCGGTCTCGGCTTCATTGTAGACCGCCACACCCAGAGTAAAAGGGCAGACATCGGTGAGTACCAGTTCCCTCAGGTCGGCGGCCCGCGCCTTCATCCCTGCGCAGATTCCCGCCCCCAGGGCAATGGCGGTATCTGGGCGGCTGTCAGCAGCAGGCTGACGTCCCACCAGCTGGGAGATATATTGGCGCACAGAAGGCATATGGCTGGAGCCGCCCACCATCACCAGCTCATCCAGTTCTGACAGATCCATCCCCGCGTCCCGAAGCACCGTTTGGACGGGAGTTGCCATTCGACGAAACAGGCGGCTGCATTTACGGATCATCCACTCGTTGGTCAGGGGCAGGGAGGCCTGGAGGGTACCGTCATCCACGCTCATTACCACCAGGGGCTGGGTGGTCAAAGCGATTTTGCAGGCCTCCGCCTGGCGGATGAGCAGCTCCTGACGGTCGGTTGTCAATTGGTCAAAGAGAATACCGCTCTCCTCGCAGAATCCCTGGGCAATGGCCCGGTCAAAATCGGAACCTCCCAAACGATTGTCCCCACTCACCGCTGTGACACTAATTACATTGTCAAACCGTTCCACCAAGGAGACATCCAAAGTGCCGCCCCCCAGATCAAAAACTAGGCAGACCTTGTCCTCGTCCCCCTCACTAATGTGGGCGGAAACGGCCGCGGCGGAAGGTTCATTTACCAACCGTTCCACCGTGAGACCCGCCAACGCTCCGGCCCGTTTAGTGGCTGCCCGCTGGGCCTCCGCAAAATAGGCGGGCACGCTGATAACTGCTTCGGTGACCGGCTCCCCCAAATAACACTCCGCATCCTCCCGCAGGCGGCGGAGCACCAGGGCGGATAACTCCTCCGGACGGAAGGATTGTCCACCTAGCTGAAATACTTTTTGGGTTCCCATATATCTCTTAAAGCGGGCAGCTGTTCGCTGGGGATGGGAAATGAGCCGATCTTTGGCGGCCTGCCCCACCAGAATGCTCCCATCCTCGTCCACACTTACCACACTGGGGGTCAGATAGCCCCCTGTCGCGTTGGGAATTAACTCGCTATGACCGTTGCGCCAAACAGCGGCCAGGCTGTTTGTCGTACCGAGATCCATGCCCAAAATTGCCATGAGTATTTCCTCCCTGACAGCGTGCTCTCTACGATAGGTGATGATCTATTGTATCATAGAACACCTGGAAATTCCAATGTTTGTCACATATTCGTCTGATAATGTCCTTAGAAGGCGCCAAAGCATCTAAAAAGGTGCCGGGGTGCTCCTAACGCAGAGGGCTCCCAGTTTTAAGAAAGCAAAATTTAGGCGCCGGTGGTTGTTCACCGGCGCCTAAATTCACATATTCAAATTCAGAGGTCCTCCCCCGGCAGCTACTCTGCCAACTGATAATAGTGGAACTGGGCGCGTAGCTGTTGCGGAATTCGCTCCAACGGGATCAGCACGGTCCGAGGATCTTCTCCCTCCTGAGGGAAATAGAATTGCACCTCTGCGACTGGCTCCCCAGGCGCCCAACAGGGCACCACAAGACTGGCCAGCAGTTGAATCTGTGCTGGATCCTCAAACAAGGTACTGTCCCAATAACGTTCCTCCGGTTCTGGGGTAGTCAGCGGGTCGCCCTGCGCATTGGGGACTAGATAGTCCTGGGGATTCTGCTCCCGCACCTCCCGGTCCTCCAGCACCATCCGGCGTACCTCTTCATAGGGGATCCCGCCATAGCTGCCATTGTCTTGTGGCTGCATATCCGCCAAGATCGTATTTCCATTTCGGAAATTTTCACTGGAATTGACGGTTGCCCGCACCCCTTGGCAGAGGGAAAAATCGGTGGACATCGCCTCCAGCAGACCATATTTCTCCAGCAGTGCCCGGGTCCGGGGAGTGAATTCGGTCACCTGGAACCATCCGGATTCTGCAAATCGATCCCTGGCCTGGCGGGGGTAGTCCGCCTCAAATTGGACGATGGCCAGCAGCTGCCCCTGGGGGTGCAGCAACTCCTCCAGAGGGGTTGCCAATAGGTCCTCCCGAATGGCATCCAACCACTCCTGGGACTGTTCTGGCGAGAAGGTGCGTTTTTCTTGAGCGCCATAGAGGTTTTGGAACGTCCAAGCACGCACATCCTCCCCCTGGTCGAAGAAGGCCGGATGGCGTTGGCTCAACAACTCCTCGCTGACCTCCAACGGCGCCAGCATCAGCGCATTTGCTGAAGAAAACCACCGATAGGAACGGCTAATCCGTCTTCCATTTTTTAAATGATAGGTAAGTTGTACATTCAGATTTAGCCGATCATTGTGGTCCTCCCAAGCCAAACGGCCACACTGCTCCTCTACCGCCACCCGGTGAAACTCCAAAATGGTCTGGATGTTGTCCGGCTGGGAGAAGACGGCATTCGTAAACCTCTGGGTGACCCGATCCCGGTTAATCGCAGCTAGATCAATCTTTTGGTTCCCCTCCTGTGCCACCAGAGGCATCTCTTTCAACTGGACTGGATCCCCCCAAAACTCCCCATAGCGGCCAGTGTAGCTGATTTCTACCGATTCCACCCGATCCAGGGCCGGAACCCGCTGCTCATAACCCAGGCCGCCGGTGGCCATAGCCACCGGGCAGGCCAGCATAATCGCCACCATCAGGCATCCCAGTGGCAGACTGTGTAAAAGTGTTCGGAACCCCCGGTTGAGAATCACCTCAATGATGCAATAGGTAAGCAAACCCACGATGGGTGCCCAGAAGAAAAAGTCCGATTCTCCGCCTCCATTGATCGCCCGAAACAGAAGGCCCACCAGTGTTCCGCAGACCAGTACCCCCACCAGTTTTACCAACACCTGAAGTACCCCGCGGGAGGTGGTGGTCTCCGCCAATTCCGAACGGCGTACCCGGTAGATGCGCACCGCCGCCCAAAAGATCAGCAGTGCTACCACCAACCACAGCAGAATGGCTAAGTTGCTGCGCACCAGTAGCCTTCCCTCAATGGTGTAGGGCTCCGTCAAAGCCTGTTGACTGAAGGCGAATCGGGAGATCATCAATGTCACTGGGGAGAGCATCATGGCGGTATAGGAAAGGGACTCAGACACTACCCAGCCGTAGAGAAGGGTATCTCCCAGCAGCAAAAACAGCCCCAGCAATATCGGCATGGAGAGCAGCAACACTCCCGAAAAAACAAACGTATCAAATACAGTGCCTACACAGACCGAAACAAACGTGGCCACTGTGTAGATGGCAAAGGCGCAGATCAACCAGCCCAGGCAGTCCAGCCAGATCAGCCCCAATCGTTGGCTGTCAAAACCAAACTGTACCACCTGCGCCACAGAGATCAGGATATTGGATATCACAACTGGGGTCGCGATCATGCTCATGGCCACCACAGCGTTCACGCCCAGCAAGCGTCCTCTCGTCACCGGGAGGGAGTGGTAGACATCCACCGCCTTACGGGAATGCATATAACTGTGCAGAAGCAAGCTGAGGATGAGAGGTGCTACCAGCATCAGCGCAGTAAAAAAGAAGGTGGAGATGGTTGTAAAATTTTTCCCCAAACCGACGAGATGGTAGTACTCTATAGGGTTAACCAGATAGGCAGCCCCTTGCGGAGGGGCTTTTGCCACTTCTAAAAGATATTGAATGGGGTAAAATAGAATCATCAGGGTACAAAACAGCGCAAAATAACCCCTGTTGCGCCGCAGGGTACTGCAATAGAGCCCCCAGAAGCGGCCGCAATCAGAAGAGGATGTTGTTGTAATCATAGCCCACCGCCTCCATTTCATGAATAAATACTTCCTCCAATGTCAGGGGGACACCCTCTGCAAAGACAGCGCCCTTTCCCCGCAGGTAGGACGCCACCTGGTCGGAGGTACCCCGCACCACCAGGTTTAACAGGCTTCCCACACGTTCAGCTTGCAGTACGCCCAACGGCTGCAGGATCTGCTCATCAAATCCATTGGGAAAAGCTGCATGTACCTTGCAAAAGCCCAATTTCAATTCGTCAATCTCCCGTTGGAACAAAATCCGGCCTTGGTGGAGGAGGCCCACATGGTCGCAAAGGTCCTCCAGCTCCCTCAGGTTATGGCTGGTGATCAAGACGGTCATCCCCCGGCCGGCGATCTCGTCGCTGAGCAGCTTTTTCACCGCTCCACGAATCACCGGATCCAGGCCGTCAAACGCCTCGTCCAGCAAAAATAGTTCCGGCTGGCAAGCCAACCCCAACAGCAACGCCGCCTGACGTTTCATCCCCTTGGAGAAGGTATTGATCTTTTTATGGGGATCCAGCGGAAATACCGTGCACAACTTCTGGTATTTCTCCTGGGAAAAACTGGGATAGATCCCCCGATAGAAGGCGGCGATCTCTTCCAAGTTGCTCTGGGAGAGAAAATAGAGGTCGTCTGCCACAAAGAAAATCTTCCCTTTTAACGCGATATTTTCATAGACCGGTTCTCCTGAAATCCGGATACTCCCTCCGTCCGGCATATAGATGCCCGCGCATAGGCGCAAAAATGTGGATTTTCCGGAGCCATTGGAGCCCACCAGTCCATAGATCGACCCCTGGGGGATATTGGCGGTCAATGCTGAAAGCGCCGTAAAATCCCCAAAACATTTTACCAGGTTCTCCGCTTGAATCATAGGGCTTCCTCCTCAAATACCTGGTCCACTGCAGCATTCACCTGGGCGCGATCCATCCCCGCTCGCCGCCCTTCCCGTACCGCATTTTGGATCTTTTCCACCGATTGGTGCAACAAAACTTCATTGGCGTTCTGATTGGATGCAATAAAACTGCCCTTTCCCGCCACTGAATAGATAATGCCGCTCCTCTCCAGTTCTTGATAGGCCTTTTGGACTGTGTTCGGATTGATTCCCAGATCTCGCGCCATGCTGCGTACCGAGGGAAGTTGTTCATCTGGGGCCAGCACCCCCAGAGACACCAGCTCCATCAGCCCATGGATCAACTGCTCATAGATGGGACGGCGGCTTTGGAGATCTAACGACAGCACAAGTTCACCTCATCTCTTGGACAAAATCGTTTTATATGTATTAGTTCGATTAATACAGTTAAAGTATATCACATCCCTCCGCCGGATGCAAGGGAATTTTTGCCGGTATTCTATTGTAGCGCAGGCAGAGAATTTTTCCAGTCGATTGACAGGCGGCAAAATGATGGGTATACTTTAGAGTGGTAACCCATTTATTCTGTTGTATGCCTCCGGGATGATTTGATCCCGGATGGGGTGAGGTGATTGCAATCCCATGAGAAAAACAAAGATCGTCTGTACACTGGGGCCGGCCTCTGTGCCCGAGGGAGTCATGCGCAGCTTGATTCTGGCGGGAATGGATGTGGCGCGGTTTAATTTTTCCCACGGCACCCAAGAGAGCCACTTGCAGGCCTTCCAAACCTTGGCTCGGCTGCGGGAGGAACTAAAAATCCCGGTTGCCACCCTCTTAGACACCAAGGGGCCGGAAATACGTCTGGGAACCTTCCAGGGCGGCGGTGCCCAATTGGAAGAAGGCAGCCACTTTACTTTGGTAACTGAGAGCTGCGAAGGAGATTCCAGCCATGCCTCCATCACCTTTGCCGGATTGGTGAACGATGTAAAGGCGGGCGATACCATCCTACTCAACGATGGCGCCATTGAGCTAAAGGTGGAGTCAGTCTCTCCCACTGCCATCGGCTGTGTCGTTCGAAATGGGGGGTATATCTCCGACCGCAAGGGGGTCAATGTCCCCGGCGTCCGGCTCTCCATGCCCTATATCAGTGAAAAGGACCGGTCGGACATCCTGTTTGGCGCCAAAATTGGTTTTGACTTTATTGCGGCTTCTTTCACCCGCCGGGCCCAGGATATTCTGGAAATCCGCCAACTGTTGGAACGGCAGGGCAATCAGAGTATCCGCATCATCGCCAAAATTGAAAATGCGGAAGGTGTGGCCAACGCCGATGAGATTCTCCGTGTTTCCGACGGTATCATGGTTGCCCGCGGAGATATGGGAGTAGAAATCCCCTTTGAAGAGGTTCCGGTTCAACAGAAAATTCTCATTAAAAAATGCTATGCTGCCGGTAAGATGGTGATTACCGCCACACAGATGCTGGAAAGCATGATTCAAAATCCTCGGCCCACCCGAGCAGAGACCGCTGACGTGGCCAACGCCATCTATGACGGCACCAGTGCCATCATGCTCTCCGGGGAAACCGCCGCCGGAAAATATCCTGTGGAGGCGGTGCGTACCATGGCCCGCATTGCTGAACGCACCGAACGAGATATCGACTATCGAAGCCGCTTTTTCCATCGGGGAGCGGACAGCGATCCCAACCGTTCCCCTGACGTAACCAACGCGATTGCCCACGCCACCTGTACCACCGCCTATGACCTGGGGGCAAAGGCGATTATCACAGTCACCTGGTCGGGGGCTACCGCCCGGATGCTCTCCAAATTCCGACCGGATATCCCCATTATCGCCTGCACCCATAAGCCGGTCACCTATCAACAGCTCAACCTCTCCTGGGGTGTCACGCCGCTGCTCTGTGAAGTCAAAGAAAATACTGACAGCTTGTTTGAGCATGCGGTGGATGTAGCCCGGGCGGCGGGTTATGTGGAGGACGGCGATGTGGTGGTGATTACAGCCGGCGTTCCCTTAGGGGTCAACGGCACCACCAACCTATTGAAGGTCCATGTTGTGGGAGATATCCTGGTCAGTGGCCAAGGGGTCAACAAGCTCCATTCCTTTGGTCGGGTGTGCGTAGCCCATGACAACGCGGAGGCCCTGCGCAACTTCCAAGATGGGGACATCCTGGTGGTTCCAGAAACTTCCAATGAGCTGCTTCCGATCCTGAAAAAAGCTTCTGGAATTGTCACCGAGAAGGGCGGGATGAACTCCCATGCCGCCATCGTCGGCATGACTTTGGATATTCCTGTATTGGTATTCGCGGAGAATGCCACCAAAATCTTGAAATCCTCCACCATGGTGTATTTGGATGCCGCGGCGGGTACGGTCAGAAACCAGACCCGCTCCCAATGTAATTTGGTTGCGTTTTCGTCCGATGAAGCGTCCCGTGGCAAATCGGACGAGCAATGATAGAGACTAAATAAAGGAGCCTGCATATGAAACAGTTTCAGTTTTCCACCCGTCTGGCCGCGCTGCTGTTGGCGCTGGTGATGCTTCTGACCTTCGCAGCTTGCGGCGAGCGGGGGTCGGAATCCTCCTCCTCGGAACCCACCTCCTCGGAACCCTCCTCCTCCCAATCGGGCGTCCCTGCCTTTGTAAACCCTCTGGGGGACGTGGATCTGTCCGCCATCTCTGAACCAGTCACCCCCAGCGATGACCTGCTCAAGAAGATCAATGATGCTTACAACGTCAATAACGATGTGGTTGGTTGGTTGAGCATCCCGGATACCAATGTGGATGATCCCATCCTCTACCACCCCACCGACAACCTCTACTATGAGCGTCGGAACCTCTCGGGCGCCTACGATTGGTATGGCTGCTACTGGGCGGATTACGAGTGTAAGTTCGGTGACCGCAACTCCATCTCCCAGAACACCATTATCTATGGGCACAGCATGGACGACAACCCGGAGGGGCTCAAGTTCTCCCAGCTGAAAAAGTTCCTGGATATTGATTTTGCCAAGAACCATCCCTATCTGTATTTCTCCACGCCTGAGGATGATATGACTTGGAAGATCTTCTTTGTAGGTTATGTGGATACCAAGCTGGCCTACAACTATCCTGAAATGAAGACGGCCGACTATCAGGCTTTGCTGGATGAGTTGGATGCCCGCAATCAGTATGAGTACGATGTGGATGTGAACACCAGCGATAAAATTTTGCTGCTCTCCACCTGTACCTATCCCACCGGCTATTCCAATCCCACCATTGACGAAGCTACCAAGTTCCTGGTGGTGGCCCGGTTGGTGCGCCCCGGCGAGGCAACGCCTGACACGGTGGAGATCACTGCCAATCCCAGCCCGAAAGCCCCCAATAATGGCCTGAACTAAGCCATTCCAAATGGCAAAACGGCCCATCCTCCGGCAAATATGTCAGAGGGTGGGCCGTTCTGCCGGGAAGGAGCGATCATGGGACATCCCCTATTGCGGGTACCCTTAGCAGTCCTGATCACCGGCCTGGTTTCTTGGTTGATTCAAAGCGCTGGGATCTATTGGAGCATCCAGGGGCTGTTGGACGCCGGTATCCATGAATTTTCTTCCGAACAGTTCAGAGTACCTGTGTTGTTGGCCAATGTAGGGGCCCTGGTCTGCTTTTTCGTCACCGGCTGGAAGCTGGTAAGGCCCCTCAGCCGCAGGCAGGCGTTGGCCTCCGCCTGCCTGGTAGTGGCCTATAGTCTGTCTGTGCTGGGACTGGAACAGTTGGGGCAACGGATATCTGGGATGATGGGGCTTTTCTCTTTGAGCCAGCTGCTCTATATCCCGCTCAATGCCCAAGTAAACTTCCTCTCTTTGTGTGTTCCAGCACTGGAGGGGGTACCGGGAAGTTTTTGGGGATGTGTCGCAGCCAGCCAGCTGCTGGCACTGCTCTATCTCCCATTCGCTCAAAAAGGCATTGACGGCAATGCCCAGCAAGACAAAGAGCTGTAGAAGCAATCCTTCTACAGCTCTTTGTCTTGCTGGATTTTGGGAAGGGCTCAGGTTCTTACCTCCCTGCCCTCTGGTCGGAAAAGCAGTGAGACGCACCACACAGCGCCCAACGCCACCAACGTATAGATGATCCGGCTGACAATACTGCCCTGACCGCCAAACAGCCAGGCCACCGCATCCACCTGGAAGATCCCAATGAGTCCCCAGTTGATGCCGCCCACAATTGTCAGCAACAGCGCAATTCGGTCAAGCATATGAAATCCTCCTCTTTTTTCAGGGTTCTTTCCCAGTATGCCTCAAAAGGTGGGATTTATACACCGGATACGATGCATTGACTTTGTCAACTGATGGGGCTCCTGTATGGGTAGGACCCCCATCCAAACGTATCTGCGGGGAGAGAAAAGGTACACTCTCTCCAGCTGATCCCGGTCCAACTGATGTCCCCACGGAAGCGGACGGCCATCCAAGTAGGCCACTGTATCTGTGGGGAGCAGTGTCACCGCCAATGATTTTACCTGTCCGCCCAACTGTCGGTCCAACTCCTCCATCTGTACTCGATGAAAGCCGCCAGGAAGCGTGACCAACTGCTGCCCTTCCCATGCCTGCACCTGCACTTCTAACGGCAACATTCCCAATAGGAGGATCAGGCAGGAGAGCCTATGCCACATGGGAAATTCCCCCTTTCGACAATTTTTTCCATAGACCACGGATGGGTTTCGGCAGTTTTCTGTCTTGTATTTTGTCCAGGGATATGGCAAAATAAACTTGTATTTTTTGCCATGCAATCAGGAAAAAGGAGTTTGCAGCCTATGAAGCATCAAACAGTCCTCGTGCTGGATTTTGGCGGGCAGTATAACCAGTTGATCGCCCGGCGGGTTCGGGAGTGCGCTGTCTATTGTGAGGTACTCCCCCACAATACCCCTTTGGAGGAACTTTCTGCCAAAAAGCCCATCGGTATCATCTTCACAGGGGGCCCCAACAGCGTCTATGAATCCACCTCCCCCAAGGTAGATCCGCAGATTTTTTCCCTGGGAATCCCAGTGCTGGGCATCTGTTATGGGGTACAACTGATGGCCTATACCTTGGGTGGGCATGTCGTCAGCCCCGACTCCCGGGAATATGGGAAAACGGTGACCCACTTTGACACCACCTCCCCTCTTTTCCAAGGGTTGCCTGAGACAGGGATCACCTGGATGAGCCATACCGACTATATTGATTGTCTGCCGCAGGGATTTGTCTCTGTGGCACACAGTGATACCTGCCCCACCGCTGCCATGCAGGACCTCTCCAGGCAGTTGTTCGGCATCCAGTTCCATCCAGAGGTGCTCCACACGGAAAACGGGGTGGCCATGCTGCGCAACTTCCTCTATCGGGTGTGCGGCGCCAAAGGCGACTGGACAATGGGGGATTATGCCGCCAATACCATCGCCGCTCTGCGGGAAAAAATTGGAGATGGGAAGGTTCTCTTGGGACTGTCCGGCGGCGTGGACAGCTCAGTTGCTGCCGCCCTGCTCTCCAAAGCGGTGGGAAACCAGCTGACCTGCATCTTTGTAGACCATGGGCTGATGCGGAAAAACGAGGGGGATGAGGTGGAGGCTGCCTTCCGTGACCGGGATCTCCAGTTTGTCCGGGTGGATGCCAGTGAACAATTTCTCCAAAAACTCCAAGGGGTGCGGGACCCGGAACACAAACGGAAGATCATCGGGGAAGAATTCATCCGTGTTTTTGAAGCGGAGGCCAAAAAATTGGGCCAGGTGGACTTTTTGGCCCAAGGGACAATCTATCCTGATGTAATTGAATCGGGCGCTGGAGATGCCGCCACCATCAAGAGCCATCACAATGTGGGCGGTCTGCCTGACCATGTGGATTTCAAAGAGATTATTGAGCCGCTCCGCCTGCTCTTCAAAGATGAAACTCGGGCATTGGGCCGGGAGTTGGGCCTGCCTGACTATCTGGTGGACCGTCAGCCGTTTCCCGGCCCTGGCCTGGCTGTGCGGATCATTGGGGAAATCACCCGGGAAAAAGTGGCCATCCTCCAGGATGCGGACTGGATTTTCCGGGAGGAGATCGCCAAGGCGGGACTGTCCACCCAGATCCACCAGTATTTCGCCGTCCTCACCGACATGCACTCTGTGGGCGTCATGGGGGATGGGCGCACCTACGACTACACCTTGGGGCTACGGGGAGTCACCACTACCGATTTTATGACTGCCGACTGGGCCCGGATTCCCTATGAGGTGTTGGATATTGTCAGCCGCCGGATCGTCAACGAGGTACGAGGAATCAACCGGATCGTCTATGATATCACCTCAAAACCGCCCGCAACAATCGAGTGGGAATGACGCTCGAAACGGCGCAAACCCACATGAATACAGGCTTTTTTGCCCGTCCATAAGGCTCTTGATACTGGATTGATACTATTT
>CAJFPF010000123.1 GCA_904398655.1 uncultured Anaerotruncus sp. | reverse complement strand
ATCCACGCAAAGATGGGAGAAAATGTCGGGGAAGACCAAGCCGCATTGGTGGCCCAGACTCTCCAGTCCGGCAGGGGTAAGGAGATCAGCGACGACGAGGCTCTCTTGAATCTGCGCAACCAGCACCTGGCGGATGGCAAGACCGAGTTCTCCCCGGAGGAGATTGAGGCGAAAAGGCAAGAACTCTATTCTAGTAAGGCTAACGCTGCTTACACGGAGGAGGGCGTTCGCAAGTATCTGGCCCTTTATCAGAAAATGCGCCAACTGATTGGCCAACAGCAGGGCTAACCATTGATTTTCAGAGCTGTAGGGCCGCTTGTTGGCCTTACAACCACTGTACGTTCAAAAGAAAAATGGGGACGGCGCTCTTGAGTCTCCTGGAGGTTAATGCATGAAACTCAAAGTCCAGAAAAAATGGATCCTCGCCCTGGGGGCAGTATGCTTGCTCCTACTGAGTATCTGTTTTTTGCTGCGTTCACAATTCACAAATGCTCCTTTTGCTACTACTTATACCTTTGACGGCCCCTCCGGCGTCTATCCTGGCGCCAGCGGGCGGGTGTATGTGATCGACCAAGGGAAGACCAGCGTGTTGATCACCGATGGGGCGGGGACGCTGTTGGGAACCATCCCTTGCGGTTCGGACAGTGATACCCATCCCTACTATGCCTCGCTGGTGGAAGAGGGGAGCGATGGGAGCATCTACCTGGCGGATGTGCGCTATTCCGGTCAGGGCACTCGTATCAACCAAGAACGGATCTTCCGCTATGACGCATCTGGAGAAAATCCGGAATGTGTCTACCTCATTGACTATAGTGAGTCGGGGAATTTCCCGATGCAGTATGGCAACATCCAATCCCTTCAAGAATTGGATGGGCGGCTGGTATTTACCTTAAAGATAGAGGAAGGACTGGCAGTCTGCTCCTTGGATCCCGTTACTGGGGAGTTGGAGCGTCAGGATTACTCGTTGCCGGATCAATATTTTTCCGACTCGGCTGTAGATCTAGAGACGATGCGCCCTGTGTTTACCAACCGTTTGGGGCAGGTCTGCGGTGTGGATGAAAATGGACAGGTACAGGTATTCCTGGATGAGGGACGCACCTCCTGGATGCTCTGCACCCAGCCAGGGATGATCTACTACACCGATATGGCCGCCAACGAAGTGCTTCGATATGACATAGCCACAGGCGCCGAAGAGTCAATCCTGACCTCCAGTGAAATCCTTTACGCGGTGGAGGTGGAGGATGGACGGATCTATGCCACCGATTATATCGGCTACTATGTCCTGGAGAATGGAGATCTCAACTATGTGGATACCCTGACCTACAGCCAGCCGATGTTGCGCTGCGCTCTATGGGGTGCACTGTTCCTGAGTGCGGGACTGCTGGTGCTGTCGGTCTGCCTGTTGTTGGGCTACATTGTGGTCAAGAATCGCCGGAGCGTTCTGTTCCAACGGATCCTGATTGTGCTGGTGGTCTCCCTGAGCATCAGTATTATGGTCAGTTACATCACAATCAGCCGCATGGTGCAGAACCAAAACGATGTGGTCATGGAACAGATGAACTTGTTTGCAGATATCCTCACAGATGAGACCGATTTGGAAGCGTTCCAGCGGATCGACAGTATTGACGATTATCGCAATGAGGATTACCTGAAGGTCAAGGAACCACTGGACCGTCTGACCGACAAGACTTATGACAACGACTTAAACTATTACTATATCCTCTATGCCACAGACGGAGAGACCATCTATGTGGTCATGGACTATGAGGAAACCGCTGTGGCCCGACATCCGCTCTATGCCTGGGGGGAGCCAGGTTATACAGATGTATTTGCCACTGGAGAACCAGTGGAATTTGTGGCGGATCTGAGTTCCTACGGGGCCTGGTCGTTCGTGCTCAAGCCTGTATTCGATGAGACTGGAAATGTGGGTGCTGTTCTAGAGGTAGGCGCCAATTTTGATAGCCAGGCCCAGCAGAATCGAGACCTGGTAATAGATGTGGCGATGACGGTAATTTCCATGACAGTGGTATTGCTGATGTTCATCATCGAGGCAATCATCTATGCGGAATACCGTGACAAGAGGTCGCGCAGCGCCGGCAGCATCCCTACTACATTGCGGCTTCCTCTGCGGGCAATGGCATTTCTGGCGTTCTTGGCAGACTGTATGCAAGATCCCTTCGTCTCCATCCTGGCCAACGATTTGTACGAGCCCATTTTTGGAATCCCCCAGAGTGTGGGTGCGGCTCTGCCCCTGTCCGCCCAAGTGCTGTTTGCAGCGTTGAGCGCATTTGTATGCGGTTCGGTTGTACGCAAGATTGGTGTGCGGCGGATGCTAATCACTGGTTTCTTGGTGGAGGTAGTGGGTTTCCTGACCTGCGGCATCACTGGACAATATTTGGGATTGCTGTTGGGCAAGTCGGCCATCGGTATTGGAGCGGGAGCAATTTTGGTCAGCTTGAACTCGGTGGCGGCCTCCGGCTCGGATGAAGAGGAGACTTCCGCCGCCTTCACCGCCATCAATGCGGGGACCCTCTCGGGAATCACGGTGGGCGCAGGGATCGGTTCGATTATTCTGGGACTCTCCAGTTTTTCCACAGTCTATTATACAGGAGCAGCGTTCCTGCTGGTGGGATTGTTGCTGGCCCTCTTCGGAGAGGACTACCATGAACCTGCGCAGGCGCGGGAGCGGGGAAGCATCACCGTATTCCGCTTTTTGGCCGACCGGCAGGTGTGGTCGTTCCTGTTGCTGATGCTCATGCCATTTTTAATCGCCATCTCCTACCGGGAATATTTCTTCCCGATCTATGCCGCGGAGATGGGTATTACAGAGACCGATATCGGCCAGATCTACCTGCTGTGCGGACTGCTGGTCATCTACTTGGGCCCGGTACTCACCAAGACCCTAATTGGGCTTTTGGGCGGTAAGTGGACCACTGTTTTGGCAAGCGGCTTGATGATTGTGGCAACGCTCCTGTTCGCCTTTGTGCCCACCATGTCGGCAGCCCTGATAGGGGTTCTGCTTCTGTCGGTGGCCACCTCTTTCGGCTATGCGGCCCAGTCGTCCTACTATGCGGGCATCCCACGTATCCATCAGTACGGCGGCAGCCGGGCTATGGGGGTATACTCCCTGTTTGATAACTCCGGCCAGACTCTGGGCCCAGTGGTATACGGTATCGCGCTGATGTCTGGTTATCAGCGTGGCATTTTGGCCATTGGAGGCACGCTGTTACTCCTGTTAGTATTATTCTTACTTGTCAACTTGAGGGGGCAGAAGACCCTGTCACATACAAAGGAGGAAACTTCCCATGCTGCGTTATGAAAAAACCACCCAACAGGATTTGCCGGAGATGGCTGCCATTTTCCGTAAGTTTCTCAATGATGGGGAGGGGGTGGAGGATTACCTGCGCAAAGGAATGGAGACTCCTGGCTACGTGGGAATCAAATGTATGGATGATGACAAATTGGTGGCTGTCCTGACTGCCAAACCTGGGGTGGAATTTACCTACCCCAAGCCAGAGATCAGCGAAAAAATTGCCCACCTCTGGCCTGGAAAAAGCATCTATACCGGGGAAATGGTCACTGTACTGCCGGCTTATCGGGGCCGTGGGATCGCCAAAACCATGACGCTTCAATGGGCTGAAGCTATGCGCCAAGCGGGCGGCGAATATCTGATGTTGGAGCTTTGGGATAAAAAGAATGGGGATGAGCCGGCCAGTGGGATGTTGAAGTATGTCGGAACGGTGGAGGCCTCCTGGAATTTCCCCGATTTTTACAAAGATCTGCACAAATACGGTATGAGCTGCCCAGATTGCACACCCGGTCCCTGCACTTGTGGGGCCACTGTAGTGATGATCAAGTTATAAAGGGACAGGGTGTATCTGCCCGGGGAAAGGAAGCGTGATGGGCGGCTATGAAGCAGAAACGGTGGCGTTTGGGTACCATCGGGTCAAAATTTACAGTCATGTTTGTGGTCATGGCCCTGGTATTGAGCCTGGGGTTGTGTGCCTTTAGCGGCTATATCTCTTGGGAGCAATACACCAGCTTCTATTGGCAGAAGGCGTTGGCCTCCTGCAAGCTGGCGGCCAGTTTTGTGGATGGGGATCGGATCACCAGCTACCTGGAGACAGGGGAAACGGATGATTACTATCATGAGCTAGAAGAAACGTTCCGCTCTATCAAGCGGGAACAGGATCTCATCTACCTCTATATCTTTATACCCTCCGACGATCACTTTACCTATGTTATGGACGTGATTTTGGAGGGGGAGGACCCATCCCTCTTTTCCCATATGGGTGATACCTATGAGTATACCGAATTGGAGTACCAATACCTTGTTCCAGATATGCAGGCGAAGAGTGCCGCCCAAAACAAGGTCGTTGTATTGGAAAACTACTACGGTCCTGGCGTCTCCGCTTGGGCGCCGGTCTTTGATAGCGCGGGAAATCTGGTGGCCATGGTGGAAGGGGATATGTCCCTGGATTTGGTGATCGAGTCTATTTCCGATTTCCTGGTGTCGGCAGTGGCAGTTTGCTGTACATTGGTACTGGCGGCAGCAGTGGCCATGAGCTTAATCACCAGAAAAATTGTAGCAAAGCCGGTGGCAAGACTCACTGAGAACGTGCTGAATTTTGCCCGAGAGGATACCTTGTCATTCCCCAAAGGGGATATCCGGACAGGGGATGAGTTGCAGACCCTTTCAGAGGCGTTCGGAAAAATGGCGGATGATATTGGGCGTTATACCCGTAATTTGGAGGCGGTGGCGGCGGACAAAGAGCGCATTGCCACCGAGTTGAGCCTAGCCACCGACATCCAAGTTTCCCTATTGCCCCGGAAATTCCCGGCCTTCCCCGACCGGGATGAGTTTGACCTCTACGCGGTTATGCAGCCCGCCAAAGTAGTAGGAGGAGATTTTTACGATTTCTTCCTGATTGATCCCCACCATTTGGGTGTTGTAGTGGGCGGTGTCTCCGGTCAGGGGATCCCTGCGGCACTATTTATGGTAGTGGCCAAAACAATCCTCAAAAATCAATTGATGTCTGGTGCTCCGGTGGAAGAATCGATGACGATCATTAACTGCCGTTTGTACGAGAGCAGTGCGTCCAATGTGGTGGTGCGTGCATTTGTAGGGATTTTGGATACCAGGGATGGTCAATTTTCCTATGTAAATGCCGGGCAAAATCCGCCGCTCCTCATGAGAAAAGACAGCACCTTTACCTTTTTGAATAGCCAGGTGATGACCCCATTGGCTCAAACGGAGTATGTACATTACCGTGGTATGGAGCTTCGTCTGCGCCAGGGAGATCGGCTGGTGCTCTATTCGGAGGGGGTGCCCGGTGCCAAAAATGACGAGGGAGTGCCGTTTGGATCCGACCGGTTGCGTGCCTATTTGAACTTGAAACGAGGCAGTGAGGACCTGCAAGGGGTGGTTACTGACCTGTGCAAAGAGCTAGAAGTATACGAACATGGTGCTGTGCGAGAGGAAGATATTACTCTACTGGCCCTCTCCTACCTAAAAGGGGACCGAATTCAGGCAGAACTCCTGGTAGAGTCCAAAGAGGAGGCGTTTTTCCGGGTGCAGCAGTTCCTCCGACGGCAACTAGAGGAAAATCATTTGGATGGCTTCTTTTATGCACACCTTTCCGTGGCAGTAGAGGAGGCATTTGCTCTGGTAGTCGGACGCCAAGGAAATCAAGGGGAAATTTTGGTGCGTTGCAGGGTGGAGGAACGGACAGGTCAGGTGACAGTCTCGTTGCTCTATCAGGGCCCTCAGGAGAATCCGTTTTCCCAGCTTACAAGTGTCCAAGAGGATGCGGTGTCCTTTATCCGCCGCAGTGTGGATACCTTGCAGTACCGTTATCAAGATGGGCGCAACATAATTGTCTTGCAAAAGACGGCAAAATAAAACAGTGAAAGACGCATATCCCTGAATTGGATCTAAGAGGCATCTCTTGATCCCGGGGAGAAAATGCGCGACCTCTGAGCACTTACAACCAAAATTTCAGCGGATCTCTAGGTGAATCACTTTTCGCAGGGACAAACTGTAAACGAAATGTTTTGCAGTTTGTCCCTTATTGTTGCTTTTAGGCTTAACAAAACCCCTGGTTCTACCAGGGGTAAATAAAAAAAGCCTTGGCAAATAAAACCTCCGTGCTACAATCGAGATGGTTTGGCAACCGCATCACGAAAGAGCAAGGAGGTTTTACGCAAATGAAAAATGAAGTGAAGCACACGGCACACT
>CAJFPF010000122.1 GCA_904398655.1 uncultured Anaerotruncus sp. | reverse complement strand
CCCATCACCGAGGATGAGTTTGCCCGGCGCATCCTCCTCACCGAGTTTACAGTATCTCCCGGCGGCCGTTTTACCGCCTGGTATGAGGACGACGATCTGTTCTGGGGCCATGTGATCACTGTGAATGGAACGCTGAAAAAAGGCCCGCTGCAGGCAGATATGCAGGGTTGAGTACAAGCGTTTACAGGAAGGAGGCGTTGGGTTCGAGTATTGCTGGGGCATGCAGATGCGGAGAGGGCTGAAACAGGGTTTAATTTGAGTGAACAACTCTTTCACAATAAATCTTCAAGATATTGACACCTTCATACCGGATAAAATGATAGTAAGTACATACGATCATGAAATCAATGTAAATTTTATGTGAAATATTTGAAGCGCAAGATAAAGTGTATTTTTTTATGATCTTCACAGTACGCAGGTCAAAATATATTTTGATGCTTGATCTGGTTTTTAGAAAATAATTTAGAGAAATGAAGTGATTGCTATAAATTTTTTTGAGGTAGTTGGATTTATATTTATACGTTCCAATGTTTTAAAATTCAGAGAATTTTAAAACATTGTATGATTAACTATAACATATGGGGCATATGTTATAGTTGTTGTCCCCCCCTCTGGTGGGAGGGCGCACCCATCCCTAGAAGTGGTCAGAAGGCACTCTGGAGGGAGATATCCGTAGATAGCATAGATGATCATGCAGGCATAGGAGCCGATGGCATATTTGAGACATTTTACCAAGTTTTGTGACAATTTCTATAGACAAGATGGGAGGAATGAATTATAATAAACGTAAAGTTAAATGGTGGAGATCCTTAGAAAATGGTCCGTGCCTTTAACCCTGATTGGATCATGATAAATTAACAAGAGGGTGCCCTCTTGTTATCGCCTGCTCAAAACAGGCGATAACAATTTCTATCCGCTAATTGCAAAAGTATACATACAATTCCGTGGATACCGGATGGCATCCGCAGTAAAACCTCTAAATTTTCGAATGAATGGTTTACAACAGCGCAAAAAGCGGGCGATATCTGCTCCCCAAGGGGCACAGTCCCAGTTAGAGCGTACTGTCCGCCGGCAGTTGGCCGGTGCGGCGGGTGCGGAGTTTTTCCAAAATCGCGATCCCATCGCCCATGTGACAGAGGACTTCCAGCGTACATTTGACTGGATCGGAAGCCGCAAGGCCCAGATGTTAGGAACTATGGAGGAGGGGCAGTTGCCTGAGCAATCTCCGGGCATGGAAGGCCTGGAGGGCACCAGGGATGCCCCTGAAACTCGCATGGGTCCATTATCCGGTCGAGAGTTGGGCGGCCTGGGCGGGGGAGCAACCGATATGGACCACTTGGTGTCTCCTTCGCCTTTTCCGGCAGATCATATGTTTTTAAACCGCTTTTCCCAAGTTGCTTTCCAAAGGGGGACATTGGCGGGGGCAGTGCTGCGAGGCAGCGGCAAAATGATGCTCTTCTCTTGTCTCAAACGTACAGTTGGTCAATCCCAACCGGCCAATCAGCGGCAACAAAAGTTATTCGAATCTAGTTCTCAACGGCGCAATGTGGCGGGGAATCCCCCCGACCAGGTAGTCTTTAACCGTGGCCAAGTGGATGGTGCGGTGGGGCTGGTGGTGGATGTGTTACGGGATGCCCGCCGAGTAGCGGATTCCATGGCCAAATTGGCCCAAGGGGAAAATGTGTTACCCGATGGAAGTGGCGCTGAGACATTGCGCAAAACTTACCCCTTTTTGTCTGATACCCAGGAAAGGAAGCTGCTGGAGGATTACCATAAACAGCTGTCCGTTTCCCAGTCCTCTCAGGACAGAGCGGTTCTACAGAATGCCATCGTCAAAACGCAGGCGTTAATCGATAAAAAGCAGCAGATGAAGCAGCGCTTTACCGCTAGGTTACGAGAAATTTCCGATGCGGCTGTTCAGGCGTTGGCTGATTTTGAGCAACCGGGCTTCGCCCAGGAGCTTACCCAGCTGCTGGAAAGGCAAGCCGTTCCAGAGCCGCCGCCGGAGGACGATGACAGGAACAACCAACCGAACCAGGACCAGGACGATGTAAAGCGGGAGTGATGTAGAAGGGAGGAGGCATGGAAGAAAAACAGGTGCAGCAGCCCTTACGGGAGGTTCCTTTAGAAAAATATTGGACACAGGAACCAGCCGGGCAGCGCCTATTGGAAGGGGATGCTCTGCGGGCCGCATCACTTCTGCGGACAGGAAGTTTTCATACACTTGCCCGTCCACAGGATGTGCTGGCATTAGGAGCTTTGGTGGGCAACAGTGTGTTGAGCGCACTATTGGCAACAGTGGAATGTCCTCTGGCACAGCCCTTCGACTACCACAAGTCGAGCCAAGTACTAAAGCCAGCCTCGATACACACCGGCCCCCTATCGCTCAACGAACCGGCAGCATTTTCTCCCGTCACTACCGGTTTGGAGCCCTTTCCGGCAGCGGCGCTTACCAGCGGCGGGGCGTGAGCCTAACAGAAGAAATGATGGAAGATTACCCACAGTACGACGCAACAGACCCCCGAAAGGAGCTCTTGTATTTTTTACGGGAGAGCGGTGTCCCTTTTCTAGAGGAAAGAGATGAAGTGCGATTTTCTCTCTGTCAAGGAGCTTTCCAATGGGAGGTAGTTTGCCGATTTGCATTTCAGATGGTATTGATCTACAGCATTTATCCTTTTTTGGCGCCCAAGCGGGCAGCTGCTTTAGAAGCGGCAAATGCGGCCAATGAGCGGCTCCAGCGGGGAAGTCTATTTTTATCAAAGGATAGCCTGGTGTTGAGAGTGAGTGTTGTGCTCAATGATCTCTATTCCGCGCAGGAATCCATTGCCAGCGCGTTGGCGTACAGCGCATCAGCTATCTGCTACTTTTGGGAGAAAATGCGCGCCTGCGCAGATTCCAAATAATCCCCTAGGCGTGCCTGCTGGGTGCGCCGCAACAAACGGAAAGGAGGATTGCTCCGTGTAGAACCGAGGGCGCGGAGCATACAAGCGAATGGCAGAATACTTATCCCCAGGTGTATATGTGGAGGAGTATGACTCCGGTGCGGTTCCCATGCAGGGAGTCAGCACTAGCACCGCCGGCTTTCTTGGCCTTGCCCAGAGAGGACCAGTGGTAGGCAAGCCCCAGTTAGTCACCAGCTTTGCAGACTATAAGCGGGCGTTCGGCGGATATCTGAGCGAAGCCAAGTTTGGTGGCGCGCGGTTTTTGCCCTATGCTGTGGAGCAGTTCTTTCTCAATGGCGGCTCCCGGGCGTATATCA
Source organism: uncultured Anaerotruncus sp. (assembly GCA_904398655.1). GTDB lineage: Bacteria > Bacillota > Clostridia > Oscillospirales > Ruminococcaceae > Anaerotruncus. The sequence goes on along the minus strand of CAJFPF010000122.1, from coordinate 4,882 downwards.
TGCGGGTGGCGCCAGAAGGGGCTTTGCCCGCCAAGGCCGCCGCTGGCCTGCTTCGGCTAGAGGCCGCGAACCCTGGTGAATGGGGCAACAAGTTGCGTGTGACTGTGGAGCCCTCCTCCAAAGCAAAAACCCAGGTGCTGGCGTCCAATGGGGCCGAGCTGACCCTGAAGAATGCGGAGGGCTTCAATCCTGGCGATGTGGTCGAGCTGTTTGACGGTAAGACTGCTACTTATGCTGTGATTCTCTCGACCCTGGACAATGTGGTCAACCTGGATTCTCCCTGCCCGCAGAATGTAGTGGATGCCAAGGTTGGCACCTCCAAGTACATTAAAACCTGTGAAGTGACCCTTACCGTGAAGTTGGACGACGCGGTAGAGGTTTACAATGACTGCTCTCTCAATCCGGAGGCGGGCAATTTTGTGGGCGCCCGCATGATGAAATCGGATCTGGTGAAAGTTTCCGTGGAAAAAGCCCCGGCTCCTGTCCCCGCTGCCCCTGCCGCACCTAAGGAGAAGGAGGGCAAAGAGGAAAAGCCGGCTGCTCCCGTGCCGGCCAAAGGCGTGACTCCCATTGACCTGGTAGGCGGCGCCGGTACGATTGCCCTAAATGGCGGCAGCGATGGCAAGACCAGCGGCATCAACGCCAGTGTTTACCTGGGAGAAGACAACGGCCCGGGCAAACGTAGCGGTTTGGCGGCATTTTTAGAGAGTGCCGACGTATCCATTATGGCCATCCCTGGTGTCACCATTCCAGAGGTTCAGGCAGCTCTGTTGGCCCAATGTGAGAACAAGAAGTCCTGCTTTGCAATTTTGGATCTGCCCATTGACCGCAAAAAGACCAATGATGTGGTGGAGTTCCGGGATATGTATGATACCAGCTATGGTGCCATCTACCATCCCTGGTTGGAGATGTTCGATCCGTTGGCGAAGCGTTCTGCCTATTTCCCGCCCTCCGGCGCCATGGCTGGCATTTATGCCCGCACCGACAACGAGCGGGGAGTCCACAAGGCTCCGGCCAATGAGATTGTGCGAGGCTGCACCGGCTTGAGCTGCAACTACAATGAGGGGGAGCAGGATATCCTCAATCCCAAGGGCGTCAACCTCATTCGTGCTTTCACCGGCCGCGGCATCCGCGTATGGGGCGCCCGCACCATGAGCTCCAATGGCCTGTGGAAATATCTGAACGTACGCCGTCTGTTTATCTATGTGGAGGAGTCCATCAAAGCGAATACCAACTGGGTGGTGTTCGAGCCCAACAGTGAGGTGCTGTGGGGCCGTGTGACTCGTACCATTGAAATGTTCCTAGCGACCTGTTGGCGGGACGGCGCCCTGGCCGGGTCCTCTCCTTCTGAGGCGTTTTTTGTGGAGTGTGGCCCCACTACCATGACCCAGGACGACATTGACAATGGTCGGCTGATCTGCAACATTGGCATTGCGCCGGTGAAGCCTGCCGAGTTTGTAATCTTCCGCATTACCCAGCATACCGCCTCTTCCTCTGAAGGCTGAGAACGCCTAACTCCGATGAAAGGACAAGGATAACATGGCAATTAATTATCCCTACAGAGTATTTCGCTATCAGGTGGAGATCGACGGGATTAGCCGGGCGGGTTTTTCTGAGGTGTCCGGCATGAGTTCCTCGGTGGACGCCATTGAGTATCGCGAGGGAGACGACCTGCGCAATACTCCCCGTAAATTGGCTGGCCTGACCAAGTTCGGCAACGTCACCCTGCGTTGGGGCGTCAGCGACGACACTGATTTTTTGGAGTGGGTCTACTCGGTAGCTCCCACCAATACCGCCCCGCCCACTGGGCTGGTCCGCCACAATGTGACCATTACCCTATTCGATGACGCGGGCAATCCCGGGCCGTCTTGGAACCTGATCAATGCTTGGCCGGTGAGCTACACCGTGCCCGATCTCTCCGCTATGGGCGGAGAGGTGGCGATCCATTCCCTGGAGCTGTGCCACGAAGGCTTGGAGCACATCCCTGGCGGTGTTGCCGGAGAGCCCAGCACGATCTAACCGCTGATCCAATTGCCCCGGCGCACGGTCCGTGGCCGCCTGGCCAAAGTAGGCCGTGCGCCGGGTTCTGCTAGGAGGAGACCATGCAGACAGAATTTGAATTTGAACTGCCCAAGGGCTATTTGGACGCCAACGGTGACCTACACCGCAAAGGGGTCATGCGTTTGGCCACAGCTGCGGACGAGATCCTTCCTATGCGGGATCCCAAAGTGCAGCAGAATCCTGGCTACCTCTCTATTATTTTGCTCTCCCGGGTGATCACCAAGCTAGGCACCCTCTCCACCATCAATACCCGGGTGATCGAGGGCTTATTTACTATGGATTTGGCCTATCTACAGGATTTATACCAGCGTATCAATATGTCTGAGACACCTTCCTACCGAATCACCTGCCCGCACTGCGGACAGACATTTGAGGCACCGCTAGATTTTTTATCGGATTAGAGTTGGCCCTATACCCGCGGGACCGGCTCTATCAGGAGATGGCGTTTTTGGGGTACTACCTGCATTGGCCCTATGAGGAGCTGATGAATCTGGACCACCGGGAACGCCGCCGTTGGTGCGAGGAAGTTTCCAGCATCAACAGGAAACTGAGCGGGAACCAAAAGGGTTCATTTGAGCTGCGTTAAGGCTGCAGTGGGGGGATGTTATGGCAGCAATCAGATATCAAGAGCCCTTCCGGGCATTTCGGTTTTTGGTAGAGGTAGAGGGAGGCGAGCGGATCGTAGCTGCCTTTACCCAGTTCTCAGGGATCAAAATGCAAACCCAGGCCATTCCTGTCCGGGTTGGCTCCGACCCTCTGGGCGTGCCTGAAATGATCCCCTCGATCACTACCTTTCAGCCGGTGACACTGACCAAAGGCGTCATTGGGGACAATGAATTTTTCGAGTGGATTTTGTCCTGTGCGCCTGGAGGCGCTACCCCACCCACAGGCAATCAGTCCTATCGGACAATCAACATCGTGGCTCTGGATGAAAAGGGGAGGCGGGGGATCACCTGGTCTCTTCTGAATGCTATGCCGGTTTCCTATGAACTGGCCCCCATGGATAGTAGTCAGAGCGCTGTGATGACAGAGACGGTGGAGTTTACGATCACCGGTTTCCAGCGCGTAACCAACCCGCCGGAGCAGGTATAGCGGAAAGGACAGTGACAGACCATGTTGTCCGCGGAATATGTGCCCAACACATATTTTGAAGTATCCTTTGGCGTCCCCACCGTGGGTATGAGCGGATACTTCACTTCTGTATCAGGGCTTTCCATGGAGTTTGAATATGAGACTTATAGTGAAGGGGGATGTCCCTACCCCCGATACTTTTTTAAGAATGTAGTTCCCCAGACATTGGTGTTGGAGCAGGGGACAGTCACCTCAACAGACGCTTTTGCCGCATGGGTGCATATGCTTAACCAGGGAATGCATATGGCGGTGAATGGGATTATCTCGTTGAAAGATCATACCGGTGCGCTTAGACGTACTTGGATGGTGAATGACGCCATGGTGGTCAAATATGTGGGCCCCAGCTTGGATGCGATGCAGCCGATGCTGGCGGTCAGCCGGATTGAGCTGCAGCACAATGGATGTATCTGATTGGAAAAGAGATTGACTTATGGAACACATGACGGTTTGTAAAACGGATATGGCGGTGTTGCCCCAGCTGGGGGTATTTGCTGCGGAGCCGTTTGCTTTTTTGGCCTTTGCCCAAGGAATCCTCGCCCGGGCTCAGAGCCAGCTGGGAAGCTACCGTCCGCTCTCCTTGATCTATTGTCAGGACTCGGAGGAGCAGACGCTGCCCGCGCCGGAATATGTGATCCAACTGCACCTGACGCTGCCGCCCCACCAACAAAAAAACCAGCCATCTCAACAGTCCAATGCGGCACCCAGCCGGAGCCCTACCAAAACCGAACGGGCAGTGCAGACCGTTTTGCGTGAGCGGCTACGGTTGGAAAAGGCGGTCTTTCAAAAGAACGTACAGGAGATCAAAAACGAATACCATATCAGTGTACGTGCTGCGTTGGAGCGCCAGCGCACCTTTTACGAATCTGCCCGGTTCCACGCCCAAGAGATTTCCTTGACGGCGCCGAACACCATGCGGCCGCATACGTTGGAGGTGCGCTTTTCTCATGTCTTACATAAAAACCAGGCTGCGGGACTGACCGCTTCCAAACAGGTGCCATTAGAGCAACAGGCGTTTCCCGATATTTCCCGGCGGGAGGATGCTCCGCCGCCTATCCAGGGAATTGTACCGCCTGTCCATGCCGCCAGCGCCTCAACTGTGGACAACACGTCATTGCATCGAGAGGTTCCTTGGATGGCGCCTGTGGCTTCAGCGGAAAAATCCCTGCCTTCTGGATGGAAACCTGCAAATACAGGTTTTCCAGCTTTTGCTCACCCGGAAAATCCGCTGGAAAAGTCTGAACAAGTTTTGCACCAGGAGCAATTGGCTCGGCAGATCGCCCAGAATTTAGCCCCATTGGGACAGCGGGAGATGGAACCCTCTGAACGGCGCCCGGCTCCCGCACCGCAGACACAAGAACCGAATCTACAGAAAGCCCGTTCCGAAGAAAGCCCTCGCCTTTTGAATGGTTCGCCTATTCCTGCCTCTACTTCTACCCATTTGCCTTCTGCGCAGTTAATGGCAGAGTCGCCGGTTTCCAAGGGTGGGAAGACCCGTCCGACGGTTTCGGAGACCTCTAATGCGGCTGCTCCTGCTTTGGCAGGACGCTTTTCACCAGCTTATGCCAATTCCTTGGAAATGTCTCAGGTACCGCTCATGCAGCAGGGAACTCCTATGCAGGATTCCATGGCGATCCAACGAAAAGTTTCCACACCTACCCCGGTGGCGCTGACCCACACCCAACCAGAGGTG
>CAJFPF010000121.1 GCA_904398655.1 uncultured Anaerotruncus sp. | reverse complement strand
TTGCACCCGCTCGCGCCCCTCATGAGGAGCGTAGCTCAGGACTGATGGCGCCGTTTTTGTGCTCCCCGGTCGTGGCCGCCCTCAGGCGGTACGTGACGGAAAGGCCGAAACAGGGAGGCGGCTTGTTCTACGGGGAAGTTTCAGAAAATGGAAAGCCCCGCCGCGCTGCGTCCATCCGGACGCTCCGCGGCGGGCCGTCCCCGGAAGAGACCGTTGCCAACAACCAAAAGGCCGAAAGATCGGGGCATTTTTAGAGAAAATCCCTTCAATTTTTGATTTGTTCACAGAATCCTCATGGGAAGTATTTGACTTTAGAGCCTGTAGAGTGTAGAATGTATAAGTTAAAGTATGCGCCCCAGATGCTTTTCCGGCGGAATTGTTGGCCATACTAACCTTTGGGGATTGTTTTTTTACCCGCCCCGGGATCGGAAGAGCAACAAGCAACGAGGTGACAAAATGGGTATTTTGCAAAAGCTGTTCGGGACCTATTCCGAACGGGAAGTGAAACGGATCCTCCCCATCCAACAGCAGGTGTTGGCTTTGGAGGACAAATACCGCAATATGAGCGATGCGGAACTGCGGGCGGTGACCCCCGCCCTGAAAGCCCGCCTGGCCGCTGGGGAGACGCTGGACGATATTTTGCCCGACGCCTTTGCCGCCTGCCGGGAGGCCTCTGACCGGGTGTTGGGGATGCGCCATTTCCCCGTGCAGGTCATCGGCGGCATCATCCTGCACCAGGGCCGGATCGCGGAGATGCGTACCGGCGAGGGCAAGACATTGGTGGCCACCCTGCCCGCCTACCTCAATGGACTCAGCGGCAAAGGGGTCCATATCGTCACGGTGAACGACTACCTGGCCAAGCGGGACAGCGAATGGATGGGCAAGGTCTACCGGTTCATGGGCCTTTCGGTGGGGCTGATTGTCCACGGCCTCTCCAACGAGGAGCGCCGGGCTGCCTATAACTGTGACATCACCTATGGCACCAACAACGAATTCGGCTTTGATTACCTGCGGGACAACATGGTCATCTATAAGAAGGACATGGTCCAGCGCAAACACTACTATGCCATCGTGGACGAGGTGGACTCGATTTTGATCGACGAGGCCCGTACCCCCTTGATCATCTCCGGCCAGGGGGATAAATCCACCGATATGTATGAGAAGGCCGACCGGTTCGCCCGCACCTTGAAATGTTACCGGGTGGCGGAGACCGACAACAAAGAGGAACATGACGATGTGGATGGGGACTACATCGTGGACGAAAAGGCCAAGACGGTCACCCTCACCAAATCGGGCGTGGCCAAGGCGGAGGCCTACTTCGGGGTGGAGACCCTCACCGATGGGGACAACCTGGAGCTGCAACACCACATCAATCAGGCCATCCGTGCCCATGGGATCATGAAGCGGGATGTGGACTATGTGGTGAAGGACGGGGAAGTCATCATTGTGGATGAGTTCACCGGCCGCCTCATGTTGGGCCGCCGCTATAACGAGGGCCTCCATCAGGCGATTGAGGCCAAAGAGGGGGTCAAGGTGGAGCGGGAGAGCAAGACCCTGGCTACCATCACCTTCCAAAACTACTTCCGGATGTATGAGAAGCTGGCTGGTATGACCGGTACCGCCCTCACCGAAGCGGACGAGTTCATGCAGATCTATAAGCTGGATGTGGTGGAGATCCCCACCAACCGCCCAGTCTGCCGGATCGACCATCCGGACGCGGTCTATAAGACCGAAAAGGCCAAGTTCCATGCGGTGATTGAAAATATTGTGGCCTGCCATGAGAAGGGCCAGCCGGTGCTGGTGGGTACCATCTCCATTGAAAAATCCGAGCTGCTCTCCGGCATGCTCAAACGCCGGGGCATCCGCCATGAGGTGCTCAACGCCAAATTCCATGACAAGGAGGCGGAGATTGTGGCCCAGGCCGGCAAGTTCGGCGCGGTCACCATCGCCACCAACATGGCCGGGCGCGGCACCGACATCATGCTGGGCGGTAACGCTGAATATCTGGCCCGGGCGGAGCTGCGCCGGGCGGGATATGATGACGAGATCATCAGCGAGGCCACCGGCTTTGCCGAGACCGACAACCAGCTGATCCTGGAGGCCCGGGAGCTGTTCCAGCAGAAGATGGAGGAGTTTAAAAAGTCGATCTCTGTGGAGGCGGAAAAGGTGAAGGAGGCCGGCGGCCTGTTCATCATCGGCACCGAGCGCCATGAGTCCCGCCGGATCGACAACCAGCTGCGGGGCCGTGCCGGACGGCAGGGCGACCCGGGCGAATCCCGGTTCTACCTCTCCCTGGAGGACGACCTGATGCGCCTGTTCGGCGGCGAGCGGATCCAGGGGCTGATGGATAAGCTGGGGGCGGAGGATGACATGCCCATTGAGGCCAAAATCCTCTCCAACTCGATCGAATCCGCCCAGATGAAGGTGGAGGCCCGCAACTTTGGCATCCGCAAAAACGTCCTGCAGTTTGACGATGTGATGAACTCCCAGCGTGAGGTCATCTACTCCCAGCGGGCCAAGGTGCTGGATGGCGAGGATATCAGCGGCATCATTAAGAATATGGTCCACGAGACCATCAATTCCACGGTGGACCAGTATCTGGCGGACACCGAGGTCCACGACAACTGGAACCTGGCCGGCCTGCGGGATTATTTCCTGGGATGGCTTACGGTGGATTCCGACCTGCGGTATGACACCGAGCAGCTGGCGAAGGTCACCCCCCAGGAGATCAAAGATATGCTCAACAAGCGGGCGGATTTGATCTATCAGAAGCGGGAAGAGGCGTTCACCTCCCCCATCATGCGGGAAGTGGAACGGGTGGTGCTGCTGCGCAATGTGGACACCAAGTGGATGCAGCACATTGACGACATGGAGGAGCTGAAGCGGGGGATGTATCTGCGGGGCTATGCCCAGCGGGACCCTGTGGTGGAATACCGGCTGGAGGGCTCCGAGATGTTTGACGCCATGATCGCCTCCATCCGGGAGGATACGGTGAAGCTGATGTTTACCCTGCAGCTCCGCCGTCGGGAGGAACCCAAGCGGGAGCAGGTGGCCAAACCCACCCAGGAGGCCCTGGGTTCCAGTGATGGCACCATCTCCAAACAGCCTGCCCGGCGCAGCGCCGCCAAGGTGGGCCGCAACGATCCCTGCCCCTGCGGCAGCGGTAAAAAGTATAAGAAATGCTGTGGGCGGGACGCCTAAGGCATAAAAAAGAACCCCCTTGTGGGGTTCTTTTTTATGTCCGGTCTCTTTTTGAGGAAGTTTCCCCGCCGTGGAGCGTCCGGATGGACGCAGCGCGGCGGGGCTTTCCATTTTCTGAAGCTTTTCCGTAGAAAAGCCCGCCTTACCACCCCGGCCCCTCCGCCACGCACTGCCTAAGGGCGGCCACGACCGGGGAGCACAAAAACGGCGCCATCAGTCCTGAGCTACGCTCCTCATGAGGGGCGCGAGCGGGTGCAAGTCT
>CAJFPF010000120.1 GCA_904398655.1 uncultured Anaerotruncus sp. | reverse complement strand
CTCCGGCGTGTGCCGGTGGCAGGCCACCTTATAGGGGGCGAACGCCTCGTTGCACTCGGGGTGGTGGGTGTTCAGCGCCAGCCCCCGCCCTGCCCCGGTGGTGCCGGATTTGGAGTCGATCACCAGGGTGTCCGGCTGGGCGGCGTCCGCCCTGGCCACCGGCGCCAGCCCCAGGCAGATGGAGGTGGGGTAGCAGCCGGGATTGCCGATCAGCTTGGCCCCCCGCACCAGCTCCCGGTGCAGCTCGGGGATGGAATAGACCGCCTGGGCGTGAAGCGCCGGGTCGGCGTAGGCCTTGCCGTACCACTGCTGGTAGTCGGCCTCGTTCTTCAGGCGGAAGTCCGCCCCCATGTCGATATACAGCTTCCCCGCCTCCAAGCACTGGCGGGCGATGGGCTCTGAGAGCCCGGCGGGCAGGGAGCCGAACACCACGTCGCACCGGTCGATCACCTGGGCCTCCTCCCCCAAAACCAGGTCGCAGAACCCCTTGAGCTGGGGATAGACCCCGTCCAGCCGCTGGCCGGCATAGGTCACCGACGACACCGCTGCCAGTTCCGCCTCCGGGTGGCCCAGCAACAGCCGGCAGAGCTCCTGCCCCGCGTATCCGGTGGCCCCGATGACCCCCGCTTTCCACTTTTTCACACCAAATCCCCCTCTCCGGCAGCCCGGTTCACTCCCCCAGGCCGTCCAAAAACGCCCGCATCTGCTCCACCTGTGCCAACACCGACGCCGGGGCGGGCCCCCCGTAGCTGGTGCGCCCCTGGACGCAGGCGTCCAGGCTGATGGCCTCATACACGTCCGGGCCGAACAGGGCACTGGCCCTCTGATAGTCGGCCAGGGACAGGGTCTCCAGGGTCTTGCCCTCCCGCACACACTGGGCCACCAGCCCGCCGGTGAGTTTGTAGGCGTCCCGGAAGGGCATCCCCTTTTTCACCAGGTAGTCGGCGCAGTCGGTGGCGTTGATGAACCCCTTGGCCGCGGCCGCCCGCATGTTTTCCTTTAGCACCGTCATAGTGGCCAGCATGGGGGTGAAGGTGGCGATGCACAGCTTCACCGTGTCCACCCCGTCAAAGATGGCCTCCTTGTCCTCCTGCATGTCCTTGTTGTAGGCCAGGGGCAGCCCCTTCATCACCGTGAGCAGGGCCATCAGGTCCCCATAGACCCGGCCGGTCTTCCCCCGGACCAGCTCGGCCACATCCGGGTTTTTCTTCTGGGGCATGATGGAGCTGCCGGTGGCGAAGGCATCGTCCAGCTCGATGAACTTGAACTCCCAGGAGCACCAGGCCACCACCTCCTCCGACAGCCGGGAGAGGTGCATCATCAGGATGGAAAAGGCGCTGGCCAGCTCGATGCAGTAGTCCCGGTCGGACACCCCGTCCAGCGAGTTGGGGCAGGGCTCCGAAAAGCCCAGGGCCTGGGCGGTCTGCCACCGGTCGATGGGATAGGTGGTGCCCGCCAGCGCCCCCGATCCCAGGGGCATGCTGTCCATCCGGGCGGCCGCGTCCGCCAGCCGCAGCAGGTCCCGCCGGAACATCCAGGCATAGGCCATCAGGTGGTGGCCAAAGGTGATGGGCTGGGCCCGCTGGAGGTGGGTGTAGCCGGGCATCACCGTGTCCGCGTACTTGGCCGCCTGGTTGCAGAGTTCCGAGACCAGCCCCTTCAGAAGGGCCTTGATCTCTTTGAGCTCCCGGCGCAGGTAGAGGCGCAGGTCCAGCGCCACCTGGTCGTTGCGGCTGCGGGCGGTGTGCAGCCGTTTGCCCGCCTGGCCGATGCGGGCGGTGAGCTCCGCCTCGATGAACATGTGGATGTCCTCGGCGTCGGGGTCAAAGGCCAGTTTGCCGCTCTCCAGGTCCTGGAGGATCCCCTCCAGCCCCTGGGCGATGGCCTGTTCATCCTCCTGGGAGATGATCCCCTGGCCGGCCAGCATGGCCGCATGGGCCAGGGAGCCCTGGATGTCCTCCCGAAACATCCGGGAGTCAAACCGGATGGAGGAGTTGAAGTCGTTGACCCGGCTGTCCGCCTCCTTGGAAAATCTGCCAGCCCACAGTTTCATGGTTTTAAACACCTCTCTAGGCCGTCTTACCACGGCGATTTGTTGAAAAGTTGCGGCCAAGTTGAACGGAAAAGGCCGCGGCGGGGGAGCGGGCCCCTGCCGCGGCCGGTGCCGCGGGACTTATTTGAGCTTTTTCTGCTCCAAAAGCGCTTTGACCTTGATGGGCAGGCCAAACAGGTTGATAAACCCGGCCGAATCCGCCTGGTCATAGACATGGTCCTCGCCAAAAGTGGCGATCTCCTCGGAGTAGAGGGAGTCGGGGGAGGTCATGCCGGCGGGGGTGAGGTTACCCTTATAGAGTTTGAGCTTCACATCCCCGTTCACCGTCTGCTGGGTGCTGTCCACAAAGGCGGAGAGGGCCTCCCGCAGGGGGGTGAACCACTGGCCG